>JAZJYS010000033.1:0-3356 GCA_040390265.1 Pseudomonadota bacterium | reverse complement strand
CGTGCGTGGTCAGAGGCATAAGCATCGGTCGAGAGCGATAAGTCGGCTAACAACAAGCAGGCTAAATCTCGTTGCTGATTCACCTGTGAGCGATACAGACCGCGATTGTCGGCATGCACGCCACTGAGCAGGTCGGCCTCTTGGCGCACCCAGGCATCCAAGTCGATTTCTTCGCCGTCTTGCTGACCTTTTAGCCAGATTCTGGTCGGGGCTAAAGCCTGAAACTGACTGCGCAGGCGCCGTGCCGTGCGGCGTAACTGTGTCGGTAGTTCGCAAGGCTCGGCTTGCGCAGATACCATTTCCTGCAAGCGACAGTAGTCGGGCTGCATGATCTGTTTCTTGTAGTCCCATTCAGGGAGTGATATGCCCTCACCCAGTGGCGCATCATCTTCGCCGGCAGGTGGCAGATCAAGATCAAACCGTAATTTGGCGGCACTGGTTTCGCTGTCACGGGCGACTGTCATGCTGTCCATGTCTTCTGCGGCAAGCGCTGCGCTCTCAACGTCATCCTCTTCATCTTGAGGTCGATTGACATTGATATATTCAGTCCATGAAAACAGGCTTTCAGCGCGAAACATCATTAGAAAACCGTTTTTCCCATCCGGCATGTCGGTACGTTCTGCGGCATGTTTGCGGCGACTTTTTGCGGTATTCGTGTTGTCAGATGACTCTCGCTCCGGTGCGCCATTGCCTGTAGCGCCTTTGTTTGATGGGCTTACAGGCGGGCTTGGATGTGCCCACATTGCTACGGGTTGAAATGGAATCTTTGATGGAGGTAAGGTGTGTACGCTACCGGGTTGCTGTAATGCCTGCCGAATAGCATTTTCTTGCGCGGCTTCT
The DNA here is from genome assembly GCA_040390265.1 of Pseudomonadota bacterium. Lineage (GTDB taxonomy): Bacteria > Pseudomonadota > Gammaproteobacteria > Burkholderiales > Methylophilaceae > Methylotenera. The sequence continues at coordinate 2,516 of JAZJYS010000033.1, read as the reverse complement.
GCGCTGGGCAGGCTGTTGGGTGACGTGCGTAAAGGCAGCAACGCATTGACGAGCCGATGATAGCGCGACACCAGCCCCGGAAAGTGCTCTAGTGTTGTGCGTGTTGCCGTTTGGTTGCGAACAATCCATGGTAGGTTTTCATCAACATCTGCCGCCGAAAGTGCGACCAGCCACAAATACAAGTCATGATTCAGGCTGCGCTCGGCGAATAAAGAGATTTGTTCTGGTAAACGTAGCGTCTCACCATCGCGCCATGATAATTCAACACGCTCGCCACTAGTGGCAAGGCGTTGCATCCAGCTACGCCTTGCACCATGTCGTGTCGCTGGTGCGGCGGATAGATTTAATCCGGGGTCACCACCTAGTGCGCGAAAGAAAATGGCCGCAGTTTTACTGATGTCATTTAAGCTCACGGCAGCTTCAGCATGTTGCTGGTTCGCTGCACGCGTAACCAGTTTATGCCAAAGCTCGCCAACATACTCTTCCATATTAAGGTTTCCCGACTAAAAGCATTTATTGACCAAACGTGGCGTTAATCACTTCACGTAAAGCCATTGCTGTTTCAGGGTCATCGGTTAATGTTTCCACGAGTGATGTGCGACATGCCAGCGTTGGCTCACAGCCATCTTTGATAAGCTTGGCTGCGTATACCAGCAAGCGTGTGCTGGCAACCTCTTCCAGATCGTGGTCACGCAGGGCGCGGAAGGCATTGGCGATAGATACCAAGCGTTTTGCAGTCATGGCATCAATGCCGGCTTCACCTGTCAGAATAGCGACTTCCTGCTCAGCTGGAGGAAAGTCAAAGGCTAATGAGATAAAACGCTGCCGAGTGGAGGGTTTCATGCCTTTTAAAAAGTTCTGATAGCCTGGGTTATAGGATACGACCAGCATAAATGATGGTGGTGCGGCCAGTAATTCTCCTGTGCGGTCTATTGGCAAGATGCGGCGGTCATCGGCGAGTGGGTGTAGTACGACCGTGGTGTCTTTACGCGCTTCAACCACTTCATCCAGATAGCAAATACCACCTTCGCGTACGGCGCGTGTTAATGGACCATCGCTCCATACGGTTTGGCCATCTACAATCAAGTGGCGGCCGATTAAATCGCCCGCGGTCAGGTCATCATGACAGGCTACGGTGTATAAAGGCACACCAAGTTTGGCTGCCATATGGGCAACAAAGCGTGTTTTACCGCAACCAGTGGGGCCTTTAATGAGTAAAGGTAATTGGTTGCGCCAAGCACGCTCAAACATTTCTACTTCGCTGTCATGCTGTTGGTAAAAGGGTAATGTTTCCATAATGCGTCCAGTGCTGTCTTAAAATGAGTGCCAGTGAATCGAGCGTATTCGAATTTATTTCAAACCGATGAGGTAAGCAAAACCAATCAGGCCGCCTACAATCACAAAATATCCCAACATAATGCCGCGCCAGATCAGTTTGCTATTGCGCAGATCCATAAAGTAATTGGCTACGACTTGGCTTTTTATCAATGCAATGGCGAGTAAAGTGAGCATGACATGCTTGCCCGACAATCCTGCTTCGCCAATGCTGAATGTCGCGATAGTGAGCGCGACCAGTATTAGCCAGATGATGGTAAGTAGTCGGTTTGATAGTGCGTGAGTGTTGTTCATGATCTTGTTAGCGAATGATGTAAACCAACGGAAATAGAATAATCCATAAAAAATCGACCATGTGCCAGAAAGAGGCGCCGGTTTCTACGCCGGCATGCTCTTGAGCGCTGTAACCGCCACGGTGCGCTTTCGCGATAATAGAACCGAGTATTACCATACCCATCAGCACATGCATAAAATGGAAAAAAGTGAGTGATAGGTAAAACATGTAAAAAGTATTGGTACTCATGGTGATGTCGGCAGCGAACTTGGCATAGAACTCTACAAGTTTGATGCTGATAAACACACCACCAAGTAATAGCGCGCCTGTCAGCCAGTACGCGCATTGTTTGGATAAACCACGCTTGATCGCGGAAACACCACGCACGACAAAATAGCTGCTGGTAATCAGCACTAATGTATTGATTGCACCTGAAGTTTGGCTCAGGGTAAGTTGTGAGGCGTTGAACAGCGCTACGTTGTTGGCTCGGGTAAATGCGTAGGCGACGAATAGCACGCCAAACACCAGCATTTCTGCAAAAATAAATATCCACAGTGCAAGGTCACCGGGTAAATCTCCCTGACCTTTTTCTGACTTGATATTTGGGTTTTGCTGAGCTTCTGTCAACATCACTGAATCTGGCGTGTTGCTACTAGCGTCCACTGGTTTATTCCAATTAAGAGAATGAAGTCGTACGATTGATTACTTTAGTACTGCTTTGTGACTGTTGATTACTGAAGGGTTCGCACCAAGCGGCAATTGCACTGGCTTGTAACCACAGTAATTTGTAACTGTAGTAGAGAGGGGCGTTAGCCCCTCTCATTACTCGTTACTGCGTAGAACTACTCAAACGCATGGCTCTTGCCTTTAACAAAGAAACTACCAATGTAAAGCAACAAACCAATCA
>JAZJYS010000032.1:41941-43663 GCA_040390265.1 Pseudomonadota bacterium | reverse complement strand
AATGAGCAGGGCGTCACCGATTTAGCGCTCAAGCTGGATTACCAGATTTCACATTTGCTGATCGACGAATTTCAAGATACCAGTCCGGTGCAAATGCGCCTGATTGAAAAGCTCATTGAAGGCTGGCAACCTGATGATGGCCGCACGCTGTTCTGCGTTGGCGATCCAATGCAGTCCATTTACCGTTTCCGTAAAGCCGAGGTGAGTTTGTTTTTGCAGGCATCACAGTTCGGTATTGGGCATTTGCCGTTAGAGCGCTTGCAACTCAGTCGCAATAATCGTTCACATCCAGAGGTGGTGAGTTGGATCAACCACGCTTTTCAGCAGGTGTTTCCAGATAATGACAACATTAATCAGGGTGCGATCAGCTATCGTGAATTTATAGCAACGCGCAATGCAATAGACGGCGAGGGCGTGGTGTTGCATCCGCTTATTTTGGCGGCGAACGACGAGGAAAGTGCCGAGGATGCTAACTCAGATGCCAGCTCTGATAACAATCTAGATGCCAAGCGCATAGAAGCACAATATGTCGCGGATTTAATCGTTAAATTGCGTGCGGATAAGCCTGTGAAAATCGCAGTGCTAGTGCGGAGTCGCAGCCATTTAAAAGAGCTGGTGTCTGAGATACGGCGTAATCATTCGCACTTGAAGTTTCAGGCATTGGACATCGAACCGTTGAATGATAGGCAAGTGGTGCAAGATGCCTTGTCGCTGACGCGCGCATTGTTTCACCGCGCAGACAGAATTCACTGGTTAAACATATTGCGTGCGACTTGGTGCGGCTTAACGCTGGCAGATTTACATGCGCTGGCGGCCGATAATCATCGTGCGACGATTTGGCAGTTGATGCACGATGATGCTCGCTTGCAGAATCTAAGTGCAGATGGCCTGCTTAGACTGACGCATGTTAAATCTGTGTTGACGGCCGCTTTTGAAGGGCAAGGGCGCATGCCGATTCGCCGCTGGTTGGAAAGCACATGGTTGCAATTGGGCGGCGGCAAGTGTTTAGCCAATGCCGGCGATAACCGCGATGTACAGGCGTTTTTTGATTTGGTCGAAAAAACCAGTCGTAGCGGTCATGTGGATATTGCCTCGCTAGAACTGGGTATGCAAAAACTCTATGCCCAGCCCGACATAGAAGCCGACGATAGCTTGCAGTTTTTGACCATCCACAAGTCTAAAGGCTTGGAGTTTGATACGGTGATTTTACCCGCCCTCAATCGTCCACCCAGACATGCAGATAATGAGTTGGTGCTGTGGCAGGAAGTGATGGTGGATGGGCATCTGCATTTGATTGCCGCCCCATTTACGGCGACTAAAAAAGCGAATGCGGCGACCAAAAATAACGCGCCTAGCGTGTATCAGTTTCTCAAGGATTTAGAGGGCATCCGTAGCGATAATGAAATTGTACGATTGCTCTACGTGGCTGCGACGCGTAGCCAACGACAATTGCATATTATTGCCAGTATGCAACCCAATAAAAAAGGTGAGTTAAGGCCTGCGGCAAAATCTTTGCTCAAGGTGCTGTGGCCTGCGGTTAAAGCTGATTTTGAGCAAGCAGTACCGATGCAGCCTACACAAGGGGCTGTGAGCATGGATATTAGCCAGTTTCAGCCTCAATTGCAGCGTCTTGATTCGAGTGAATTAGGCCATGTTTTAGATGCGGTGCTATTGAATGCGAACGTGGATGCCAACCCTGTCACACTGGCACCTAATCAAGGC
>JAZJYS010000032.1:36260-41841 GCA_040390265.1 Pseudomonadota bacterium | reverse complement strand
GCTATTGAATGCGAACGTGGATGCCAACCCTGTCACACTGGCACCTAATCAAGGCATTGCAAGTCTGGCTGATTATTTAAAAGGCGCAGATTTACAACGGCATTGCGGTACGCTAGCACATAAATATATGGAGATGCTCGCCACAACAGATCTCGCATTATGGGATGCCGCACGTCTACAGCAATGCCAGCCAGCCATGCAAAAGTGGCTGATACAGCAGGCGCATGCAGCAGTGCCTGCACAACAAGGCGCAGCGCAGGTGCTGGCGGCATTGCAGGCAACCCTGAATAGCGAAGCAGGGCGCTGGGTGCTTCAGCCGCATGCGCATGCCGTGAGTGAGTTAAGCTTGATGCAGGCGCAGGAAGAAGAGGCGCAGAGTTCTGTTCACAATCATGTGATAGACCGCACGTTTGTGGAAAATGGCGTGCGCTGGATTGTGGACTATAAGCTCACGCAGCTGGATGAAAATATCGATTTTACGGAAGCAGCTAAGCAGCATCGCCCGCAACTGGAGCGTTATGCAGGCTTGTTTGCTAATGAAGGATTGCCGATTAAGAAGGCAGTGTTGTTTTTGAGTAAGGGGATACTGGTTGAGTTGTAGGAAAAGCTAGAGGCTTTTCCTATGTCAGTAGATTAACACTTCAAAGCGACTTACTCTTCTCGTTGAAAATGCCGTCTGATGTACCAAGTAACCGCGACTAAACCCGCAGCAACAATCACGTAATGAAATTGGTGAAAGTATACTTTTAAGCTTTCCCAGTTCTCGCCAAACTTCATGCCGGCATAAGCCAACAGCCAGCACCAGATAAACGAACCGATAAATGTGTAAGCCATAAATTTTGACATATTCATGCGCGCCACACCGGCTGGGAAAGCAATAAAGGTGCGCACCGCAGGCAGTAAGCGTGCGATGAAAATAATCACTTCGCCGTGTTGCGCAAACCAGCGGTCTGCCATATCCAGATCTTTTTTAGAAATCAGCACATATTTACCGAATTTCTCGGCAAGCGGTCTGCCGCCATACATGCCCACATAATAGGCGGGGATTGAGCCGAGCATGCAGCCAACGGCGCCAGCTAATGCGACTAGCCACAAGGTTAACTCACCTTTAAATACCAAAAATCCCGCAAATGGCATGATGATTTCAGACGGCAAGGGAATGCAGGCGGATTCAATCGCCATCAATAGCACAATGCCGCCATAACCCATGGTGGAAATAACGCCCATGATCCACGCTGCAATGAGTGTAATTATTTTTTCTAGCATGATGTCTTTTCGGGGATTTAAATGAAGTTAACTGGAGTTAATTTAAATGTAACAAGGCTTCAAACGCTTCAAGCGCCACTGGTTTGCTGAATAAGTAGCCTTGGCAGATCGGGCAGCCATGTTGTTGCAGGAAGGCGCGCTGTGCTTCTGTTTCCACACCTTCGGCAATGACTTCCATGCCCAAGTTGTTGCCCATGCCGATGATGGTTTGCACAATGACCGCATCAGTGGGTTTTACGCCGATATTGCGGATGAAGGATTGGTCGATTTTAAGTTGATCCAGTGGTAGCTGTGTGAGATAGGCGAGTGATGATTGGCCTGTGCCAAAGTCATCCATAGAAAACCGCACGCCGATTTCGCGTAGTTCATGCATTTTGATAATGGTGCCGGCAATGTCGTCTAATACCAGACTTTCTGTGAGTTCAAGCTTGAGTCTGTCAGGATTGATGTTGCTGTTAGTTAGTGCATGGCGAACTTGCTCTACAAAGTCGGTTTTATAGAATTGCCGCGCGCTGACATTGATGGCTAATTGTAGATTTTGGGTGAAGGTGTTGTTTTCCCATGCTTTGATTTGCGCGCAAGCCGTTTCCAGCACCCATTGTCCAATAGGTACAATTAAACCTGTTTCTTCAGCTAAGGGAATGAATTCCGCCGGTGACACTAAGCCACGCTCAGGGTGTTGCCAGCGAATCAGCACTTCAGCACCGGTGATATTTCCGTTGTGGTAGACCTGCGCTTGGTAGAGAAGCTTGAACTGCTGCTCTTTTATGGCGATTTTTAAATCTTTTTCCATCGCAATGCGCGTAGTAATGCTGGCTTGCATTTTAGGGTCAAAGAAGCGCAAAGCATTACGACCTTCAGACTTGGCTTGATACATCGCAATATCAGCTTGTTTTAATACATCTTCCATGCCTAGCTGGTTGCCGTTGAATAGCGTTGCGCCAATGCTCGGGCTGCAACTATAGACGTGCGATGCCAGTTGGTAAGGCTGGTTGAGTGCGACTAAAATCTTTTCGCCGATGATTTCTGCCTGAGCAGCCGCTTCAAGCGGCGATTCGCTCAGGTCTTCCAGCATGACGACAAATTCATCACCACCGAGGCGTGCAACGGTATCATCCTCACGAATGCAGCTAGTCATGCGGGCTGCAACTTGCTGTAGCAGTAAGTCGCCAATCGCGTGACCGAGAGAGTCATTCAATTTTTTGAAGTAGTCCAAGTCTAAAAACAGTACCGCACCACTATGACCACTGCGCTCACAAGACACCATGGCCTGATTCAGCCGGTCTAGCAGCAAGCGCCTGTTTGGTAATTGGGTCAGCGGGTCATATAGCGCCAGATAGTTGCTTTTATCTTCAGCGGCTTTACGTTGAGTGACATCGGTACGAATCGAAATGTAACTTTGTGGCTTTCCGTCATCGCCCATAAATGGAGCGATGGTGGTATCTACCCAATAGAGATGACCATCCTTGGCGCGGTTGCACACTTCGTCATGCCATACATTGCCGCTGGCAACAATGCGGTACATGTCCTTAAAAAAGCCTTTTGGGTGATGACCTGAGTTCAGCAGGGCGTGATCTTGCCCTAATAACTCTTCGCGATTGTAGCCACTGATCTCACAAAACTTATCGTTGGCATAGGTAATGCGGCCTTGCACGTCAGTAACAGCAACAATCGCATGTTTATCGAGTGCATATTTCTGATATTTGAGCTCTTCTAGCGATTGTTTCGCGCGCTGTTCACTGAGGCGTAATGATTCTTGTGTCGTTCTTAAGTCTGTTACGTCATAAAACCAGCCAAGTACCGCAGGTTCATTTTCGTAGTCTAGTGACCGATACGAAGCAATTACCCATGTTGTGCCTCCACCAGGAATGGAGAGTTGGACGAGTTTATCTGTGACTGGGATGCCATTGTCGAGTTGTTGCAAGATGTCTTCGTAGTCTTGCGGATTCGCATAATAATATCTAGGGTCTTTTCCAGCCATTTGCTCTGGTGCGGTGTTAATGAGCTTGGCATAACGATTATTGGCAAACAGTACTTTGTGACCATGAGATGTGGCAATGCGAACCGCAATCGGGCTGGTTTCCAGCATAAAGAGCAGGCGTTCTTCACTTTTTAGCAGCGTTTCTTCTGTAGCTTTGCGTTCACGACTAATTTCGATGAGACTGGCTTGTTTTTTTGCCAGCCAGCCAAGTACGCTGTTTTGCATGTCTTCAGGTACGACCAGTGCAGATGAAAAATCCTCATTACCAATTCTGGCGATTTGCGCTTGTACTTCATCTACGCTGCCACCTAGCTGTGTCTTTAATGCGGAATAAGCGCGTTTCAGCGTCAGGATTAGTAGTAACGCAAAGACACTGAAAACAAATCGGAAGAATGTAGCTAATGCAGCACTATTGTTGACTGCATTGAGTGTGCGTTTGTCCATGAGCGAATAAAACTCATCAATCGGCTGCATGATAGAGGCTTTAAACTGATGGTATTTTCCGTCGTGCAGCATCATAAGTGCCATCGCACGGTTGGCGTTGTTATCAGCACCTGCTGCTTCTAACAACTTCATCGCATTAAATTCAACAGTGGTCAGTGCATCCGAGTTGGCTTTGGCTTGCGCCAGTTTATTGAACTCTTGTTCAGTAAAACCTGCGTGTCGCATTAAATCCAGCAGTGCAATCGACTGAGATTTTCTGTTTTGCGGTGGCTCGCCATTCGGCAGTACTAAGTCCCAATATACTTGCTGGTAGTTTTCTGGGCGAGGTTTCTTGCCGTTACGAATATCCAAAATATCCTGATAGTGTTTTTTGTAGATCGGGTTGCCCGTCACTACATAAGTTCTCACCATCCGCGTTAAGTCATCTGAAGATTGGCGTAGCTCATCGGCCAGTAAAAAAGACTGATGGCGAATTTCATTCGCACGATCAATCTGTTTTTCAGACCAGACATAAACGGCAAAAGTAAACGTGATGACAATAAACATACTGACCGTCAGCCAAAGGCTGCGGGCAAATGAGCTCGGTGCAGTATTGTTTATTGTCATGGGCATGTTTTTAGCATGGTGCCGCTCTTAAGTGAATGGCAAGTTCTAATATTATGAATGACTTTAGCTTTTTTAAACTTAAAGTAATATATAAAAGGCATCACGGGTACCGTTGTTGCCATGGTTAGTTTTTTAACTAAATTCCTTGAGTAGCACTTTCACGAAATCAGTACGTTGATTGATGTCTTCTAAACCCACCGTTACTCTCAGTTTGTCCGGACCATTCATGCGGCAACGGCGGTCGCGCTGCAATAGGGCGATGAGTTTGGTTGGGTCGATATCAGCTTTTGGATTGAACTGCAGTTGAATGGCATCGCTACTGGCGTCAATTTTAATGATTCCCAAAGGCTTTGCCGCAACGCGCAGACGATGACAGGCGATTAATGCCTCGCCTTGCTCTGGCAGTAAGCCAAAACGGTCGATAAGTTCCTCTTGCATGCCGTCTAACTCTTCATCGTCGTTACAGTTCGCGAGACGTTTATAGATGACTAAACGCTCATGCACATCTGGACAGTACTCGTTAGTGAGCAGAGCCGGTGTGTGCAGATTGATTTCAGTGGTGACGCCTAACGGTGCATTCAAGTCCGGCTCTTTGCCCGCTTTCAGCTGCTTCACGGCATGGTTGAGCATGTCGGAATATAAATGAAAGCCGATTTCTTGCATCTCGCCGCTTTGCGAATCGCCAAGCAATTCACCAGCACCACGAATTTCCAAGTCGTGCATGGCAAGGTGAAAACCAGCGCCCAAGTCTTCCATGAGCTGAATCGCATCTAAACGTTTTTGCGCTTGTGGAGTGATTTTACGGTCAGGATCGGTGAGTAAGTAAGCATAAGCCTGATGGTGCGAACGACCGACGCGCCCACGTAACTGGTGCATTTGCGCCAAACCAAACATATCGGCTTTGTTGATGATGATCGTGTTGGCAGTCGGTACATCAATACCGGTTTCAATAATCGTGGTGCAAAGTAGCAAGTTAAAACGTTGATGGTGGAAGTCGCGCATGATGTGCTCCAACTCACGCTCACGCAGTTGCCCATGGGCTACAGCAATGCGTGCATCCGGCAGAATGCGTTCTAATTTTTCGCGCATGGAATGGATAGTGTCCACTTCATTATGCAGAAAATACACCTGACCACCGCGCTTGAACTCGCGCGTGGCGGCCTCACGGATAATGCCCTCAGAATAATCGGTATGAAAGGTTTTAATGCTGAGGCGTTTTTGTGGCGGCGTGGTGATAATGGAAAACTCGCGTAAGCCTTCCATTGCCATGCTCAACGTGCGCGG
>JAZJYS010000032.1:27528-36160 GCA_040390265.1 Pseudomonadota bacterium | reverse complement strand
GGCGTTTCTTCAAATGGAAAGCCTTCGCAGAAGGTTTCATAGTCGTGCAGACTGAGGGTAAACGCATGCCCACGTCGTGAAGCACGCTGCGCGTATAAGTTGAGCAATTCAGCCGCAGTGTCGCGAATCTGTTTCAGGGCTTTTTTCTTGGCTTTTTCCCAATTGCCGCTGCCTAAGCGATGCAGGGGCGCAGATTCTGGCGGTCCGCCTGAATAGCGTGAAATAAGGAATAGCTGCGATACCGGCACGTAGAGCTTATCGTCGCCAAAGTATTCCAGCAGTAGAAATTCGGTTTCACCTTCACCGAAGTCTAAATTGATTAAACCTTTGTAGCGCCCAACACCATGCTGCTCATGCACCACCGGGTCATCCATGCGCAGCTCAGATAAATCCTTGAGCATGCCTTCAGTACTGCGCGCTTTTTCTTTCTCGCGGCGGCGTTGCTGGCGTACCGTTGCCGCATATAGCTCGGCTTCGGTGATGATGGCAATGGCGTTTTTCGCAACTTTACTTTCCAGACAAAAGCCATGATGTAACGGCGAAACGCCTAGCATGACTTTTTCTTTAGCATCAACAAAATCTGCCCAGGTTTCTATCATGGCTGGCTTTAAACCATGCTCTGCAAACAATTGTGAAATCGTTTCACGACGGCCTAAGCTCTCTGCGGCAATCAGAATACGCCCAGAGAAGTCAGCCATATAGCTTTGCAGTTTGTGCAGCGGCTCGTCTGCTCGGCGTTCAATATCGAGGGCTGGCAAGCCAGTGGATTTACTGTCGATGTTTAATGTAATGCGCGTAAACGCATGGGTTGCGCTGAAAAAATCCTCAGTTTTAATGAGTAGTTTTTCTGGCGTTAATAATGGCCGCTCGGCATCGTGCGCCAAGGTGCGATAACGGGATTGTGCTTCGCGCCAGAACTGTTGTGCGCTGAAGTCTAAATCGCCATGTAGGCATAACAAACAGTCTTTGGGGAGGTAATCAAGGAAAGTCGCCGTTTGCTCAAAAAACAAAGGCAAATACCATTCAATACCGCCAGCAGCAATGCCTTTGCTGACATCTTTATAAATTTTTGCGCGTTGCGGGTCACCTTCAAAAGTCTCTCTGAATTGACTTCTGAATTGTGCAATGCCAGCTTCATCCAAAGGAAACTCACGTGCCGGTAGCAAGCGAATTTCCGGCACAGGGTAAAGGCTGCGCTGCGTATCCACATCAAACGTGCGTATGGTTTCAATTTCGTTATCGAATAAATCCAGACGGTAGGGTAGCGCTGAACCCATTGGAAATAAATCCACCAGACCGCCGCGCACACTGAACTCACCGTGGCTAATGACTTGGCTCACATGATGATAGCCAGCTTCGGCACACTGCATGCGCAGCGCTTCCGTATCCAGTGTTTGACCTTTTTTGAGCAGAAAGGTATTGGCGCTGAGATAGGCTTTGGGACTAATGCTGATGAGCGCGGTAGCTAAAGGCACAATAATCACATCGCAGGCATTTTGTGCAATTTGGTATAGCGTGGTCAGACGCTCAGAAATTAAGTCTGGATGCGGTGAAAACTGGTCATAAGGCAAGGTTTCCCAGTCTGGCAATAAATGCACACTTAAGCTGGGGGCAAAGTAGGGGATTTCTTCGAGTAGACGTTGCGCATCAAAAGCACTCGCCGCGATGATGACCAGAGGCTGGTTCGGGTTGTTTTTCTTAAAGTTAAGCGCTAATTCTGCCAGCGCCAAGCCGTCTTCACCACTGGTGGAGAGTTCAAAGCGTGTTGTTTGACCAGGTTTTGGAATTGACAATAGTGTCTGCGTCATAGCGATAGTTTTGGTGCGGGGAGAAAGAACAGGATTATAACAACTGTAGCCTATCAAATACGTAGTGAAATCGAGTTTGTTGTCGTGACTGCCTCGATTTCACTACTTATATGCGAGCGTGCTGAATTAGGCTGTGCCACCTACAGTGAGCGCATCAATCCTAAGGGTAGGCTGACCAACGCCGACTGGCACGCTTTGCCCCTCTTTGCCGCAAGTGCCTACGCCGCTATCCAGCGCCATATCGTTGCCTATCATGGACACGTGTTTGAGTACTTCCGGGCCATTACCTATCAGGGTCGCACCTTTGACTGGGTAGGTAATTTTACCGTCTTCAATCATATAGGCTTCAGCCGCGCTGAATACGAATTTTCCACTGGTAATGTCTACTTGGCCGCCGCCAAAGTTGGCTGCATATAAGCCTTTTTTGACAGACTTGATGATTTCTTCCGGCGGCACGCTGCCATTAAGCATGTAGGTGTTGGTCATGCGTGGCATCGGAATATGCGCATAACTTTCACGACGGGCATTGCCTGTCACCGGCATATTCATCAGGCGTGCATTGAGGGTGTCTTGCATGTAGCCGCGCAAAATGCCATCTTCAATCAATACGGTTCTGTTGGTTGGGTTGCCTTCGTCATCTACGCTGAGTGAGCCGCGGCGGTTTTGAATGGTGCCGTCATCGACAATGGTAATGCCACGCGCAGCGACTTGTTGGCCAATCATATTGCTAAATGCAGAGCTGCCTTTGCGATTAAAGTCGCCTTCCAAGCCATGACCAATCGCCTCGTGCAATAAGATGCCAGGCCAACCTGCACCTAATACTACAGTCATGCTACCAGCTGGGGCAGGGCGCGCATCCAGATTAATCAATGCCTGATGCACCGCTTTTTGGGCGTAGTCATGCAAAACTTCATCGGTAAAATAACTGTAGTCAAAGCGTCCGCCACCACCCGCAGAGCCTTGCTCGCGACGACCATTGCTCTCGGCAATCACATTGATGGATAAGCGCACCAGTGGGCGTACGTCGGCAGCCATCACACCATCATGACGTGCAAGCATGATGACTTCGTATTCACCCGCAATGGATGCTGTTACTTGTGAAATACGCGGGTCAATTTTTCTGGCGATAGATTCCAGACGCTCCAGCAACCTTACCTTTGCATCGGCAGAGAGTGAAGCAATTGGATCTTGCGGCAGGTAGAGTTGTGAAGCTTGGCGTTTAACTACTGAAGCTGCGGTTTGCTCACCACCTAAATTCGCAATGGCTTTAGTGGCTTTTGCGGCTTCTTGCAATGCGTTTAAATTGATGTCATCTGAATAGGCGAATGCTGTTTTCTCGCCACTGACGGCACGAACACCAACACCTTGATCAATAGAGAAGTTACCGGATTTAACTTGGCCTTCTTCCAAGCCCCAGCTTTCGCTACGGCTGTATTGAAAGTAGAGATCGGCATAGTCGATTTGGTGCGACATCATATCGCCGAGCACATTCTGCAACTTGCCTACGTCCAAGTTGGTTGGCGCGAGCAGGGCTGCATTTGCGACATCAAAATGTGATGTTTCGACAATGTTGGTGCTAGGTTCAGTTTTCATAAGACTCGATGGCTACTTTTAAAATACAGTTGTATGACGTCAGGTTTGGGACTTTGTTGCTCAATTGCTTGATTAAATATGTTTGCCAGATAGCATTACTAGATAGCTTTAATAGTACGGTGTTTAAGCGCTGGCAAGCTTGTTCTCAGGCTGGCCTGATATTGCGGATTCATGGTGGCGATAACTACGCCAGAACCACGTGGCAGTCTGTCTAAAATTACGCCCCATGGGTCAACAATCATGCTGTTACCATGTGTTTCACGGCCTGATAAGTGATAACCACCTTGTGCAGGCGCAATCACGTAACTCAGGTTTTCTATGGCACGTGCGCGAATCAGGCTTTCCCAGTGTGCTTTACCCGTTGTATCTGTAAAGGCAGATGGAATGACGATAATGTTGACCTCGCCCATCGCGCGGTATAGTTCAGGGAAACGCAAGTCGTAACAAATTGATAGGCCAATTTTGCCAAAAGGCGTGTCAACAACGGTCACTGTGTCGCCAGATTCAATGGTGTTTTCTTCATGGTAATGTTCGTTGCCTAAATCCAAACCGAATAAATGGATTTTGTCGTAACGGGCAACTTGAACGCCTTTATCGTTATACACCAAGCAGCTATTGCGGACTTTATTCGGGAAATTACTGACCATAGGTACAGAGCCGCCAATCAGCCAAATACCATGTTTTTTAGCCATTTTGCTCAAAAAATTTTGAATCGGGCCTTTGCCAGCCTCTTCACGTACCGTTACTTTGTCGATTTCTTTCAAGCCCATAATCGCAAAGTATTCAGGTAATACCACTAACTTGGCACCTTGATTGGCGGCAACTTCAATGAGGCGTTCGGCCTCGCTTAAATTAGCTGAAACATATGGGCCAGAGGCCATTTGAATAGCGGCAATTTTAACCATGTCTTTATTGCTAAGTTTGGCTTTAGTTGTTTTTAATCTTGAAGTAATGGCCATGCTGGATCCGAAGGGTTATTGAGTTGTAAGTTAATAAGGACTTAGTATAGTTTAAAGTTGATTTTTTGCTGCTAATTTAATGGTGAGTTTTTAGTCTCTTCTTGGTTGCTGATTACCGCTTTTACTTCTTGTGGATTATCCCAAGTACCAATAATTTCATATTCTGTTGATGCAATTTTATTAAGCGGATCTTTTAATATTTTTTGCGCTAAAAATGCAACAGCGCCGGCAAGCGGACCACCTGCTAATGCAGCGAGTGATAGGCTGTCACTTATATTCGGAATCACTCTCACAAATAGCTGCTGTGTTTCTTTTTGAATATTGGTTTCGCCTTTAATCGTGACGTCTGCCGCTGGCCCTGTCATCAAGAAGTTGTCACTACGCATCACACCGTGATCAATTTTGACTGCAGCTGTAATTTTATCAAAAGCAAAACCATTGCTAAATAAATCTCTGAAATCCAGTGTCAAACGTCGCGGTAAGCTTTGTAGACTGAGTAAGCCTAGTAATCGGCCAACACCAGGCTGTACTTTTAAGATTTGTCCTTTACGTACATCGAACTGCAAGTTTCCGTTTAAACGTGCGGAATCAAAGTCTTGTGGGCTTCCAGGCCAGCTGAGTTGTCCTGAGAGGTTGCCATTGCCGCCTTTAATCGTGTCCGGGTAGCCAAAGCGTTTTAGCGTTTCGCCTAAATCTTTAATTTCCCATGTCACGTTCAGATACGTATTTGGGCTTTTTACCCAGTTATTCCATTGGCCTTCCGTGCTAATGGTACTTTCAGCACCGCTAAGTTTGAGCTTTTGAATAATCCAGTCATCACGCTTGGGATAAGCGGCCAACTCTAAGCTGCCATAATCTTTTTTGTTGAACTCGAAGTGATCCGCGGTAATGTCAAGTGCAGGATAATCCTGAATGAGTTTTTTAAAGTCTTTGGATGCGCTGTCTATACTCGCCTTATTACGGTTTGGTGTGGCGTCAGGAATGGTTAGATTGCTGAGTCGTGCAATGAGTTTGCCATTGTTTTGATTCAGCCATTGCAAGTTCCCTGTAATCTCACGGCTTTGTACGTTGGCTTGCAAACCTTCTTTACCTGAGCCATTTGTGATTTTTAACTGATTGATGCGCTTGTCAAAAATATCCAGTTTATTGACTTTAAAATCAATTTTACTGATGCCTAGAGGATATTCTCCAGCAGAGTTGGTTTGAAAGTCATCAATGATATTGCGCCATGCATCTGCATCCAGATAGTCCAGACTTCCAGTTAGTTGCAGGCCTTTGGCGCGAGCAAAGTCACTGCTGGCAATTAGATCTGCTAGATTAGTTGTGCCGGCATTCTGACCAATGATATTTGAATGGATAGCTGCACGGTCTAATTGAAGCTTGCCGTTATTGACCAAGCGTATGACTTTAGCGCCAAGTTTATTCCCAACATTGATGCTGATTGTATCGGTGTCTGGCTCTTGCTTTTTAGTCACGCGCAGGCTTAAGTGTTCGTTTGCCGCTTTATTCATGGGTGCAGGTAAGGTGGAGCTAACTCCAAATAAATCTGCGCGAATGCCAATGGTGACGTTTGGTTTTTGAATCAGGATATCGCCTAGCCAATCTGTGTTGCCACTAATGTAACTAGCGCCTTTACCTAGCGTTTGCCGGATAACTTCATCATTTAACTTACCTCTGGCGGCGATGCGAATCGCTTTGTCTTTGCCCGTGACTAGATTAAATGCAACTGGCGCACCAAATGCATAAGCTTTGATGTTTTTTGCATTCAAGCTGCTTTCCGTGAACTCTAGTAAGCCATTGATCTGGCTGAGTGCGGGTATGCTTTCATTCGCCATACTGCCGCTACTAATTTGATACAGGCCTTTATATTGCGCAGCATCTAAATTTTGCATGGGAATCTTTAAACTTAAACTCAGTTTTCCGGAGCCGCTGGTTTTTAAGTCTTGCGTAAAACCTTGCGTGACTTCCGCTACTGGGCTTTTATTGACAAATTTAATCGCTTCATCAACAGAACCCTTAAGCTCTGACTCGATATTGAGTATCGGATAGTCTGCATCCAATTGAGCGATAGTCGTTTTGCTTTTAATAATCTGGTTGCCGAATAGATGTCCAGCATGGGCATTAAGCTCCATGCGTTTGCCTTCAAATAGCAGGCTTAGCCCTAAGCCTTCAATCGTAGGCCAGCCTGTTCCGTACTCCAGTAAGCTGTCGCTCAGTTTTGCAGTGACTTTAAATAAGCCTTTTTTTGTGTCTACATTGTTTTTTGCATCTACAAATGGAAAGTCAGCCAATCTGCCTTTTACAATGACGTTAATATCTTCTGCACGACCTGCCAGAATTGAAGTGTCTAGCCAATGTATAGTGGCTTCACCGAGCATGGTGGGATAGTAAAACTTGGCAAACTTTGCATCGCCTTTATCAAATCTGCCTTTTAAGTCAAGATAACCGCCTTTGTTGCCATCCATCACATAGCTGGCGTTGATAGCACCGGATAGGTGTGGATTGCTGATGTTTAGTTGATCGACTTGAATTTCAGTGGTTTGGCCGTGGTTCTTCCAGTTAATTTCGCCATCCAACTTGTCCACTGGGATAGGCCAGCGTAAGGTGTCCTTAAATTCCAGCACGGCATTTTGCGTAACAAGTTTAAGTGTACCGTTGTTCTGATTTGCTTGAATTTCGCCCGTCAAGTTGGTGAAACCGGGTATCTTTTCATAGGCCTGAATACCCAGCCCACTAAACTTGGTATTGAGCTGATAAGTTTTGGTGGTGAGTTGATTACCTTGCCACTTAATTGCCAAGTTGTTCAAGTTGCCAGTAGGCGCGAGGCTGGTCAATTGTTTCAGAGCGTCAGCAGGTAATGGTAGCTGAGTTAAATATGGCTTGATTGAGGTTAGACTCACTTGCGCTAAATTTAGGTAGGCAGACAGCTCCCCTTGCGCACTCTTTGTATATTCGCCTTCAAGATTTTTTAAATTTAAGCCTGTATTGGTGCTTAGTGTTAAATGTTCAACATTAAATACCTGCTCTGCGTTTACATTTTTCCAGCTAAGCTTTCCCGCTAGATGATTAAGCACGATGCGCTCTGCATCGATTTTTGGTTGAATTTGTACATTGTCAAAAGTGACATCACTTACGGCGGATTGCACCGAATGATTGGCAAAATGCACTGTAGTTTCAGTGCTACCAACACCAGACTGTAAGTCGATAGGGTAGTTAAACCAGGATTTGAATGCAGCGAGATTTGCATTTTTTAAATTGATAGTTGCATTGCCGTGCCATTGCTCAATTAGGCTTACATCATTGCCATAAATGCTGGCTGTGATGTTGATGGGATGGCTCGTGCCTGTTGACGGAGTGGCGCTCAATGTTAAGCTGTGATTTTTAATCAGGCTTCTCCAAGGCGGGCTGAATACTTCCAGATTTAAATGCTCCAAACTCAAGCTTGGCGCGCCGCGCATTTCATCTAGCCAAACAACTTTGGCATTCAGTATGGTTAATTTGGTTTGACGTAAGAGCCAGTTTGGTAAGTCCGGTTTGGATGCTCCACTCATGCTAATGCCACCCACAAAGACTTCGCCATTAGTCATGCGGCGAATCGTTAGTTCTGGGGCTTGAATTTTAAGTTCTGCAAGGTGTGGTTCAAGCATGGGAATGCTGAGCCACGATAGTAAAATGTCGGTATTTTTAAGTTGTAAGGCAGGGCGATTTTCGGCATCAAAAATATCAATATTGCTTAGAGATAAGTGTGGGCTGATGCCTTGCCAACCAGCTTTGATACTACCAATGACAACTTTTTGGTTGCTGGCCTGACTTGCAAAATTTGTAATTTTTTCTTTGTAACTATCAATGTGAGGGAATAGCCAGAACTGAATTGCAGCAGCCGTTACCAGCATGATAAAAATCAATATACCAACAAGTAGCAGCGTAGCGCGATAGAGTTTAAGTAGCGATTTTTTAACCATGGAGGGGATTTTTGGATTGCATTATTTGTGTTGTTAATTTCATTTGGACTGGCATTTAAAGTCTAGGTGCTATTTTACTGCAATATGGCTAAATTCAAGTGACGCGTATTGTAAAGATGTGTGAATAATTGAAAGTCATCTATATAAAGATTTGTAAGACAACTCCATGAATCATTTAGAATAGCGCTTTTTGTACATTTGGCGATTCGGGTTAGTGTTGGCTAAACTTATTTAGTTTCAACGGCCGTTGTGCGAAATCCTTTTTTATTTTTGATGGTTTTAACTTGATTCAACTCAAACAACTTACTTT
>JAZJYS010000032.1:0-27428 GCA_040390265.1 Pseudomonadota bacterium | reverse complement strand
TTGCGACACATCGAGCAAGCGCTTGTTTCGGCAGAAGCTAATCACCAAGGTGAGTTAATTGCAGAGTTGCATCAGCGTTTGATGGATGTCGATGGTTACAGTGCCAAGGCGCGTGCTGCTGAGCTTTTAAATGGTCTGGGTTTTAGTCAGGCAGCTTTGCAGCAGGCTGTTTCTACCTTCTCTGGTGGCTGGCGTGTACGTTTGAATTTAGCGCGCGCTTTAATGTGCCGTTCAGATTTACTTTTGCTAGATGAACCAACTAACCATTTGGACTTGGATGCGGTGATTTGGCTGGAAGGCTGGCTACAAAGCTATCGCGGTACTTTGCTGCTGATTTCTCACGATAGAGATTTTCTGGATGCGATCGTGAATCATATTGCGCATATCGAGCAGCAAACGCTGACCTTGTATCGTGGTGGCTATTCCGACTTCGAGCGGCAGCGCGCAGAAAAACTGGCTTTGCAGCAGGCTATGTTTGAAAAGCAGCAACGTAAAGTATCGCATTTACAGAGCTATATTGATCGCTTCCGTGTGCAGGCTACCAAAGCGCGTCAAGCACAAAGTCGAATTAAAGCGTTAGAGCGCATGGAGATGATTTCTGCTGCGCATGTAGATTCTCAGTTCAATTTTGAATTTAGAGCGCCAATCTCTGCGCCAGACCCATTGTTGGTTTTGGATGGCATGAGTGTCGGCTATAACAATGTACCTTTAATCAATAAAATTGAGTTGGCAGTTCGACCGGGTGAGCGAATAGGTTTGCTGGGTCGTAATGGCGCGGGCAAAACCACCTTGATCAAATTGCTGGCTAACGAGTTGAAGGCTTTGAGTGGCAAGCGTGTTGAAGGCAAAGACCTCAATATTGGCTACTTTGCACAGCATCAGTTGGAGCAGTTGCGACCAGATGAATCGCCGTTGCAGCATATGCTGAAGCTTGATCCGCTGACGCGTGAGCAAGAGCACATGAATTACCTCGGAGGCTTCGACTTTAAAGGTGATATGGCAAGGTCGCCTTGTGCGAATTTTTCTGGCGGTGAGAAATCTCGTCTGGCTCTGGCATTATTAATCTGGACGCGCCCGAATCTACTATTGTTGGATGAGCCAACCAATCATTTGGATTTGGAAATGCGCCATGCGCTAACGCTTGCACTTCAGGATTATGAGGGTGGTGTGATTCTTGTGTCGCACGACAGAGCCTTACTACGCGCCACTTGCGACCAATTTGTATTGGTGGCAGATGGTAAAGCGGAGCAGTTTGATGGTGATTTGGACGATTATAGTCAGTGGCTAAATCAGCAGCGTCTAAAAGATAAGCAGGAGGCACAAGTTGATGTCGCTGAAAAAAGCAATAAAAATGATCGCGCGCTCAATAAGGCTGAACGGCAAGCGAGAATTGCCGAGCGACGGCCTTTGGTGAAAGAGCTTGAGCAGCTAGAGTTAAGTATGGCTAAATGGCAAGCTGATAAAAAAGTGTGCGATGAGCGATTAAATGACAGTGCTCTTTACGTTGCCAGCGATAAGTCAGAATTGCAACAGTTACTGAAAAAGCAGGCAGAGTTAGCAGGTCAAGTTGAGTTCGCAGAAGAGCGGTGGTTGGAGTTGCATGAATTGCTCGAAGCAATGCCCGCGCTGGATTAGTTACAATCTAATACAAAATTAACAATTAGGATTTAAATATGGAAGCTCAATATTCAAAACGAATTAAATTAATGCATGCTTTATGTTTGGCAGATGCGCTACGTGACGGTGAAGAAAAGCCGAGTGCAGATCTGGATGAATATGATGCGCTAGCCGCGGCAGATTTTTTGAGTTGCTATGTGACGTTCAAGGCAATTCAGGCTGCCGAGCGTTCACCACAGCTTGAGCGCAGTGAAAATTTTGATATTTTGAGTGTTTATCAGGCATATGCGCTATTGGTCTATGCTTTTTTAAGTATGCCATTGGCGCGCGAAGACATTACGCCGAATATGCAGGCGGCTCAAGTCACAATCGCCAAGACTCTGTTTGCAGGCTTGCCTGATGAGGAGTTGGTGGAGATTATTGAAGCTGGCTTCAATAAGTTTCAATTGATTGCTGATGCCGAGGTGTCACATTGGGCTGAGTTTAGAGAGAATCTGGATAAGCTTGCAGTGGCTTTTGTGATTGCGGGCACTGATGAAGACAGTCCGCATGATGCCGAGGAGGTGTTGCCTTTGTTTGCGCAATTGTTAAGTCAGTTATGCGAGGCATTTGAAAATATCTAAAGATTTTAGATATCCCTGTTTTTCAGGGCGTCTTTTTTAGCGGCCTTAAGTTAAGGCCGCTAAGTCAGTTTAAACGGGCTGGCTAAATCAGTAGCTTAGTGGTATTATTCTGCCTCTGCAATTTAGCAGAGATGTATTAAAAAATTTACACACAGCCCAGTTAGGGGTGCTTTAAGTTTGAGTGTTAATGTAGTTGCTTGAAAATTAAAGTGTTTTTGGTGTTGTGTGAATTCATAACCCTTTTGAAAAGAGAATATTATGTCAGTCACTATGCGTGATATGTTGGAAGCTGGAGTTCACTTCGGCCATCAAACCCGTTACTGGAACCCAAAAATGGCGCCGTTCATTTTCGGTGACCGCAACAAGATTCATATCGTTAACCTTGAAAAAACATTGCCAATGTTTGAAGATGCACTTAAACACGTGCGTACATTGGCTGCAAACAAGGGTCGTATCTTATTCGTTGGTACTAAACGCCAAGCACGTGACATTGTTAAAGAAGAAGCTAGCCGCGCAGGTTGTGCTTACGTTAATCACCGTTGGTTAGGTGGTATGTTGACTAACTTCAAAACAGTTAAACAATCTATCAAACGTCTTAATGACTTTGAAGCAATGTTACTTGACGGTAGTTTAGAAAAATTTGGTAAAAAAGAAGCGCTTGGTTACAAGCGTGAAGTTGAGAAGTTAGAACGCTCAATCGGTGGTATTAAGGAAATGGGTGGCTTGCCAGACGCTATTTTCATTATTGACGTTGGTCACGAAAGCGGTGCGATTACTGAAGCGGCTAAATTAGGCATTCCAGTGATTGGCGTTGTTGATACAAACAACTCACCAGATGGCGTAGCTTACGTTATTCCTGGTAACGATGACTCTTCTCGTGCAATTCGTTTGTATGCACGTGGTATCGCTGATGCTGTTTTAGAAGGCCGCAGTTCTGTGATTTCTGAAATCGTTAAGTCAGCAAGTGAAGAAGTTACTGAAGCTGTAGCTGAGTAATTTCTCTACCTAAAAAGGGGCTTAATGCCCCTTTTTTTAATTAAAAAATTCACAAAATAAAACATATAACCATTTGATTCATTTGGTTTTTGGAAATTTAGGAGCTAAAAATGGCTGAAATTACCGCAAGCATGGTAAAAGAGTTACGTGAGCGCACCGATGCGCCAATGATGGATTGTAAAAAAGCGCTGACAGAAGCTGAAGGCGATATGACGCGTGCTGAAGAGATTTTGCGCGTTCGCTTTGGTAACAAAGCAAGCAAAGCAGCTGGCCGTGTTGCTGCTGAAGGTACTGTTGGTATCAGTATCAGTGCAGATGGTAAGACTGGTGCGATGATTGAAGTGAACTCTGAAACGGACTTCTGTGCTAAAAATGAAGACTTTTTGAAGTTTGTTAACGAATTGGCTGCAGTGGTTGCATCTAGCAATGCTGCTGATATTGAAGCTGTTGCAGCGTTGCCAATGAATGGCGCGACTGTTGAAGAAACACGCGCTCAATTGGTTGGTAAAATTGGTGAGAACCTCACACCTCGTCGTTTTGTGCGCCCAGTTGTGCAAGGTAAGCTTTCTAGCTACATTCACGGTAGTAAAATTGGTGTGTTGCTTGATTTGGTTGGTGGTGATGATGCTTTGGCAAAAGATATTGCTATGCACATTGCTGCAGCAAAACCAAAATCATTAGATGCATCAGGCATTGACGCTAGCTTGATTGAAACTGAACGCCGTGTTGCCATCGAAAAAGCAAAAGAAGCTGGTAAGCCAGAAGCGATGTTAGAAAAAATTGCTGATGGTACTGTGCAAAAATTCTTGAAAGAAGTGACTTTGTTGAGCCAGGTGTTCGTTAAAGACGACAAAATGACCATTGAGCAATTGCTTAAATCTAAAGGCGCTTCAGTAGCTTCATTCACAATGTTTACTGTTGGTGAAGGTATTGAAAAAGTTGTTGTTGATTATGCTGCAGAAGTTGCAGCAGCAGCTAAACTTTAATGATTGATGGCTTAGCTTAATCATATTTAGCTTGATCAGCGAGTAATATTAAAAATGGACTAGGCAGAATGTGCTTAGTCCATTTTTTTTAGTAAAAATTTGACTCTGATTTAGTGCTTACGGCGCTTAATTGGATGACTCAAACAGTGTTTTTATGCTTAAATAAGCAAACTTAATAAAGAGGAATTCTTGTGTCCGGACCAGCCTATAAGCGTATCTTACTTAAACTTTCTGGTGAAGCACTCATGGGTGATGATGCCTATGGAATTAATCGCGCGACCATCACCAGAATCGTCAACGAAGTAAAAGAGGTTGTGGATTTAGGTGTGCAAGTCGCAGTAGTCATTGGTGGCGGCAATATTTTCCGCGGTGTAGCACCGGCAGCCGAGGGAATGGATAGAGCGACAGCCGATTACATGGGTATGTTGGCGACCGTGATGAATGCAATGGCATTGCAAGATGCAATGAAGAATATTGGCCTGAATGCCCGCGTGCAAAGTGCGTTGAATATTGAGCAAGTGGCTGAGCCGTATATCCGCGGTAAAGCGATTCGTTATTTAGAAGAAGGCCGAGTGGTTATTTTCGGCGCAGGAACAGGTAATCCTTTCTTTACGACTGACACTGCAGCAGCACTACGTGGCATGGAAATAAGCGCTGAGATTGTGATCAAAGCAACAAAGGTGGACGGCGTCTATACTGATGACCCTAAAACAAATCCAGAAGCGATGCGTTATAAAACTATCAGTTTTGATGAGGCCATTATTAAAAATCTTAAAGTGATGGATGCTACAGCTTTGACGTTATGTCGCGATCAAAAACTACCTATTGCCGTGTTTAGCATCTTCAAGCAAGGCGCTTTGAAGAAGGTTGTGATGGGTGAAGATGAAGGGACGATGGTAACGCCATAAGTTTTTATAGCTGATTTTTTATGAGTAAGTTGCAGCGAATGTAATGACCTTTAATCAGCGCTTGAATGAATACTGTTACACATAATATATAAGATATTTGTTGGAGAAGTGAATGTTAAATGATTTAAAAAAGACCGCAGAACAAAGAATGCAAAAATCAATAGAATCGCTTAAAAATGATTTGGCTAAGGTTCGTACAGGTCGTGCACACGTTGGTTTGTTAGACCATGTCATGGTCGAATATTACGGTTCAATGGTATCGGTGAACTCAGTTGCAAACGTGAACTTGGGTGATGCGCGGACTATCAATGTGCAGCCATATGAAAAGAATATGATTAATAAGGTTGAAAAAGCGATTCGTGATAGTGATTTGGGTCTTAATCCAGCTACCAATGGTGATTTGATTCGCGTGCCGATGCCGATGTTAACTGAAGAGCGTCGTCGCGATTTGACAAAAATTGTACGTACCGAAGGCGAGGGCGCTAAAGTTGCTATCCGTAACGTGCGTCGTGATGCCAATGATGCTTTGAAAAGAATGATTAAAGATAAGGCTATTTCTGAGGATGATGAGCGCCGAGCGCAAGATGATATTCAGAAGTTTACTGACAAAGCTGTAGCTGAAGTTGATAAGATGTTACAAGTCAAAGAAGCTGAGTTGATGGCTGTTTAATTTCAACAGTAGATATATCGGTGATGTGCGGATAGCTAGTGCTATAAGATGTATGGCTATCCGTAACCCATTGATTTTTATTTGAAGTTTAGTTGGTTAATGAGTAAAACATGACTGGAGTGTTCATTGGGTTTTTTTAGTAGTGCGACACAAAGTATTCCAGTAATTACTGAGATTCCTAAGCACATTGCTGTGATTATGGATGGTAATGGCCGTTGGGCTCGTAAACGATTTTTGCCAAGAATAGCCGGCCATAAACGTGGTGTTGAAACAGTACGCGATCTTGTCAAATATTGCGTAACCCTAAAAGTTGAATATCTGACACTATTTGCTTTTAGTAGTGAGAACTGGCGTAGGCCTACTGAGGAAGTGTCTTTTCTTATGGGTTTGTTTATGGGTGCACTAAAACGTGAAGTTTCCAAGTTGCATCAAAATAATATCAAACTCGTCATGATCGGTGACCGCAGTCGCTTTGATGCGGCGCTTATTGCTCAAATTGAAGAGTCTGTTCAGCTTACCGCTAACAATACTGGTTTAACCTTAACTATCGCTGCAAATTACGGTGGGCGTTGGGATATATTACAAGCGGCTAATCGCATGCAGTTAGCCGCACCACATCTTGCTGGTTTATATCAAGAGTCACACCTTACTCCTTACTTGTCGATGAGTTATGCGCCAGAGCCTGATTTATTTATACGCACGGGCGGTGAAAAGCGGATTAGCAATTTTCTGTTGTGGCAGTTAGCATATACCGAATTATATTTTACTGACACACTCTGGCCTGATTTTAATGAGGCTGCTTTTAATTTGGCCATTGAATCTTACCAAAAGCGTGAACGTCGATTTGGCCGTACTAGTGAGCAACTTTCTGAGTCTAAAGCTTAGTTTCCTTGTTCGGTACTTACATGCAGATCAACATCACTTCAATAGCGTAACGCTGAAAAACTCACTCAATGCTTAAAACCAGAATAATCACCGCTATCGTACTTATCCTCGGCTTCTTGCTTGCTTTATTTAATACATCTGATTTTGCATGGTCATTCATTACACTCGGCATTACATTGTTGGGTGTTTGGGAGTGGTCCAATTTAATTAAGCTGAATAAAGTACAAATGCTGAGTTACCTTACCGTTGCGCTAGGTATTGGTCTGTTAATCTCTTTTATGCCCAAAACACCGTTGGCTCAATATCAACAACAATTGATTCTATTGTTGCTAGGTTGCGCTACTTTTTTCTGGATGGTGATTGCGCCTATATTACTAAGCACGCGGAAAATACCGGGCCATAAATTAGTGATGTGTTTACTAGGCTTGTTGTTACTAATCACAACTTGGCTGGGGTTTGTTGGATTGCATAGCATTAGCCCTTGGTTATTACTGGCTGTGATAGCCACGGTTAATATTGCTGATACTGCGGCCTATTTTGCTGGTAAGCGGTTTGGTCGCCATAAACTGGCACCAGCGATTAGTCCTGGAAAAACTTGGGAAGGCGTTGCAGGTGCGCTGCTGGGAGTAACTTTATATGGTGCTGCGCTTTGTTACTATCAGGGTTATAGCCAATGGCTGGTTATTGCTATGTGGTTCATTGTTGTGCTGAGTGTGATGGGTGATTTGTTTGAGTCTTTATTGAAACGTCAAGCGGGGATTAAGGACAGTAGCCAGTTGTTGCCGGGGCACGGAGGGGTGTTAGATCGAATTGATGGTCTTATTCCAACTTTAGCCATTGCTTTGTTTTGCACTTATATCCCATTATTTTTAAAGATTCAAGCACATGGTTAATATCGTTACAGATAGCAAGCTGCAAGAGACGCCAATTCAGCAAGTAACAATTTTAGGTGCAACAGGCACCATAGGCTTGCAGACCCTTGATGTGATTGCACAGCATCCTGAGCGCTTTAGTGTTTTTGCTTTAACGGCTAATTCGAGCGTAAAAGCCTTGTTTGAACTCTGCAAACAATATTCACCTAAATATGCTGTGATGTTACAAGTGACAGCTGCCGAAACATTAAGCGTACAGCTTAAAGCTATCGGCTCTAGCACGGTTGTATTACAAGGTGAGGCTGCCCTTAATGAGGTTGCCGCGCATGAGCAAGTAGATGTTGTGATGGCTGCAATTGTTGGTGCGGCAGGCTTGCACCCCGCAATGGCCGCTGCAAAGGCTGGAAAGCGTATTTTACTTGCAAATAAAGAAACGTTAGTCATGGCTGGAAGTTTGTTTATGCAGGCGGTGTCAGAGGGAGGCGCGACTTTGCTACCTATTGATAGTGAGCATAATGCTATCTTTCAGGTGATGCCAAATTTAAGCAGCAAGCATTTAGTTGGTTCAAACTTGGCTGGTATGGGCGTTAAACGCATATTATTGACTGCCTCCGGCGGACCGTTTCGAAATGCTAGTTTAGAGGACTTGCAAATGGTGACGCGTGCGCAAGCCTTAAACCATCCTAATTGGATTATGGGGCCGAAAATCACTGTTGATTCAGCCACGATGATGAATAAAGGATTGGAAGTCATTGAAGCGCACTGGTTGTTCAACGCACATCCGTCACAAATCGATGTCGTCGTTCATCCGCAAAGTGTCATTCATTCAATGGTTGAATATATTGATGGTAGTGTACTTGCTCAGCTAGGTAATCCAGATATGCGTACGCCTATTGCTTATGGTCTAGGTTATCCAGAGAGATTAACGAGTGGTGTCAGTAGTCTTGATTTACTTAAAACAGCGCGTTTGGATTTTGTAGCGCCGGATATGGTACGTTTTCCTTGTCTAAAAATGGCCTATGATGCTTTGGAGTCTGGAGGTACGGCACCTGCTATTTTGAATGCAGCTAATGAAATTGCGGTTGAGGCCTTTTTGGCAGAAAAAATTGGATTTATGGCGATTCCAGAAATCATTCAATCAGTATTGGCAAAATCTACGATTGAAGAGGTGAGTTCAATTGAGCAGTTGGTCGCGATAGATGCTATTGCAAGGCAAATGGCAGCGCAGCAAATCAAGACTATATGTTAACGACACTCGCTTTTATATTCACACTTGGCTTGGTTGTCACTGTTCATGAATATGGGCATTTTCAGGTGGCAAAGTGGTGCGGTGTCAAGGTATTAAAATTTTCTATTGGATTTGGTAAGCCATTATTTACCAAAAAAATTGGACAAGATCAGACGGAATTTATTTTCGCAGCCATACCATTAGGTGGCTATGTGAAAATGCTTGATGAGCGAGAGTTTTCGCAAGAGTCTGCTCAGTCACAGCCTCAAACCATCTACAATGAAGACGACTTAAATAATGCAGACTTGGCGCGCGCGTTTAATCGTCAGCCAGTGCTTAAACGCATGGCTATAGTGCTTGCTGGGCCTTTTGCAAACTTGTTGCTCGCTATTTGTCTTTACTGGATATTGTTTGTCATGGGTGTGGTTGGAATGAAGCCAATTATTGGCAATGTGGTTGAACATAGTCCCGCAGCCAATGCTAGTATTGCTTTTGGTGAGACTATACAAAAAATAAATGGCAAAGATGTCACGACTTGGCAAGATGCGCGCTGGCTTTTATTGAATGAATCTTTGCGAGGTGAGCATATAGAGATTCAAGCCATCACTAATAATCAGCAAATTCATTCACATCAACTGGATTTAACGGGGCTTAGTTTTGATGATGTAAGTCATGATGTTTTAGATAAGCTTGGATTAACGCTTTACCAGCCGGACATTCCTGCACGTATAGGTGATGTCATGAAGAGCAGTCCAGCGGATTTGGCCGGCTTAAAAACGAATGATTTGGTGCTTGCTGTCAATAACAACAAAATCAATGTTTGGGAAGATTTTGTACGAGAGGTTCGGATGCATCCGAATGTATCTTTAAGTGTTTTGGTGCAACGTGGTGCAGAAAAAACGACACTCACGGTTAAGCCAGAGTCTATGCTGGATAATGGCAAGGCAGTTGGTAGAATTGGCGCTGCGTTTAAAATTGAGCAAACTGAGCTTGATCAGCTTATGGTGACTACGCATTATTCAGTAGGTGAGGCGCTAGTTAAAGCCACGACTAAAACATGGGATACGGCAAGTTTTAGCTTGAAAATGTTGGGCAATATGCTTGTCGGACAAGTGTCATGGAAGGGCATGAGTGGACCTGTCACGATAGCGAGCTACGCTGGACAAAGTGCCAATTTGGGTCTAAAGGCATTCATTGGTTTCTTGGCGCTCATCAGTATTAGTATTGGTGTGTTGAATCTATTACCTATCCCCGTGTTAGATGGCGGTCATTTCATGTATTATATGGTTGAATTTTTCACAGGAAAGCCTGTGTCAGAAGAAGTAATGATTATCGGACAGAAAATTGGATTTTCTCTGCTTGGATTTATGATGATCTTGGCACTTTATAACGACATTAACAGATTGATAACAGGCTGATTGAATGGCAATTAAAAATATAATGCATCCAAAACAAAAAGACTCTGTATTGAAGAATTTAAAATTAAAATCAATTCTTTTGCTAGTTGGCGGTCTGTATGCAAGCACAGCATTGGCGCTTGAGCCTTTTGTGATTAAAGATATACGGGTTGAAGGTATTCAGCGTACAGAAGCTGGCACTGTTTTTAGTTACTTGCCAGTTAAAGTCGGTGAGACGATGGACGATGAGTTAGCGTCGCAGGCGATTAAGTCTTTATACAACACAGGGTTCTTTAAAGATGTTCGTATAGAGGCAGAAGGCAACGTTCTGGTTGTTACCGTGCAAGAGCGTTCAGCAATTGCTCAAATTGATTTAAGTGGTAACAAATCATTGCCTACCGATAAGATGAAAGAGGGTTTGAAGCAAATTGGGATTGCTGAAGGTCAGATTTTCGATAAGTCACAGTTGGATCGAGCTGAGCAAGAGATTAAACGACAATACTTATCCCAAGGTAAATATGGTGCTACTGTTAAAACTGTAGTTTCACCACTAGAGCGTAATCGTGTTGCCGTGCGTTTTGACATTGAAGAAGGGGCTGTTTCAAAGATTCGTGATATTAATATTGTTGGGAACCAGGCGTTTAGCACAGATGATATTCGCGCACAGTTCCTACTTACTACGCCAAACTGGATGAGTTGGTGGAGTAAAGATGACCAGTATTCAAAACAAAAGCTGAATGCTGATCTTGAAGCATTGCGTTCTTTCTATATGAATCAAGGTTATCTCGAGTTTAATATTGATTCAACACAAGTTTCAATTACACCTGACAAAAAAGATATCTACATCACGATTAATGTCACCGAGGGTGAGAAGTACAGTATTTCGGAGGTGAAATTAGCTGGTGAGACTATCGTTCCTGAGGATGAGTTGCGTGCGCTGGTACTAGTACAGGCTGGAGATACTTTTAGCCGTGAAAAAGTAACACAAACGAGTAAAGCGATCAGTGATAGATTGAGTAATGATGGTTATGCCTTTTCCAATGTCAATGCCGTTCCCGAGTTAAATAAAGAGTTGCATACTGCTGCGTTCACTTTTTTTGTTGATCCAGGAAAACGTGTTTATGTGCGTAGAATCAATATTGTTGGAAATACTCGAACGCGAGATGAAGTTGTGCGCCGCGAAGTGCGCCAGTTAGAGTCAGCTTGGTATGCCTCAAATAAAATCAATCGCTCTAAAGAGCGGCTAGTACGTACACAATATTTTTCTGATGTTAATGTAGAGACGCCTGCTGTACCTGGTACGGCCGATCAAGTGGATTTAAATATTAGTGTGGTCGAGCAGTCGACAGGTAGCGTACAGTTTGGTGCTGGCTTATCTAGTAGTGAGGGTGTTGTGTTTGGTGTTACCGTAAATCAAAATAATTTTTTGGGTACGGGTAATCGTGTCAGTGCGCAGGTAAATACCGGTAAGGTGAATACGACCTATTCATTATCTTACACTGATCCATATTTCACGCCTGATGGCGTTAGTCGTGGCTTCGATGTGTATCGTCGTGATGTTAATACTGGTTCTCTTACCAATGTTGGTACCTACAGCACGTCATCTTATGGTGCTGGTGTCAGGTTTGGTATCCCACTAAATGAGCGTGATGGCTTTAATATAGGTTTAGCAACAGACTTTACCAAGATTGATTTACAAGCCAACAGTCCGACGCAATACCAAGTTTTTTGCGGCAATACTACTGGTTGTACTAACAACTCTGTTGTTGGTACAGCTGGCTGGGCTCACGATACTCGCGATAGTATTATGTATACTAATAATGGTGTATTGCAAAAATTAAGTGGCGAGTTTTCATTACCAGTTTTAGATTTGCAATATTACAAAATTGATTATAAACATGCTTGGTTTAAAGAAGTAACTAATGGCCTTACTTTTATGCTCAATGGAGAAATTGGCTACGCTGGCTCTTATGGCGGTAAAGCTTACCCGTTCTTCAAAAACTTTTTTATGGGTGGTGTGAATTCTGTACGCGGTTATGACAACGGATCATTAGGACCTAGAGCAATTAATAGCACCACAGGTCTTGATTATGCCTTGGGCGGTACTAAACGATTGTTAGGTAATGCAGAGTTGTTTTTGCCAGTTCCAGGGCTTAAGGATTCAAAGCAGTTTAGGTTAAGTGCATTTGTTGACGCAGGTAATGTTTGGGCATCCTCTGAGGCCTACAACCTAAGTGATTTACGCTATTCAACTGGTGTTGGTCTCAGTTGGTTTTCACCATTTGGTCCTTTGAAGCTGATATTTGCAAAACCATTAAATAGTCAAACTGGTGATAGAACGCAAACAATACAATTCCAGCTTGGGCAACAGTTCTAGTTTTTGGCGACAGAGATTATTGTCAAATTTACAATAAAAAGACTGTTAACGTATATTGATACACAACCAATCGATTTGTGTGCTTGTGGCATAATATAACGATTGAAATTACTCGTTTTAGGAGATATTAATTGAGCAATACATTAAAGAATTTATTTTTAGCTAGCAGTTTTATGGCTTTGACTGTTAGCACATCTTTTAGCAGTCAAGCTGCGGAGTTGAAGGTTGGCTATGTGCAGGTAGATAAGATTTTACAAGATGCGCCACAAACTTCTGAGAGCGGTAAAAAACTGGAGCGTGAATTTAGTCCGCGTTCGCAAGAGTTAGATCGTATGGCTAAGCAAATTAAAGAGCTGGAGTCGGCTTTAGATAAAGATGGGTTAACGATTTCGGAAGCAGAACGCCGCAACAAAGAGCGTGACGTACAAAACATTAAAATTGAATTTCAGCGTAAGCAGCGCGAGCTGCGTGAAGATATCAATTTACGTAAGAATGAGGAGCTAGGTAGCCTTCAAGATCGTATTAATAAAGCTGTGCAATCTGTGTCTGAAGCAGAGGGTTATGATTTGGTTGTATATAGCGGTGTAGCATATGCTAGTAAGAAAATTGATATTACCGATAAAGTATTGAAGTTGTTAGGTAAAAAGTAATTACGTAAAGTATTTATTTAAGAAGCTTAATCTAACTATTTTAATTCTTGGTCATATTTAATGAGTAAACAATACTCACTTGGCGATATTGCCAAGATGTTAGGTGGTCGTGTCGAAGGGGATGAGTTTACGCAAATTTCTCGAGTCTCATCCTTAACCAACGCAAAATCTGGTGACATTAGTTTTATCAATGATGCCAAATATCAAAAAGCACTTGCTTCATCTGGCGCAAGTGCCTATGTCTTAAGAGAAAAAGACGCCAATTTAACTACACTACCTAGGATTATTGTAGATAATCCGTATGCGTATTTCGCTAAAGTTTCTACCTTATTAAATCCAGTTGAAATTCCGGCGGTTGGTATTGCAGCCAGTGCTGTTGTGGCAACTACGGCTAGTATTCCTGCGACATGCAGTGTTGCACCAATGGCGGTAATTGGCGAATATGTAGTGCTTGGAGATAATGTTGTTATTGGTGCTGGTTGTGTGATCGAAAATTATGTGACCATTGCGGATAACACGCGCCTAGAGGCTCACGTCACGATTAAGCATCATTGCGAAATTGGAGAAAACTGCCATATTTTTTCAGGTGTAGTGATTGGTTCTGATGGGTTCGGATACGCAGAAGAGGCCGGCGCTTGGTTAAAAATACCACAAGTTGGACGCGTTGTTGTACATGCCAATGTTGATATCGGTGCGAACACAACGATTGATCGTGGCGCTTTGGATGATACGGTTATTGAAGAAGGCGTTAAGCTCGATAACCTGATTCAAATAGGACATAACTGTATCATTGGCGCCCATACTGTGATTGCGGGTTGTGTTGGTATAGCAGGTAGTGCTCGTATTGGTAAACACTGCAAAATTGGTGGGGCTGCAATGGTGTTAGGGCATTTAGAGGTTGCAGATAATGTCACAATCTCGCCCGGTAGTATGATTACTCGTTCTTTATTGACAGCCGATACTTATACCGCATTAATGCCTTTTCAAACACATAAAGCATGGCTTAATACCGCAGCGAAGATTCGTCATTTAGATGACTTGAGCGATAAAATTAAGTTGCTTGAAAAA
Source organism: Pseudomonadota bacterium (assembly GCA_040390265.1). GTDB lineage: Bacteria > Pseudomonadota > Gammaproteobacteria > Burkholderiales > Methylophilaceae > Methylotenera. The sequence goes on along the minus strand of JAZJYS010000032.1, from coordinate 13,151 downwards.
GAGATTGCTCTGTTAAAATCTACCAAGTAATTACGTAAAATATAGTGATAATCTAAAGAAGTAAACCGAGATAAAAATGACTAATAAAACCGATTCTACCAGCATGAATATTCATGAGATTCTAGAGCACTTGCCACATCGTTACCCTTTTGTTCTGGTTGACCGTGTTGTCTCTATGGAGCTGGGTAAAGAGATCACAGCAATCAAAAATGTAAGTGTAAATGAGCCTTATTTTCCGGGGCACTTCCCTTATCATCCGGTGATGCCTGGCGTGCTGATTGTTGAGGCAATGGCTCAAGCTGCCGCAATCTTATCGTTCAAAACGATGGATACCAAGCCGAGTGATGATTCGGTCTACTACTTTGCCGGCATAGATAGTGCACGTTTTAAGAAGCCAGTTTCTCCAGGTGATCAAATCGTGCTTAACGTTAAGATAGATCGTATCTTAAAAGGTATTTGGAAGTATTCTGGTGTAGCCAGTGTTGATGGGGTTGTTGTTGCGGAAGCGCAGATGATGTGCATATTAAAAGCCATTGATAAATCTGAGAAGTAAGTCATGCAAGCAGCAAAAATTCATGCCACAGCTATTATTGACAGCAGCGCTGAACTGGACTCTAGCGTAGAGGTTGGCGCTTATTCTGTCATCGGCCCTAATGTTAAAATTGGTGCGGGGACACGTGTTGCAGGTCATGTGATGATTAACGGCCCAACTACGATTGGGCAGAACAATCATATATTTCAATATTCTTCGCTTGGTGAAGCGCCGCAAGATAAGAAGTATAAAGATGAGCCAACCTTGTTAGAGATAGGTGATAACAATACCATTCGTGAGTTTTGTACATTTAACCGTGGTACCGTACAAGATAAAGGAATAACAAAGGTTGGTAATGATAATTGGGTGATGGCTTATGTGCACATCGCGCATGACTGCCAAGTGGGTAATCATACTATTCTAGCGAACAACTCATCTCTTGCCGGGCATGTGGATATTGATGACCATGCGATTCTAGGTGGTTTCACGCTGATTCATCAGTTCTGTAAAATTGGATCCCATGTAATTACAGCCGTTGGTTCTGTTGTGTTTAAGGATATTCCACCATACGTTACCGCTGCCGGCTACGATGCCAAGCCTCACGGTATCAACGCTGAGGGTCTTAAGCGCCGTGGCTTTTCTGCAGAAAGTATTCTGCAAATTAAACGTGCATATAAAACTTTATATCGTAATGGATTGACGTTGGATGAGGCCAAAGCCGAATTGGCTATCATGCAAAAAACAACTCCAGAAATTGCTTTATTTACAGACTTTCTAAAACTTTCAACTCGCGGCATCGTTCGCTAATAATTTCAAGTTTATTCAGCTATGGTTAGAATTGGTATTGTGGCTGGAGAAGCCTCAGGTGATTTGCTTGGCAGTCATTTGATTCAAGCATTAAAACAAAAACGTTCAGATCTAGAGTTTGTCGGTATTGCAGGACCAAAAATGATGGGAGAGGGCGCTCATTCACTTTTTCCTATTGAGCGCTTATCTGTTCGTGGCTATCTAGAAGTGATTAAGCATTTATTTGGCTTGCTTAGATTACGTAGACAATTACTTAGACACTTTCTAAACGATAGACTTGATTTGTTTATTGGAATCGATGCGCCTGATTTTAATTTTTGGTTAGAAAAGAAGCTTAAAAATAAAGGCATTAAAACGATTCACTACGTCAGTCCATCTATTTGGGCTTGGCGTAAAGGGCGTATTAATAAAATCAAAAGAGCGGTTAGTCACGTTTTAGCCTTATTCCCATTTGAGCCAGCCTTATATCAAGAGGCTGGTATTCCTGTGACCTATGTTGGACATCCTTTGGCGGATATGCTGCCGATTGAACCTGATGTTGCTGCGGCACGCGAGGGCTTGAAAATAAAATCATCTGCCTTGGTGATTGCGATGTTACCTGGTAGCAGGCAAAGTGAAGTACAACAGCATGCTGATTTATTTGTCAAAACGGCTAAATTGATTTACGCCGAAAATCCTAATGCATTATTTCTTGTGCCACTTATTACCCGAGAAACGCGTCAGATTTTTGAACTTGCTATTTTTCATGCGCTGGAAGACTTGCCGATTCAGATATTGTTTGGACATGCGCATGACGCAATGGAGGCGGCCGATGTGATTATTGTCGCTTCAGGCACGGCTACTTTAGAGGCGGCTTTGCTTAAAAAGCCAATGGTGATTACTTATCGTATGTCGAATCTGAGTTGGCAATTACTCAAACGTATGCGTTTGCAACCTTACGTTGGGTTGCCAAATATTTTGGCTGGTAAGTTTGTAGTACCAGAACTTTTACAAGACGATTCAACACCTGAAAAACTTGCGGAAACAGCCTTGAAGCTCGTGAGCAATATAGATCAGCTTGCTGAAATCAAAGCTGAGTTTACAAAAATCCATTACAGCTTACGGCAAAATACGGCTGAGAAAGCTGCCGCAGCTATTTTGGCTTACATCAAGTGATTACTGTTTTGTGTTTATGCAGCTAGTTTGTGGTGTAGATGAGGCTGGACGAGGGCCGCTGGCAGGTGCAGTCTATGCTGCCGCCGTGATTCTAAATCCAGATCGTCCCATACTTGGTTTGGCTGACTCAAAAAAACTTTCAGAAAAGAAGCGTGACTTGCTTAGTATAGAAATCAAGCAATATGCATTAGCATGGGCGATTGCCAGCAGTAGTGTTGCTGAGATAGACAGTATCAATATTCTGCAAGCGAGCTTACTTGCCATGAAGCGCGCCGTCGAGCAATTGCAAGTAATCGCTGATATAGTGCTCGTTGATGGTAATAAATGCCCGAATATACATCTCCCTTGCGAGGCAATCGTTAAGGGAGATAGTAAGGTACAAGCTATTTCGGCAGCATCAATTCTTGCAAAAACAGCGCGTGATGCGGAGTTATATGTGCTTCATGAGCAATATCCGCAGTATGGTTTTGCCAAGCACAAAGGCTACCCAACAGCCGAGCATCTGAAGATGCTGACCTTGCATGGTGTCAGTCCCATTCATCGATTGAGTTATGCGCCGGTTAAAAACCTAATGCTCAAAAATGCTTAAATGGAATTTAGGCTAACAATAAAAAGACTGTAGGTTTCTTGTGCAAGTTAGGTCGAGCTGATTCATTGAGTTTTTTCCAGTCCGCAATGGACTTACTGGCAATGAACTCATCTTCCAAGCTGATATTGCAAGCGATGCAGAGTTTAGTCGCTGGATTACAGTGTGCCAAAATGTCATCAAACAAATGCTGGTTACGATAAGGTGTTTCAATAAAAATTTGTGTTTCGTGATTTTTGTTAGATGTCTTCTCAATTTCTTTCAGGCGTAGAATTCGAGCGGCTTTATCTGCGGGAATATATCCTAGAAATGTGAAGCGTTGACCATTAAAACCTGACGCCATTAAGCTGAGTAAAATTGAACTTGGCCCTACCAGTGGCGTGACTCGGATGCCTTTATTGTGCGCCAGTTCAGCTAGTCTCGCACCGGGGTCTGCAATTCCTGGACAGCCTGCCTCGCTCATCAAACCTATATCAAATCCTGCAAGTAGCGGTTTTAATAAAGCTGGTAGCTCTTGCTCCGTAGTATGCTCATTTAAAGTGAGTAGTTGGAGTTCGCGTACAGGTTTGTTGGTTTTAATCGTACTTAGAAAATGCCGTGCAGTTCTTTCATTTTCAACGACAAATATGTCAAGTTGTTGTGCAATGCCAACCACCTCTGTTGGTAATACTTTAGCAATGTTGTCATCTCCAAGAGTGACCGGTATTAAATACAATGTGCCTAACTTCACCATCTTGCTAACAACCTTAATTAAAAATAGATGACAACCTACAATATGACGAGCTGCGAGTAAGCAGCCAGAATACTTATATAACGTTTACGCCTTCATGATTAAGCATATTAATAAGCTTAATCAGAGGTAGACCAATCAGAGCGTTCGGGTCTTCGCCAGTCATCTTTTCAATAATAGCGATGCCTAGTCCTTCTGATTTTGCACTGCCAGCACAATGATAAGGCTGCTCCTTGATGAGGTAACTCTCAATTTGAGCATCGCTTAAATTTCTAAATTGAACGATATAAGGCACAACTTCAGCTTGCATGTTTTGGGTGCTAGGGTTGTAAAGACATAACGCACTATGAAAAGTGACTTCACGTCCGCGCATCAAGCGTAGTTGCTTGGTGGCATTGTCGTGAGTCATGGGTTTTCCAATTTGCAAGCCATCTAGTGTGGCGACTTGGTCACAACCTATAATGAGTGTGTTGGGATTACTTTGCCCAATTTTTTTTGCTTTTTCCTGAGCTAACCTTAATGCCGTTTCTTGCGGTTGCTCAAGGTTAAGCGGGCTTTCATCCACCTCAGGGGAAATGCAGCTGAATGGCAATTGCAGTCGAGTGAGTAACTCTCGTCTATAAATGGAGGAGGAAGCTAGAATTAAGTTTGGATTCATGTTTGGTTTTTCGCTACTGATTAACGCTAATAAAAAAAGCCGACAGCGTTATTCTGTCGGCTTATTGAGTCGATTACAAATGCTTACTCAGATTGAATTTCAATGAGTGATTCGTCAGGTGTTACTGAATCACCTTTTTTCACATAGACAGCGACAACAATACCTGATGTTGTCGCCTGAATTTCATTTTCCATTTTCATTGCTTCAATGACTAATACACCGTCACCGGCATTTACTTTGTCGCCGACGTTTACTTTTACTGCAACAACGGCTCCCGGCATCGAAGTGGTGACATGACCCGCATGTGTTGGGCGAGGGCGGTCACCACCACTTGCATTCGATGCGACTTTCTTTTTGCTGCCGCTATTCGCACCACTGGAGCCGCCAGAAACTTCAATTTCACTCAAAGTTTCTACGATGACTTCTTCGGCAATCCCGTCAATAGACACGTAAAATGGGCGTCTTTCTTCACCAGCATGGCCACTGCCAGTCAGGTTGATGTGGAAAGTCTCGCCATGTAAAGTCACTTTAAATTCACTTGGAGCAAAACGCGGTGCTGTTGCATTTGCCGCAGCTTTGTCGAGTAGCGCTTCAGGTGTGAGTGAGCCGGCATTACGTTCTTGCAAGTAAGTTTTGCCAATATCTGGGAACATAGCATAAGTCAGTACGTCTTCTTCTGATTGTGCAAAGCGCTCAGATTCAGTCGTGAGCTTGGCCATTTCTGCAGACAATAAATCAGCCGGACGGCAGGTAATCGGCTTAGCATCACCAATAGCCAATTTTTTCACCTCATCATTAACTGGGCTAGGTGACTTGCCGTATTGACCCAAGAAGTAGTTTTTGACTTCATTGGTAATTGATTTGTAGCGTTGACCGGTCATTACATTCAACACGGCCTGTGTACCGACAATTTGCGAAGTAGGGGTCACTAATGGAATATAGCCTAGGTCTTTACGTACCAATGGAATTTCAGCCAATACAGCATCCATGCGGTCTAGCGCACCTTGCTCTTTAAGTTGATGGCTAAGGTTTGAAATCATGCCGCCAGGCACTTGGTTGACCAATACACGAGTATCAACACCAGTGAAGTCGCTTTCAAATTGCCAGTATTTTTTGCGCACATCACGGAAATAAGCGCCGACTTCTTGTACCGCTGCGATATCCAAACCTGTATCAAATTCTGTGCCTTGTAAGGCTGCAATCATGCTTTCTGTGGTTGGATGACTTGCACCTTCTGAGAAGGCTGAGTTGCAAGTGTCAATCATGACCGCGCCATTTTCAAGGGCACGTAATAGATTCATGCTGGCTAAGCCGCTGGTTGCATGGCTATGAATATGAATAGGCAAGCTAATGTTGGCGCGCAAAGCTTTAACAAGGTCTGCGGTAGCTTGCGGAGTTAGCAAGCTGGCCATGTCTTTAATTGCAATGGTGTCAGAACCCATTGCTTCAAGCTCTTTAGCGATGCCAACAAAGTGCTCTACATCATGTACAGGGCTTGTAGTGTAGCTAATCGTACCTTCAGCATGTTTACCAGCTTTTTTTACAGCATCAATGGAGACTTGAAGGTTACGTGTGTCATTTAATGCATCAAAAACACGAAATACATCAACACCATTGTCAGCAGATTTTTGCACAAAAGCACGCACTACGTCATCAGAGTAATGACGGTAACCAAGCAAGTTTTGTCCACGCAACAACATTTGAATGCGTGAGTTTGGTAATGCTTTGCGCAATGTTTTCAAGCGTGCCCAAGGGTCTTCTTTCAAGTAGCGTACACAGGCATCAAAAGTAGCGCCGCCCCAAGCCTCCAAAGACCAAAAACCGATTGAGTCCAGTTTTGAGCAAATAGGGAGCATATCTTCTGTGCGCATACGTGTGGCAATGTGGCATTGATGCCCATCACGTAAGACTAGCTCAGTAACTTGTATTTTGACTGCTTGTGTTTTTGTCATAACTTAACTCTTTACTTTAATTTATATGCTTAATTACTTGTTTTAAATAAAATTATTTAATCTAAATTTGTGGCTTATGACGCTGAATTAAATGCCTTCGTGCGCTGCGATTGCGGCTGAGATTGCAGCAGCGATTAGCTCTGGTGGAATCTCGTTCGCGTAGTTAGTTAGCTCAGGGTGTGACTCTACAAAGCTGGTGTTGAACTCCGCGTTTCTAAAGTCTTCATGCTTCAAAATTTCTTGATAATATGGAATAGTGGTTTTTACGCCATAAATCAGCATGTCGTCCAGTGCGCGTCGACCGCGTTCAATGACACCTTCCCAGTTCAATGCCCATACGGTAAGTTTTGCACACATTGAATCATAGTAAGGCGGAATGACATAACCACTAAATATCGCAGCATCCATACGCACGCCAGGGCCGCCTGGTGCATAGTAGCGTGTAATTTTGCCAAAACTAGGTAGAAAGCCATTTTTTGGGTCTTCCGCATTGATACGGAATTCCATTGCATAGCCTCTGAATTGAACGTCTTTTTGCTTGTATTGCAACGGTAGACCGTAGGCGATGCGAATTTGCTCTTGTACGATGTCAATGCCTGTAATGGTTTCTGTCACAGTGTGCTCTACTTGCAGGCGTGTATTCATCTCCATAAAGTAGAATGTATTGTCTGCATCTAACAGAAACTCTACTGTACCTGCGTTTTCATAACCAACTGCTTTAGCTGCTTTAACTGCTAAGCCGCCAATATAGTCGCGTTGTGCTTGGCTCAATTGTGGAGATGGTGCAATTTCAATCAGTTTTTGGTTGCGGCGCTGGATAGAGCAGTCGCGCTCAAACAAATGAATAGTGTTGCCTTCAGCGTCAGCTAAAACCTGAACTTCAATATGGCGAGGAGATACGATGCACTTCTCAAGAAAAACTTCGGGTTTACCAAAGGCTTTGCTAGCCTCTGAAATGACTCGATCGTAGTTGCTGAGCAGCTCTTTTTCGCTATCACAACGACGAATGCCGCGGCCGCCGCCACCATTCGTAGCTTTCAGCATGACTGGATAACCAATTTTACTGGCGAGCGCAACGGCTTCATCCAGATTTTCTAAATTACCATCACTGCCGGGGGTGCATGGAATGCCTGCGCCAGTCATTGCGTTTCTTGCTTGAATTTTGTCGCCCATTTGACGAATAACTTCAGCATTCGGACCAATAAACTTCACGCCACGACGTTCACAAATTTCAGCTAATTCAGGATTCTCAGATAAGAAGCCATAGCCTGGGTGTAATGCATCGCAACCAGAAGCTACTGCGAGATTAACAATCTTATGCGCATTCAAATAGCCTGCAACAGGGTCTGAGCCTATGTTATAGGCTTCATCTGCTTTTTTAACATGCAAAGCCTGACGGTCTGCATCTGCATAAATCGCAACAGACTTAATGCCCATTTCTGAGCAAGCGCGTACAATACGCACTGCGATTTCACCGCGATTAGCTACAAGAATTTTTTTGAACACGTTACAACCCTTATTTTCACACTCAAACCAGACGATTATAACACGCGCATGCTTGGCACTAAAAGTGCTTGTGGTAAAAGTATTGCAGATAAACTTTTGGTAATACGTACAATATAGAACATTAAAATGAGCACACATCCATTATTTATTGATAATTTAGCTTTCGCAAAAAAGAATGAGCGTCTAGAAGGGGTGTTGTCTGCCTCAGATTGCCCGCGGTTGCTTGAGTTGCTGCAAGCTGATCTTGCAGATGGGGCGTTAAAGACTGGTCAGGATGCTATTGCAATTCATTATATATTGCAGGGTAGTACAGAGGGTGTTGGTCAGCATTATTTGCGATTAATCATTTCGGCGAAATTGGTTACCGCTTGTCAGCGCTGCTTGAGTGAAATGCCGATTACATTAAAGTTAACTTACAACTACTTAATCGGAGAGTCTGCAGCTGATGACGCTGAAGTGGGTGATATAGAGAGTGATGACGTGGATCTGCAAGAAGCTAGTCAGACGATGGATATCGTTAAGCTTATTGAAGATGAGGTTATTATGGCGATGCCGATTGCACCTACGCACGATGAAGATTGTGGTGCAGGGGTGATGCAAAGTGGTGAAAAACCTAATCCTTTTGCGGTGTTAAAGGGTTTAATTAAACCTGAATAGCATTAAAAGTGCTGACAAATGTTTTGGTTTATATTATAGTAACGGACTAGCTGGCTACTTGGCGTAGTCTTAAAATATAGCGTAGTCTTAAATTAGTGATGGATTGCTTTAATCAATACATCGGTTTGTAAGTAATTGAGATGATGTTTTAATCATTTTATTCGGAGTTTATTATGGCAGTTCAACAAAATAAAAAGTCACCTTCTAAACGCGGTATGCACCGCTCTCATGACTTTTTAACAAATCCACCATTAGCAGTTGAGCCAACAACAGGCGAAACACATTTACGTCATCACGTTAGCCCAAATGGCTACTATCGTGGTCGTAAAGTATTATCAACAAAAGGCGAGTAATTTCACTTTAGATTAAGTCTAAAGTTGGTTAGCTTGTTGAGTAGTACCTGAAATCATTTAACGCCGCTCCAAGTCTTTGGAGCGGCGTTAATATTTTATAGTGTTCATCAGTGATTAACTCCCGTTTATTAAATAATTTGTGTGATTAGAACCAATGGATATTACCGTCGCAATTGATGCAATGGGTGGCGATCATGGCCCTCATGTCACAATCCCTGCAGCACTTAAAGCACTTGAGTCTGATAGTCAGCTCAATATTGTTTTGGTTGGGTTGAGTGATGTTATTGAAGCTGAACTTAAGGTGCAAAAGGCTAGCGTTAACCCTAGATTACGCATTCATCATGCCAGCGAAGTTGTCACTATGGACGAGTCGCCACAGATGGCGCTCAAAAATAAAAAAGACTCATCCATGCGTGTTGCCATTAACTTGGTGAAGAGTGGTGAGGCTAATGCATGTGTGAGTGCGGGTAATACTGGTGCATTAATGGCTACGGCACGGTTTGTGTTGAAAACTCTGCCGGGTATCGATAGGCCCGCTATTGCCGGTGTCTTCCCTAGTCAAAAAGGTATGACTTATATTTTAGACTTGGGTGCAAATGCTGATTGTACTGCGGAGCAGTTGTTGCAGTTTGCTGTAATGGGAAGCATGCTTGTGTCATGCGTTGAGCATAAAGCTAGTCCCACCGTTGGCTTGCTGAATATCGGTACCGAAGACATTAAAGGCAATGAGGTTGTTAAGCGTGCCGGAGAGTTGCTGCGCGCTAGTCATTTAAATTTTTATGGTAACGTAGAAGGCAACGATATCTTCAAGGGCACCACAGATGTAGTCGTGTGTGATGGCTTTGTAGGTAATGTAGCGCTTAAAACATCTGAGGGGCTAGCGCAGATGATGGGGCGTTTTCTTTCTCAGGAATTTAAACGTAACTGGCTGACTAAGCTGATGGGTATTGCTTGTATGCCAGTATTGAAGGCGTTTAAAAAACGTATGGATCCAAGGCGTTATAATGGTGCAAGCTTTTTAGGTTTGCGAGGCATTGTAGTGAAAAGCCATGGTGGTGCAGATAGCTTCTCCTTTTTACATGCCATTCATACGGCTATAGAAGAGTCCCGCAGCGGCGTATTACGTCGTATTACTGAACAATTAGAAATAGAACATATACAGGCGAGTCAGTCGACTGTAGTCAACACGGATAACGCATGACATATTCTCGTATTGCAGGAACAGGAAGTTACCTTCCGAAGAAAGTGCTCACAAATGCTGACTTAGAGAGCATGGTTGATACGACTGATGAGTGGATTTTTGCTCGCACTGGTATCCGTGAACGTCACATTGTGGCTGATGATGAGTATACAAGCGACTTGGCGTTGCATGCAGCCAGAAACGCCATTGATGCAGCAGGTATTCAGGCTTCAGACATTGATTTAATCATTGTTGCGACTACAACGCCCGATAAAATATTCCCAAGTACAGCCTGTATTTTGCAACAAAAGTTAGGTATTGGCGGATGTCCTGCATTTGATGTACAAGCTGTTTGCAGTGGGTTTGTATACGCATTGGCAACAGCAGATAACTTTATTAAAACTGGAAGTGCTAAATGTGCATTAGTCATTGGCGCAGAGAGTTTTTCTCGCATTACTGATTGGACTGATCGTAGCAACTGTATTTTGTGGGGCGATGGCGCTGGCGCTGTCATTCTGCAAGCAAGTGAAGAGCAGGGCGTGATTTCCACACACCTACACGCAGATGGCAGCTATGAAAAAATGTTACATGCGCCACATAAGACCGAGGCTAATAGCCGAGGTACCATTGTGATGGAAGGTAATGGCGTGTTTAAAGTGGCGGTCAATACGCTTGATGCCATTGTCGATGAAACCTTGACGGCAAACGGTTTACAAAAGTCTGATATTGACTGGTTAGTACCACATCAGGCCAATATTCGTATCTTGCAAGCGACAGCAAAAAAACTGAATATGAGTATGGATAGAGTTGTGGTGACAGTGGATAAGCATGGTAATACCTCTGCAGCATCAATTCCGTTGGCGCTGGATACTGCAGTACGTGATGGACGTATCAAACGCGGTGAAACTATTTTGATGGAAGCTTTTGGTGGTGGATTTACTTGGGGCTCAGCATTAATTAAATACTAAATAATGCTGGCAAAAGATTAACACCACAAAAATATTTCATAGCAACCTATTCATGAGGACACTCTTAATTTTATGAATAAATTCGCATTTTTCTTTCCAGGCCAAGGCTCACAATCTGTTGGCATGATGGCAGGGTTTGGTGATAACGGCATCATTAAGCAAACGTTTGTTGAGGCTTCTGATATTTTAGGTATAGATCTATGGTCTATGGCAACAGAACCTAATGAGCTCATTAATGAAACCATGCATACACAGCCCATTATGCTGACGGCTGGCGTTGCGACATGGCGTGCATGGCAGGCCGTAGGGAGTAAGCTGCCAGCCACATTGGCTGGTCACAGTTTGGGAGAGTACACCGCGCTAGTTGCTGCGGGTGCTTTATCATTTAAAGATGCTTTACCTTTAGTGCGTTATCGCGCAGAAGTCATGCAAAGCGCAGTGCCAGCAGGCATTGGTGCCATGGCTGCGATATTGGGTTTAGATGATGATCTTGTGCGAGCTGTATGCGTTGAAGCTGCGCAGGGCGAAGTGTTGGAGGCGGTAAATTTCAACTCTCCAGGACAGGTGGTGATTGCGGGCAATAAAGCAGCGGTAGAGCGCGGCATGGAGTTGGCAAAAGCAAAAGGCGCGAAACGCGCGTTACCTTTACCGGTGAGCGTACCATCACATTGTGCATTGATGAAGCCTGCGGCAGAAAAGCTAGCTGAATACTTAAAAGATGTATCTGTGAGTGCGCCACAAATTTCTGTGTTTCATAATGCAGATGTTGTTGCATACAGTGATAGCGAGCAAATTAAAGATGCGTTAGTGCGTCAGTTGTATAGCCCAGTGCGTTGGGTTGAAACTGTGCAGGCGATTTACGCGCAAGGAGTCGTGCAAGCGGCAGAATGTGGGCCAGGTAAAGTATTGGCTGGTCTGACTAAGCGTATCGTTGCTGAATTGCCATGCGTGGCATTAACCAGTAATGATGCGTTAGTTGAGCTGCAAGCGAAATTATAGGCACTTGATATTTTAAAAATATCAAAATAATATTCAAACATAAATATAATATATTCAGAGGCTTACTATGTTAACTGGACAAATCGCTTTAATTACAGGTGCCAGCCGAGGTATTGGTGCTGCAATTGCTTTGGCATTAGGTGAGCAAGGTGCAGTCGTCATTGGTACGGCTACTTCAGAAGGTGGGGCAACTTCAATTAGTGATACTTTTGCTAATGCCAACATCAAAGGCGAAGGCATGGCTTTGAATGTGAATGATGCCACACAAGTGGAAAGCACATTAAAAGCGATTGCTGAGAAATATGGTGATGTCAGTATTTTAGTGAATAACGCGGGTATTACGCGTGACACACTATTAATGCGAATGAAAGACGATGACTGGGATGCTGTTATCAGTACAAACTTAACGTCAGTATTCCGCATGAGCCAAGCCGTATTGCGCCCAATGATGAAGGCGCGTACAGGCCGTATCATCAGCATTTCATCTGTGGTGGGTCACATGGGTAACGCTGGACAAACTAATTATGCTGCAGCTAAAGCGGGTATGACAGGATTTACTAAGTCATTGGCAGCTGAAGTAGGTAGTCGCGGTATTACCGTAAACTGTGTCGCACCAGGCTTTATTGATACGGATATGACTGCAGAGTTGCCAGAAGATATTACCAATAAAATGCTAGCGCGCATCCCGGCCGGTCGTTTAGGTAATGTAAAAGAAATTGCTGCGACGGTGGCATTTTTAGCCTCACCAGGTGCAGCTTACATTACCGGTGAGACCATTCATGTGAATGGTGGAATGCTAATGGTATAAGTGTTTTATAGCCATTAATTAGGCATAAAATTTTCTGAATTGATTAAGTTTTTTGGTATTCTTGTTGAGTTTTGGTAGAATACGTCATTAGCTGAATAAGCTATTTTTTTATAAAAGGGGTAATTAGATGTCTGACATCGAACAACGCGTTAAAAAGATTGTTGCTGAACAACTAGGTGCAAATGAAGCTGACGTTAAAAACGCATCATCATTTGTAGATGATTTAGGTGCTGACTCACTTGATACAGTTGAGTTGGTAA
>JAZJYS010000031.1:0-4557 GCA_040390265.1 Pseudomonadota bacterium | reverse complement strand
CAGGTATTGACCAAGTCAACACCGCTGTGACCAGTATGGATGAAGTGACACAACAGAATGCTGCGCTAGTTGAACAAGCTGCTGCTGCGGCAGAGTCATTGGTGGAGCAGGCGGTAAGTCTGATTGAGACCGTGAGTGCGTTTAGATTAAGTGGTAGCAATGCATTCACTGCCAGCAAGTCTACAAGTCGTGCCGTTGCGAGCCGCCCTATAGCTAGAGCACCTGCCAAGCCTGCGGCTAGGGCTCCGTTGAAGGCCGTGGCTAATGCTGGGTCGAATGATGGGGATTGGGAGGAGTTTTAGCAGTCATTAATTGTGTGGCTGATACTGGGTATTATTTAGTAGCATCTTGATATAGGTTAAGAAGTTAATTGTTTCTTTGGGATAAGCTAACGCTTAAGGCGGTTATATTGCTTTGTCAAAGTACATGTGTGTCATTTGGCTACATTCTTTGCTATGTTAAATATGACTAAGACTTGTTTTATAAGTCATTAAAACGCCGATTTATTCGTTTCGAGTCAATCGGCGTTTTACTAAGTTTGTTTGTTGAATAATAAAAAATCAGGGAAGAATTCTATGAAAATCAATATGCCCGTTACACAACGTGAACTAGATCTAAAAGATTCGATATCTATAGTATCTAAAACTGATATCAAAGGCATGATTACATATGTAAACCGTGATTTTATTGATGTTAGCGGTTTTAATGAAGATGAGTTGATAGGTAAAAATCATAATATTGTTCGGCATCCAGATATGCCGCCAGAGGCTTTTGCTGATTTGTGGCAGACGGTCAAGTCTGGTAAGCCCTGGATTGGTATCGTTAAGAACAGATGTAAAAATGGTGATCACTACTGGGTGGATGCTTGTATTTCACCAATGCGTGAAGGTGGTCAGATCGTAGGCTATATTTCCGTGCGAAGAAAAGCAACGCGGGTACAAATTGATGGTGCTTTAGAGTTTCACCGTGGGATTCGAGGTGAACAAGACTTTGCAACCGCCATGTCAGATAAGCTGCGAACTTTTGTTAATAGCATTACTATTAAAACAAAAATTTTGTCTATCTTTATGATGGTGACGTTGGCCACGTTGGTGCTAGGCTATGGCGGCATCACTGGTTTAAAAAAGAGTGGTGATAACATTAGTAAGCTTTACCAAGAGCGGGTGTTGCCACTGCAACAGATTAAAACTGTTGGTGATATGTATGTGCTAAAAATGGCTGATATATCATTTAATGTCCGTAGTGGTACGACTAGTTGGGAAAAGGGTAGCGCTGACCTAGATAAGGCCCTGAAAGAGGCCGATGTACAGTGGAAAACCTATACTACTAATGCTGAAACGTCTGAAGAAAAAAAACTGATTACAGCTGCAGCACCAGAGTTTGAAAAAGCGCATGCGGCAGGCATTAAGTTACAAGATATTTTGAAAAAACAAGATGGCGATGGTATTAACATGTTTGCGGTGTTAGATCTTTACCCTGCAATTGTGCCGTTATCAGAGAAGCTCAGTGCATTGACCAGTCTGCAGATTAAGTTGGCTGACCAGTTGCATGACGCATCCGAACAGACGTATCTGCATGACAGAAATATTATTATTGCTTTCATAATTATGGCGCTAGTTGTGAATGGCATGCTTGGATTCAGGCTGAATCGAGCAATTATTCCTCGTATACAAGAAATCGCAAATAACTTGTTGGATAGTGCAAGTGAGAAAAACAATAAGGGTGTTAATCGTACGGGTTATAGAGATGAGTTAACAGAGGTTGTGGATGCATATCGTGCACTAAAAGTACGTTTGGATTTTGATCATAGTGAAACTGTTAATGGAATCAACCGCATTAAATCTGCCTTAGATCACTCGACAATGGCGGTTACTTTGTCTAACGAAGATAATCTTGTTATCTATATGAATCGTGCGGCTAAAACATTATTCCAAAACATGAGCGCAGGTATTAGTAAGGACCATCCTGGTTTTGCAGTGGATGGCATGTTGGGGCGTAGGGTTGGGCAATATTTAGAAAATGCAGCTGATCGTGAAAACTTCACACAAGAACTCAATGGCTCCAAGCAAATCGATACTAGTATGTACGGGCACCATTTGCAGCTGGTTCTTAACCCTGTGCGCGATGAAGAAAACGGCACATATTTGGGTCGTATGACACAATGGAATGATCGTACTGCAGAAGTGATTGCTGAACAAAACGTATCAAGGCTTATTGAGCAGACTGTTGCAGGTAATCTCACCAAACGTATTGATGCCAGTTCATTGCCTGCTGGCTTCATGCGCGATATTAGTCATGGTATGAATCAATTGCTAGATGCCGTTATTACACCGTTAAACATGGCTGCTGCCTATGTTGATAATTTGTCTAAAGGCGTTATTCCTCCAGCAATTACCGATAACTACAGCGGCGACTTCAACATAATTAAAAATAATCTCAATGCCTGTGGTCAAGCGATTAAAGCGCTTGTTGTTGATGGAAACTTACTGGCTAAAGATGCAGAAGCTGGTGTTCTCACCACTCGTGCTGATGCTGCGAAGCATCTTGGTGAGTATCGCAAAGTGATTGAAGGTCTCAATGCGACCTTGGATGCGGTAGTTACGCCACTTAATATGGCAGCTAATAGCGTAGCCAGCATAGCTCGAGGGGAAATTCCTGCCAAAATTACCGATAGTTATAATGGCGATTTCAATGCGATTAAGGATAATTTAAATACATGTATTGAATCAATTAATGCCTTGGTAGGTGATGCGCAACTGTTGGCTAATGCTTCACACGAAGGCCGCGTAACTGTACGTGCTGATGCAAGTAGTCATGATGGTGACTTCCGCAAGATTGTGGATGGTATGAATGAAACGCTGGAAATGATTGTTGGTCCAATCACCACGGTTAAAGTGGCAGTTGAAACCATTAATACTGCAGCTAAAGAAATTGCCCAAGGTAACGCTGACCTTTCCCGTCGCACTGAAGATCAGGCTGCTAGTTTGGAAAAAACCGCGGCTAGCATGGAAGAACTGTCTGCCACAGTTAAGCAGAATGCGGATAATGCCAAGCAGGCTAATCAGCTTGCATCGGCTGCATCAAGTGTTGCGGTTAAAGGTGGTGATGTGGTGTCTGAGGTTGTCACCACCATGAGTGCAATTAATAGCAGCGCTAAAAAGATTGAAGACATTATTTCTGTCATTGATGGTATCGCATTCCAAACCAATATCCTTGCGCTCAATGCTGCTGTAGAAGCTGCACGTGCTGGTGAACAGGGGCGTGGCTTTGCTGTGGTTGCTGGTGAGGTGCGTAATCTGGCGCAACGTTCAGCCTCTGCTGCTAAAGAGATCAAGGAGCTCATTACCGATTCAGTCAGCAAAACTGCAGAAGGTACTAAGCAAGTTGAAAATGCCGGTAACACTATGCAGGAAATTGTTACTTCAGTTAAGCGCGTGTCAGATATCATTGGTGAGATTGCTGCAGCTTCACAAGAGCAAAGTCTTGGTATTGCACAAGTCAATGATGCCATTATGAAGATGGACGATGTTACGCAGCAAAATACAGCATTAGTTGAGGAGGCTGCTGCGGCTGCAGAGTCAATGCTTGAGCAAGCTGATGAGCTGATGAATGCTGTCAGCGTATTCCAATTGGATAATGCAATGCAGAAAACTCGGCAGCTTAGAACTATTGCGCCGCCAGCTCAGCTTCGCAGTAACTCACCAAAAGCGATCAGTACCTCTGCTGATTCAGCCTTCTCGTTTGATGATGCTAAGTTAGCGCATATGAAATGGAAATTTCGTCTGGTAGATTACATTGCGGGTCGCTCAAAAGAGCATTTGGAAATAGAGAAAGTATGCCGAGATGACCAATGTGCATTAGGTGGCTGGATTTATGGTCATGCACAACAATATGCGCATATGTCAGAGTTTAATCAATTGAAAATTGCACATGCTGAATTCCATGACAGTGTAGGGCATATTGTGCGTTGTGTACACGACCAGAATCAAGCAGAAGCTAAGAGCTTGCTAGGTGGTGAGTTCTCTAGTGCATCTAAGCGCACAGTTGCAGCTATTGATAAGCTTGAGGCTAAGGTCAATAGCTAGTTGAGTCCGATTCTGTAGCTAGATAAGCATCTAGCTGCAGAGATGGATTTTTGTAATATTTATTTTATTTGGCAGTTAAATGCTAAGAATATCTGGAGTTTTATTTTGTAAAACGGATCAAGCAGGCGGTGATGTCTGCTCTCGCGATGTAGAGTTTTAATGACACCATGATATCCCCTTGATATAATCGCAGATTATGCTGGTATTGGATATCTGTGATGTAATGTAGCATCATTAAATGTTGCTCTTGGTATCCACGTGTTTTCACTAGTCAATTGTATTTTTCTTTGTTGCCAACCGTGTCGTAATGTTGGCAATTAAGTAAGCTGTATGACTTTAGTTGTGAAGTTTTTAAAGGTGAAAATATTTACGCTAATTTGGTTTTGAGGATGCCTCTTAACGCTTAGTGTAAGATATCAATTAAAAGGATGTTTATTTTGCTTAATACATTTAATCTACGTCGTTCAGCGAC
>JAZJYS010000030.1:24399-37992 GCA_040390265.1 Pseudomonadota bacterium | reverse complement strand
TAAATGGTTGTTCCAAAGCTCTTCTGCGATTTCTGCCATACCCATAGGCGCACCTGGGTGGCCAGAGTTAGCTTTTTGCACTGCATCCATAGATAACGCACGGATCGCGTTGGCTAGGTCTTTACGTGTTGCCATAGTTTTCTCCCTAATGATTAACTTGGGGCTTTAACGGCTTTATGAGTTAACAAAAAGCCCTTTAAAACCTAGATTGAATTCTTTAAAAAATCAGTTTTAAAGCGATCTTTAAACACTGCTTTTTTACAAAGGTTAAATTATTGCTTAGATAGCCTTTTTCGGCAAGTACAACATCCGCAACACGCCTCATAGGCGTGCATAACAAGATGAAGGCACAACTAAGCAATGCATCCTATTTATTGCATAGCATTAAGGCTAGACGGGCTTATCAAGCAGGCTAGTATTTGCAAAAACTAGAAGATAAAACATTGGCATACTAAATGCTTATTAATAACAAGATGTTGTTTAGGCGCCACTTTCAACCAAGACATGCACCAAAAAACAACTTGCATGCACTTTACACAAGCATCTAAAAATAAAAATCAGGTAAGTTTCTTTTCAATCACATTAACCAACGAGGGTTTATGGACAACCAATGCTTAGTAACACTGTCAAAATTTTCAGTCGCAGCAAGAAAAGTGATTGGCGCAGTCAATCCCGCAAAATTGCTTAAAGATAGAAACTACAGCACTGAAATATTCGAGAAAGTCGATGAAATGGGAGATGAAGAATTGATTTTACTATCATTAGACTTACAAAACATGCTTGGCTTACTTGGCACTGCGCCCAGCCCAGAAGCAGCCGCGCCTGAGAAAAAATATATGTTTGGCGCTAGAAACTAATCACCGTTAACTAGACTTCAATTAACGTAAAGTTTGACTCAAATCATTGTCAGCTCGACATCGCAAATCCAGCCTCGCTGACAACGCTTTTTTAACACTTTACATCACAACCAATTGACTAAACTACCTTTAGCCGCAGCCTGTAAAGCAGCCTCAATAGCCTTACAGTTCGCCTTCGCATCTTCAAATGTCAAATAAGGCGTTTTATCGTTTAATACGCAATCACTAAAATGCTCAATTTCCAAATTAAAGTGATTGCTTGGTGCAAAGCGTTCTTCGGCATATCTTCCGTCTTCCAGCGCCCATGAAATCACGGGCACATCATTCTGAAACACCCACGCCGCATGGCATTTCACCCAACCTTTGGTGCCGATGATTTCATATTCTGATTTGCGTGAGCGCTCGAAACTCACATCAAAATGACCAAAGCGCGCACGACCTTGCGCATCATTACCAAAATCCAATACACCGCTGGTCACAATATCTGCGCCCGCTTCATTAAACTTAGCATGCGCAACCACTGAAATCGGCTCCGCTGGCTTACCATCTTTAGCGGCACTACTTAGCCCCATTGCCCAGCGTAATGAATGTATCGCGTAAGGCCCAATATCCCACATAGCGCCGCCGCCTTGCTTAAAGCTGCTCGCAATACGATACATACGCGCCGTACGCATGAGGAACGAATAACTTGCTCGAACTGAAAGCACATCGCCAATTAAACCAGACCCCACAATCTCTTTCACGCGTGCATGTTGCGGATGAAAGCGATACATAAAACCTTCCATCACTTTGACGTTGTTTTTTAGCGCAGCTACTTCAATTGCTTCAATATCCGCCACCGTGAGCGCCATCGGCTTTTCTATCAGCACATGCTTGCCAGCATGAATCGCCTTGAGCGCCCATTCCACATGCTCATTATTCGCCATCGGGCAATATACCGCCTGCACATTAGCATCATTCAGCAAGGCATCCAGATCGTCATAGCATGCTACATCACCATGGCAAGGTGCATATTTTTCTAAAGTAGCTTTTGCAGCACCAGCTCGCCTACTAGCAATCGCCACCAATTCAGAATTAGGTGCTTCGATAATAGCAGGCAGTAGACGCTCATTCACGCGCGCCGCGCCCATGATGCCCCATTTCAGTTTTTTATCTACATTCATGCGCAAAGCCCTTATCCTAAAATTTAATATCAGATTACTCTGCAAACCACTTAATACTGCAGCCAATGCTAGCGATTTGCTCACGCGGCCCCTGCCCCGTTTCCGCAATCGACTTCATGGCATTCAACAAATCCCTAGGATTATCTGCTGGCGGCTCACCGCGACCTGCCGCATCAAAACGACCACGATATTGCAACTCAAGATTCGCATTGAAACCAAAGAAATCTGGTGTACATACGGCGCCGTAGGCTTTTGCGACTTCTTGCGTTTCATCCAGCACGTAGGGAAAAGAAAAATTGAACATTTTTGCTTCTTCCTGCATACGCTCAAATGAGTCGTCAGGATAGTTCTTGGTATCGTTACTTTGAATGGCAATGGTGTTGATGCCATAAGCCAACAATTCACGGCAATCTTCCACCAAGCGCGTTTTAATAGCTTTAATATAAGGGCAGTGATTACAGATAAACATCACCAGTAAACCATTTTTGCCAATGCTATTCGCCAGCGTATAGCGCTTACCATCTACGCCCAACAAATCAAAATCTGGCGCACGCATATCAAAATTACATACTGGAGGATTCAAGCTAGCCATTTTATTCTCGTCAATTTCCTTATAATGTTGATGTTTATGTTATCACTGTTCGCATCAAAATTAGAGACACTCACTTCATGGCTAATCTACGTTTTTACTCCAACACTCCACTAGCCATCGGCGCTTCTATCCAACTTTCCGAAAGCGCTGCCGCGCATGCTACACGCGCATTAAGATTAGAGGTAGGCGATAGCGCCATTGTCTTTAATGGCGACGGCTCCGATTACGAATGCGAGCTGACTTCCATTAAAAAAAATACCGTATTGGCAACGGTAACCGCCGCCAACAAGATTGAGAACGAATCGCCATTGCGCATTACGCTACTGCAAGCCATCTCCAGCGGTGACCGCATGGACTTCACCATTCAAAAAGCCGTTGAACTGGGCGTAACCAGCATACAGCCAATTGCCAGCCAGCGCAGCGTGGTAAAACTGTCCGCAGAGCGTGCGGAGAAACGTACTGAACACTGGCAAAATATTGCCATTTCCGCTTGCGAACAATCTGGCCGCGCCTTTGTGCCAACCGTCAACGCACCACTAAGTTACAGCAACCTCTTTGCTCAACTGGCAAAAACGCCAGAACAGGACGCATGCAAAATCACATTAGCGCCAGATGCCAAGCAACATTTAAGCAATATCGTCAAACCTAGCGGCAACATTTACTTGCTGATTGGCGCGGAAGGCGGCCTGACCGACGAAGAAATCGCACTATCTATCACACACGGCTTTCAGGGCATTCAACTTGGCGCGAGAGTACTACGCACCGAGACCGCAGCTTTGGCGGCAATCTCTGCCATGCAGACACTTTGGGGGGACTTCAATTAAGCCACATCGTGACCTAAATATTTAATTTGCATTAATTACACAATTATTATATATTTTTGTATATTATACATTTTTAGACATTTAAAAGCCCTATGTCACTCGGCCTATCCATACGTAAACGGCGCAAGTCACTTAACGTCACCCTGCAAACGCTCGCCAAATTAGTCAGTGCGGATGCTGGCAATTTATCGCGCATCGAGCGCGGCGAACTGGGCATTTCTGAAACCTTACTGCGCAAAATTGCAGACGCATTGAATTGCACGCCAGCGTATCTTTATACACAAAGCGAAGCGCCGCAAACAAACCTATCCGTTCAAGAAAGCTTGCAGCCTTACCTTGCTACGCCGCCCCAAGCTGCCAATAAAATTACTAACGCAAATGCCAAAGATTTTGTGCAGTGGTTTCGTTCTGCCGCGCCCTATATCCATGCCTTTGGTGGTCGCACCTTTGTGATTGCCTTCGGTGGCGAAGTGGTCAATGAAAAACAATTCATTGCCTTATCGCATGATTTAAACCTGCTCGCCAGCTTGGAGGTGCGGCTAGTATTGGTGCATGGCGCGCGCCCACAAATCGAGCAACGTTTACGGCGCGATAAACTCACACCTAAATTCGTCAACGGCCTACGCGTGACAGATGACCTTGCGATGGAGGCGGTAAAAGAGGCCAATGGCGCCATTCGCGTGGAAATCGAAGCGCTACTCTCGATGGGCTTAGTGAACTCACCCATGGCCGGCTCAGACATTCGTGTCGCGAGCGGCAACTTTGTTACAGCCAAGCCGCTTGGTGTGCGCGATGGTGTAGACCTGCAGCATACCGGCGAAGTCCGCAGAGTGGATGCCACTGGCATTCAAAAGCGCTTGGACGATGGCGAACTGGTCATGCTCTCGCCACTCGGCTACTCACCGACTGGCGAGGCATTCAACTTAAGCCTTGAAGATGTTGCCGTGAGCGCGGCCATTGCACTGGATGCGGACAAGCTGATTTTCCTCATGGATTCCGAAGGCGTACATAACTTACGCGGTGAACTCTTGCGTGAAATGACCGCCGAAAAAGCCAAAAACTTACTGCGCAATGTCAGAGGCAGTGAGCAAGCGATTAATATTTCAGAAGACATTAACTACTATCTGCCCGCGGCTGTTCGTGCTTGCGAACATGGTGTAGCAAGAACACACTTAATTTCGCGTCATATTGACGGTGCCATTATTCAAGAACTATTTACGCTGGATGGTATTGGTACGATGGTGACAGAGCTAAGTCTGGAGAGCATGCGCCAAGCCAATATTGATGATGTGGGCGGCATTTTAAAACTGATTGAACCATTGGAAGCTGAAGGCTTTTTAGTGCGGCGCGGCCGCGAACATATCGAGATGGAAATCAACCATTTTTACGTGATGGAACATGACAACCGCATTATCGGCTGCGCGGCGCTATACCCGTTTGCAGAAGAAAAAACTGCCGAATTTGCCTGCCTTGCCATTGACCCAGCCTACCGAGGCGGCGGCCGTGGCGATAGACTATTTTATTACTGCGCAGAACAAGCCAAAGAACTCGGCTTCAACAGCCTGTTTTGCCTAACTACGCGCACTGAACACTGGTTTTTAGAACGTGGCTTTATTGAGAAAAGTGTTGAGAACTTGCCGATTGAAAAACAAAAACTCTACAACTTCCAACGTAAATCCAAAGTATTTAGCAAAACGCTTTAACTCGTGTACTAAAAGCCCAATACCAAATATGAGTATTGGGCTTTTTAACGCAGCATTCAGATTGTGAATAATTGTAATTTCTAAAACACTCGCCACTATTTTTAGATACAATTCAAGTCATTCAGATTAACGCTGCAAACTTACAGAAGCGCTTGCCGAAACCCTATCAGGAACCTGACACATACAACTATGCTGACTCAAACTACAGCCGCGCAAAAAGCGCAAACGCTAGCCGAAGCACTCCCCTACATTAAACGTTTTTTTGATAAAACCATCGTCATCAAATACGGCGGCAACGCCATGACAGACGAGCACTTAAAAGAGTGCTTTGCACAAGATGTTGTTTTGCTGAAGCTGGTCGGCATGAACCCAGTTGTAGTGCATGGCGGCGGCCCGCAAATCAATGAAATGCTGGATAAACTTGGCAAAAAAGGCGAATTTATCCAAGGCATGCGCGTAACCGACGCAGAAACCATGGACGTGGTGGAGATGGTGCTGGGCGGTCAAGTGAATAAAGAAATCGTGAACCTGATTAACCGACATGGCGGTAAAGCGGTTGGTTTAACGGGGCAAGATGGCAACTTTATTCATGCACATAAATTGCTAATGGAAGATTTGAACGACCCGACCAAAATGATTGATATTGGTCAGGTAGGTGAAATCAGCGCCATAGACCCAAGCATCATCAACTTTTTGGATAGCGGCGACTTCATTCCAGTAGTCGCGCCGATTGGCGTTGGCACTGATGGTGAAACCTATAATATCAACGCTGACGTTGTAGCCGGCAAGCTCGCTGAAATCTTAAACGCTGAAAAACTCATTCTGCTCACCAATACCCCTGGTGTACTGGATAAAAGCGGTCAGCTACTGACCGGCCTTACACCTAAACAGATTGATGACTTAGTGGCAGACGGTACCCTATCAGGCGGCATGTTACCTAAAATCAGCTCTGCATTGGATGCAGCTCGCAGCGGCGTGAAGTCGGTGCATATTATTGATGGGCGTGTTCAGCATGCCCTATTACTTGAAGTACTCACTGATGAAGGCGTAGGTACGCTGATTAAGGCTAAATAGTGTTCAGCAATTCATTCAAGCATGCTGCGTCTATATATTAACTATTAGACACATATGGAGGCCTCTCTTACCAAGCTTGATGTAGCAAGGCGACAGCTTGTCACTGCAATTCGTCTACTCTTTGACGGGGAAGATAGCGTCTCCATTTTCTCTCTAGCCGCTAATGCTTGGGAGATAATTGATTTTTTCTGCAATAAAGCTGGTGTACTCAGCCTATCGAACCAAACCCGGGAACACATCCCAAGTGGTAAAAATTTGAAATATGATTACATCAACTCTCCGTATCGCAACTTCTTCAAGCACGCGGATCGAGATTCAGAGGGAGTATTGCCACTCTTTAAAGAGTCCGACGTCGATAGCCTTGTTTTCTTGGTGGTAGAAGACTACCTAAGACTCCTAAAAAAATCTCCTGTCGAATTTCAGGTATTTCAGCTTTGGTATATATCGATCTACACAGGCAAAGTGTCTGATGAGGCACTTTACGAGATACAGATATCTACTGAGTCGACCTTTCCAAATATCGACAGTTTGCCGCGCGCAGGTCGCCTCGCTATGGGAAGACGAGCTCTTACGGATGCGATGATAGATAAAGAGTTGCTAAACGACGTACGTACAGAGAATACAACGTGAAAGCAAGGAGCAGAGCATTATGCTCACCCCTTCCATCAAGCGGGACGTGCTAAAGCGCTCTGATGTCAAAAGCACTGATGTTCAACGCCGGCTAACGTGAAGTGAAATTTTAAATCAATCCCACAAAAAAACGGATACCCGTTAAGTTTATAGAACAGTCTCATTAGGTTTGAAATGTCAAAAAGAATCTGGATTTTCGACCTCGACGACACGCTGCACAACGCCTCGGCACACATATTCCCCGTAATGAACCGCGCCATGACGCAATACATCATGGATTCACTTGCTTTAGACGAAGCTGATGCACATCATCTGCGGCAGCATTATTGGCGGATTTATGGCGCGACGCTTAAAGGGCTGATGCGCCATCATGCGACTAACCCGCATCATTTTTTACATACCACCCACCAGCTTCCACAACTGCCCGAGATGGTGTTGCAGGTAAAGCGCTTACGCCACATGCTGCAAAGCCTTTCCGGGCGCAAGGTGATATTTACCAATGCACCTCAAAGCTACGCCCTGCGCGTGCTGGAGTTGCTTGGCATTAGCGATTGCTTTGAGTTGGTATTCAGCGTGGAATCTGCACAGTTTCATGCCAAACCATCGGTACGAGGCTTTCAAATGTTACTCAAAACCATTCGTGCCAAAGCTTGCGACTGCATCATGCTGGAAGATAACCTAGCTGCGCTGATGACCGCAAAACGCCTAGGCATGAGAACCATCTGGATTTCAAAACAATTAAAAAAACCAAATTTTGTCGATTATCGACTCTCAACCGTGTTAGCACTTACTCACATTAAGCTATAATTCGACTACTGAATTCAATAAACCATACAATCAAAAAAATATAAGGAATATTTATGGCAGGCGAACGCAAACAACAGATTCTAGAAACTCTGGCCAAGATGCTTGAAGCACCGAAACGTGAAAAGATCACTACAGCATCTTTGGCAGCAAGGCTTGATGTCAGCGAAGCTGCGCTTTACCGCCATTTTGCTAGCAAAGCACAAATGTTTGAGGGTTTGATTGTATTTATTGAAGAAACAATTTTTGGCTTAATTAATAAAATCAGCACAGAAGAAACTGAAGGCTTAAGACAAGTACAACGCATCATCACCATGCTATTGGTGTTTGCCGAAAAGAACCCCGGTATGACGCGCGTATTGATTGGTGACGCTTTAGTCAATGAAGATGACAAATTACAACTGCGCATTAACCAACTTTATGACCGTATTGAAGTCACACTCAAGCAAAGTCTGCGTATTGCCGAAACACAAACAGGCACAAAGACAGATGCTGAAGCGCATGCAAACTTAATGGTGTGTTATGTGATTGGCCGCTGGCAACAGTTTGCCAAGAGCGGTTTTAAGCGTAAACCGACAGAGTTTGTACAACAACAAATGCAGTTGCTTAACTAATTCGAGACCTTTGCACGATAGTGATAGAGTTCTGGGTTAAATATACCCTCGTGCAAAGGTCTCATTCAATATTTAATAAAGTGAGAACAAGGCGCGAAGTCGAAGACAGTGCTATTGCACGGCAAGACTAAGCAACGCCGTTATCGCTTTATTAAACATTGAATGAACTCACTAAACATTGGAGATTAACTTGGAAGGTACGATATTTGGTTTTACTGAAGCGCAGATTACAGAGTTTGGTATGACGTACGCCGTGGGCGGACTCATGCTCTTAATGATATTTATTGTGGGTCACTTGGCTTGGGAATCAAAAGCTGGGAAATTTGGGACTTTTGCATTGTTTCTTGGCCTGACGTTTGGCATGTTAGGCTATGTTGCCAAGTCAGTGATTAAATTCAAGCTTGGCATTTAATCACTCAATGCGTGATGTTAAAGTTAAGCTTGTTCCAAAGCCTGCTTAACCGCCTCTAGGCGCGCCTCAAAGACTGCAACCTTAATTTTTTCTGGCTCAGTATAGGCGCTAGCCACAGCACCAGCATCCACCTGCATTGCAGCATCTAACGCCTTGAGCATCAAATCGGCTGCGGGCGTAGCGCAATTCTCAAAGCCGGTTCTACCGCGTGAATCCGACTCGCAAGCCAGGAGAAAATCTTTCAATCTTGCGGGTTGTCGTATGGCATCCAACTCCACTAAAAAGCTGAGCAAAGTACTTGGCCGCATTTGCGGGCTTTGGTGCAGCTTGCCATGAAATTTGGCCACCAGTTGCGCCAACTCTTTACAATCGTTAGGGACTCTAAGCCGCTTACAGACCTCTTTAACCAGACTAAAACTGCGCTCTTCATGCCCAATATGGCGCGGCAACATATCAACCGGCGTTAACCCCTTACCTAAGTCATGCAGCAGCGCGGCAAAGCGTACGGGTAAAGAGTAGTTGTGGCTGGCGGCGTAATCAATCACCAGCATGATATGTATGCCAGTGTCGACTTCTGGGTGATATTCTGCGCGCTGAGGCACACCCCAAAGGCGGTCTAACTCCGGCAAGATCTTTTGCAGCGCGCCACAGGCACGCAGCGCAACAAACATGCGTGAGGGAGTCGCTTCCATCAGGCCTTTTGCCAACTCCTGCCAGACACGCTCAGCCACCAGCGCATCTACTTCACCATCCGCCACCATATTTTTCATTAAAGTGATGGTTTCAGGGGCAATACTAAACTCTGAAAGACGGGCAGAGAAACGTGCTGCCCTGAGGATGCGTACTGGGTCTTCGGCAAAAGCCTCGCTGACATGGCGTAGCGTTTTGGATTGAATATCCCGCAGCCCGTTAAAGGGGTCAATCAGCTTGCCACCATCAAGCCCTGCTGCGCCATCCAACGCTTTGGCAATGGCGTTAATCGTTAAATCGCGACGTGCTAAATCTTCTTCCAGCGTTACGTCTGGCGAGGCATGCACAGTAAAACCTTTATAGCCTTTGGCTGTTTTACGCTCGGTGCGCGCTAATGCATATTCATCATGCGTTTTTGGATGCAGAAACACCGGAAAGTCTTTACCCACCGGCCGAAATCCCGCCGCGACCATCTCTTCCGGCGTACTGCCAACGACAACAAAATCCTTATCCTGCACCGGAAAACCCAACAATTCATCACGCACTGCGCCGCCAACGAGATAAGTTTTCATACGCGCCTGAGTCGCTTGCTATCTAGCCGCAGATTGGCGAAAACGGTCATAAGCACCACGCGCTGTTTTATCCACCAAGTACTCTGGTATCACCGCCTCTAAAGGCGTTGGTGTAATACCAAATACTTTAGGAAAAGAACTGGCGCTAACGCTATCCACTTCCATAGAACGCACATTGTCACGTGACATTAATTTGACTGGTAACAGTTCCATCATGAATGCTTGCACATATGAAAGCGCATCACCCAGACCGACAATTGGTCGCTGTTTACCGACAACATTCATCACAACCATCACTAGCTGACGGAACGTATACACTTTAGGGCCTGCTAGCTCATAGGTTTTCCCGTAAGTTTCTGTGTTTGCCAAACTATTCACAAAGCAACTTGCCACATCCTCAACCCAAACAGGTTGAAACTTGGCATTCGGCTTCGCTAACAATACGACTGGCAAACATTTAATCAGTGTGGCAAATAAATTGATGAAGCTGTCGCCTGCCCCAAAAATCACAGACGGCCTAAATATGGTGATATTCAATTTATCTTTTAAGGCATTTAATGCAGCTTCACCAGCTGCTTTAGAGCGTAAGTACTGGCTAGGCGCTTGCTCAGCCGCCTGCAGGCTACTCATATGCAATAAACGTTTAATACCTAAGTCAATACAAATAGCGGCTAATTGGGCAGGCAATTGTTGATGCATGGCGCTAAAACTTGAACGGCGACCTTGATGCAGCACACCGATCAGGTTAATCACCGCATCCGCGCCGTTTAAGGCTGCGCTCAATGCTTGATTATCTAACATATTGCATTCAACAACCTTAACATTAGGCAACAGGCTTAGATGTTTGGCACTATCACGGCGGCGCGTAAGTACTTTCACCGAGTATCCGGCAGCATCCAGTTTGGCAACGATGGCACTGCCGACAAAACCTGAACCACCCAATACGCATATCTCTCTAAATTGCATCATCATCCTTTGAAATTATTATTCAATATCGGCTGTAATCGCCTCTGGTTTACCATTGCCAGGAATCACCCCCAAGCGTGCTTTAAGCGTTTGCATGGGAGTGCCTAAGCGTGGGGCATAGAAGTGTGCGTTTGCCATCACCTTTTGCACATAGTTTCTCGTTTCGGCAAACGGTATGGTTTCCATGTAAATAGCGGCCTCCAAGGGCTCACTGGCCATCCAGCGTTTGGCTCGGCTAGGGCCGGCATTATAGGCGGCTGTTGCCATCACTGCCTGCCCGCCTAAAATATCCAGCGTATGCCGCATATAGTGCGTACCAATCTCGATATTGGTGCCTACCGCATGAATCATGTCCTGACTATAGTTATCCATCCCTAAACGCTTAGCCACCCATTTTGCCGTGGCTGGCATCAATTGCATCAATCCTGACGCGCCGACACCTGACTTTGCATAATGCATAAAACGGCTTTCTTGTCGGGTTAAACCGTAGACCCACGCCTCATCGAGATTTTCATTGTTCGCAGCAATGCGAATCAAATCACGATAAGGGGTTGGGTAGCGCAAATTAAAATCATGGATCTGCCTTGTATTGTCAGCCGTACTAATCGCAATGTCATACCATTTTTGGCGCATGGCATACTCGGCCGCCGCAAGTAACTGCTTATCGTCAAAGTTACGTGTTGCCCACACCCATTCAGACTTTGCCTCCCAGCGCATATCCAAGCGCTGAAACTCCACCGCGCGTTTAATTGCTGGCTGGCTGGCAACCGAAGTCACTTCGGCATCGGTCACCGTATAGTTCTCATCAGGATTACCCAGCATGCTCTCCAGCTCATCTGCAGCTAGCCAGCCATAGAAGTGACGCTCTTTAGCAAGCTGACTAAATATGGCATTCGCTTCAAATATCTTATTTTGCTCTTTTAACGCTCTAGCCTTCCAATAACGCCATGCGCCTTCCTCCATTTGTTTTGGCTGCATCGCGGCTATTCCACTCTGCACCGCAGGCCAGTTTTGTACACGTAACGCTGCACGCACACGCCAAGCAAGTTGCTCTTTATCTAAACTACTTTTATCAGATAATGCATAAAAATTAAGTGCATCAGGATGATGGCTGCGTGCTGCATGATAGGCAATACGTCCCCAGCCAAAAGTGCGATTTTCTGTATCAAATAAATTCTGTACTTTTTTATACGTAGTAATCGCTGACTCTAAGTCTGTGCGTGCGATACGGTCAATCGCAAACAAACCAATTTCAGCACCAAAACGGGTTTTGAAGTTCACCTCAATCTTGTCACTCGATTTTTTAACCGTAGATTTATCGGCAAATAGTAATTGCGGTGTTTGATTGATGCGATCCAGCAATTTGAGGTTGGCGGCATCAATACTAGGCAAACGTGCTGCAACACTCTTGGCTAAACCGACTTTTCCACTTTGAAGTGCCAAGCGGAATCTAGCCCAAATGTCATCTGTACTCAGCGCGCCTGTTTTTTGCATCATATCAAACAACGAATTACAGTTACTTGGCAGGTCTGTAGTAGTGAGCCATAAATCTTTGACTTTACCACTCACATCAGTGTCGGCTAGCTGGGCATGGCCCGACAAAGCGTAACATTGCAACGCGACATCATCGCGTTGAAAATTGACGTATTCATCAAAAAATGGCACCCAGTTTTGTTGCTTTGCCAGCTTTTTCAACCACTCGCCACGCACGCGGTCGGCAAAAGGCATATCAGCATATTGGGCTAAAAAATTCTGTACCTCTTCATCTCGAGCTTGCTCTAATTTCAGCAGCATCAACCAGTAGTCAGCATATGGCGCTAAGGTGTACTGCTGGGATTTGAGTTGACTAACATCTTCAGTCAACGCCTGCTCATTCTTTGCAGCATAAGACTCACGAGCATGCTGGAATAAAGCTTCATCAGTCATGGCAAATGCCTGACTAGAAACTACACTTAAACTAAGTATGGTCAGGCTACAAACAAGAAATCCGCTGAAGGTATGAACACACACTTCTATGGGAGATTTTATTGTTTGTTTTAAGGAGCTAAACATAGAGATATCTTAAGGAAAGGCTAGTAAAAGCTAGATAGCCAATAGGCGCCGCGACACAAAAAGGACTGCAAGTGCCACGAGCATAAAAAACATGTATTTGAGTATCTGCTTGAAATAGCGCAGGTATTTTTTATCATCAGCCAACATGTAAACACCAAACATCACCATGGCTGCAATAATCAGCAATACGAAAGTAAGGCGAAAAATTAACATACTCACCTCTGCAAATTAGATTCTGATTATTGAGTCTAGCCAGTATAAATCACTGACATCCAGCTAAATTGCCCCTAAAAATCGAGCAACTACACCTCATTATCAAAAATTAGAAAATCGGCTCTGGCCTTAGTTGTTTAGCTTGTAACAAAAATGTTGCGGGCGCATCTTCAACTTTATCAAAAGTCACATACTCCCAAGCCGATGCATCTTTCAACAACTCGCGCAACAATTGGTTATTCAATGCGTGGCCTGATTTATAGGCATAAAATGCCCCTAAAATTGGATGTCCTAACATATATAAATCGCCAATGGCATCTAAGGTTTTATGCTTCACAAACTCGTCGTCGTAGCGCAGACCATCCGCATTGAGTACGCGGTACTCATCCAGCACAATCGCATTTTCTAAACTACCGCCACGCGCCAA
>JAZJYS010000030.1:0-24299 GCA_040390265.1 Pseudomonadota bacterium | reverse complement strand
GTACGCGGTACTCATCCAGCACAATCGCATTTTCTAAACTACCGCCACGCGCCAAACCATTGGAACGCAAGTATTCAACTTCATGCATAAAGCCAAACGTACGTGCACGGCTGATTTCTTTGATATAGGAGTCAGCAGCGAAGTCGATTTTTACATTGTTACCAGAATGCTCAAACACCGGATGATTGAACGCAATGGTAAAGTCTATTTTAAATCCGTGATAAGGCTCAAAACGCACCCATTTATCACCTTCAATCACTTCAACAGTTTTTTTAACGCGTATAAACTTTTTAGCTGCGGCCTGTTCAACAATGCCGGCCTCTTGCAGCAAAAATACAAAAGGGCCTGAGCTACCATCCATAATTGGAATTTCTGAAGCATCCACATCCACGTAAACGTTATCCACACCCAAGCCTGCAAGTGCAGACATAATGTGCTCAACGGTTGCAACACGCACACCATCAGCTTCTAGCGCAGAACACAGACGTGTGTCATTGACCGCGCTAGGTGTTGCCATGATTTCATTGGGCTGAGGCAGATCAACCCGTTTGAAAACAATACCGGTATCAGGTGCAGCCGGGCGCAGGGTAAGAGTAACCTTTTCGCCGTTATGCAAGCCAACACCAGTGGCACTAATCGCTTTTTTTAATGTGCGTTGCTTTAACATTAATGTTTAAAACCCTTTATATTTCTTGCTATTTATTCTGCAAACCAACTAAATTAACCTTACTAATCAAGTAAATGGTAGCACACTTAACTTATCAAGCACGAGCTTACTGTCACTTAGACTTACTATCACTCAGCTTACGCCGGTTTAGGGCGTGTCATCTACCACTTGAATATGGTGCTAATTTAATCTTTTTGCATACAAGCCTAATTAGTCCGCTTGCTTACGTAAAAATGCAGGAATGTCATATTCTTCAACACCTGACATTTTCATCGCTTCTACTTGCGCACGACGGCTGTTTGAACCAAACACTTGCGGTGCATCATCATCCATAGCACTACCACCCACAAACATTGCCTGACCTGTCGTACCGTTACGCACCACTTCTTGTGTCATGACACGTAGTTCTGGTTTTTGTTGACGACGTTGTGAGCCAGTTAAACCGGTTGCCACCATCGTTACACGCAAGCCATCACCCATGCTTTCATCAAACACATTACCAACAATCACGGTTGCATCTTCAGCAGTAAACGCTTTAATTGTGTTCATCACATCGTAGTATTCTTTCATTTTGAAAGAGCTTGATGTCGTGATGTTCACTAAAACGCCGCGTGCATTCGCCAAGTTGACATCTTCCAACAATGGGCTTGCTACTGCTTGCTCAGCCGCGATACGCGCGCGATCTGGGCCAGTTGCCAATGCAGAACCCATCATTGCCATACCCATTTCAGACATCACAGTGCGTACGTCAGCAAAGTCCACGTTCACAGTACCGGCGCAATTAATGATTTCTGCAATACCTGAAACAGCATTATGCAATACATCATTAGCAGCTCTGTAAGCGTCAATCATGGTGACTTCTTCACCCAACACTTCCATTAGCTTTTCATTTGGGATCACAATCAATGAATCTACATACTTAGATAATTCATCTAGACCTTCTGAAGCCACTTTAGTGCGTTTGCCTTCAAACAAGAAAGGCTTAGTCACGACAGCAACCGTTAAAATTCCCATTTCTTTTGCGATTTGTGCAATCACTGGCGCCGCGCCAGTACCTGTACCGCCGCCCATACCTGCTGTGATGAACAGCATGTCTGCGCCATCAATTAATTCTGCAATCGTGTCACGATCCTCTAACGCAGCATCACGGCCGATTTCTGGTTTAGCACCTGCGCCTAAACCTCGAGTCATCGCCTCACCCATTTGCAATACCGTTTTTGCTTGGCTCTTTTTCAAAGCTTGCATATCGGTATTTGCGCAAATGAAGTCTACACCACCCACGTTTTTCTCGATCATGTGTGCAACTGCGTTACCGCCGCAGCCACCAACACCAATCACCTTAATCACGGCTTCTTGCGAATTCTTTTCCATAATTTCAAACATTTTAATATCTCCTCTTTTTGTTGATACATGTGCCAATTTACTTCTGCCGGTACTTCTAATTCACTGCTAATTCTGACTATTTAAAAATTGCCTTGAAACCAGCTCTTCATCTTGTCCATAATGCGTGAAAACGAACTTGATTCAAGCTGACCACTTAAATGACGCTCTAATTGCTGCTTACCCATTAACACCAAGCCCACACCTGTGGCATAGCGCGGATTACTCACTACTTCGGATAAACCGCCCACATAACGTGGCATACCCAAACGCACTGGCATGTGGAATATTTCTTCGCCCAACTCCACCATACCGCGCATCATTGCCGAGCCGCCTGTAATCACGATGCCAGAGGCAATCATTTCTTCCATGCCGCTACGGCGTAATTCATTCAATACCATTTCATACAGCTCAACGACACGTGGCTCCAGCACTTCAGCCAAAGTCTGCACAGAAAGCTGGCGCGGCTCACGACCATCCACGCCAGGTACCTCAACCATCTCGCGCTGGTCAGCAAGTTGCCTTAATGCACAACCGTGATTAATCTTGATGTCCTCTGCTGACTGAGTTGGCGTGCGGAACGCTACTGCCACATCGTTGGTCATCTGATCGCCCGCAATTGGCACAACTGCTGTATGGCGAATTGCGCCTTGCTTAAATACCGCGATATCCGTGGTGCCGCCACCAATATCCACTAGACACACACCCAGTTCTTTTTCGTCATCGGTCAACACGGCCAAACTTGAAGCCAGTGGCTGTAGAATCAAATCGCTCACTTCTATGCCGCAACGCTTGATGCATTTCACAATATTTTGTGCGGCAGCCACAGCGCCCGTCACGATGTGTACCTTCACCTCAAGCTTCATGCCGCTCATGCCTAAAGGTTCGCGCACATCTTCCTGACCATCAATAATGAATTCTTGAGTCAGGATATGCAGAATTTGTTGATCCGCTGGCAATGCAATGGCGCGCGCAGTTTCAATCACACGATCCACATCCATTTGTGAAACTTCAGCTTCTTTAATCTTGACCATGCCGTGTGAATTCAAGCTTTTGATATGGCTGCCAGCAATGCCTGTAAACACGTTATTGATTTTGCAATCCGCCATCAACTCGGCTTCTTCCAGCGCACGCTGTATAGATTGCATGGTGGACTCGATATTCACCACCACGCCTTTTTTCAAGCCGCGTGAAACATGCTGTCCTAAGCCAATGACTTTAATCGTGCCTTCTGGCTGCAATTCAGCCACGATAGCGACGATTTTGGAGGTACCAACATCCAAGCCTACAATTAAATTCTTATCTTCTTTTACTCTGCTCATTACTTTCTCCCACCCATGTTTAACCCAGCGGTTAACTCACGGCCTTCTGTTTTTTAATCGTATCGCCTGACTTTGTGTCACCCGACTTAAGTGCCTCCGCAGGTTTGCGTACCGCAAATCCATTTGGATAACGCAAATCGGCATAGCTAATCTTTTTGTTCAATCCTGCAATCGTCGTACCGTATACATTGGCAAATTTTTCCAAGCGGGCTTGCATGTCTACACGTCCCAACTCAACCACCATGCCATTACTTGTTGTTACTTGCCATGCGCGCCTTGGCGTTAACGCCAAGTTTGAAATCTCTAAACCTGCGCTTTTCAGCGCTCTATTAAACTCGCCATATTGCGATGCCACTTCTATAACGCCATCGCCCGGCCCGTAAAACACCGGCAAATCACTGCCTGATGCCGCATGAAATAACTCGCCATGCGTATTCACCAATGCAACACTTCCCCAACGCGCCAATTCTTTATGCTCTTCAATCGACACTTCCAGCTTATCCGGCCAACGGCGGCGTAAGCTCACACTGCGCGCCCACGGTAGCTTTTCAAAAGCGTCACGTGTTTTAACCAAGTCCAGCGTAAAAAAATTGCCTTTCATATATCGCGCTGCAATCAACTTGATCTGCTCACGGCTCACATGACTTAACTGACCCTCAACCTTCACTTCACGCAGTGGAAAAATAGGCAAATGCACGACTACATATAACGCCGCATACACCATGACCACCACGCTCATTGCAAACAAGAGATTGGCAATCCAGTTCAGTAAGGCGGGTTTATCCCACATCAGCCAACTCCAAAATGCGCACTACCAATTCTTTAAAACTAATCCCCGCCGCCTTGGCGGCCATCGGCACCAAGCTGTGATCTGTCATCCCAGGGCTGGTATTCACTTCAAGAAAATAATGATTGCCTTCCGCATCCATCAAGAAATCCACACGCCCCCAACCCCTGCAACCCAATACGCGAAACGCTTCCAATGCTTCTTTCTGGATTTGCGCTTCCTTCTCGGCACTCAGTCCACAAGGACATAAATACTGCGTATCGTCACGTAAATACTTGGCCTCAAAATCATAAAACTCGTTCTTTGGCACGATGCGAATAATCGGTAGCGCCTTAAAGCCCTGCACCGCATCACCAATAATGCCAACGGTATATTCACCGCCATTCACAAACTTTTCTGCTATCACTAAGGGGTCCGCTTGTGCCGCCAAATTGTATGCAGCTTCTAACCCACCAGCCTGCTTTACCTTACTAATACCAATACTTGAACCTTCATTTGCCGGTTTAACGAATAATGGCAGGCCTAGGCGCGTTTCTATTGCTGAAAAATCACTGTTTTTTGCCACCAATTCAAAATCAGGCGTTTTTATGCCCGAGGCGCGCCACAACAGCTTGGTACGCCATTTGTCCATGCCAATTGCAGAAGCCATCACGCCACTTCCGGTATAGGGAATCTCCATCATCTCCAGCGCACCCTGAACGCAGCCATCTTCACCAAAACGACCATGCAAATTGATGAATACGCGATCAAACTGCTCCAGGTCATGAAATGGCTGCTCGCGCGGATCCAACCCTTGTGCATCAATGCCTTGCGCTTGTAATGCCGCCAATACCGCACTGCCACTTTTCAGCGACACTTCACGCTCACCTGAACGACCACCCATCAAAACGGCTACTTTTCCAAATTTATGCATACTCACCAATCACTTTCACTTCTTGCTGCAACGTCACACCTTGCTGATCTAGCACGGTGTCGTGCATGTGCTTAATTAACAACTCAATATCCAGCGCATTTGCACCACCAATATTCACAATGAAATTGGCATGCTTCTCAGAAACCTGCGCCCCACCCATGATGTAACCTTTTAAACCGCTAGCCTCAATCAATCTTGCTGCATAGTCTCCCGCAGGGTTTCTGAACGTAGACCCTGCACTCGGCATATTCAAAGGCTGCGAACTTAAACGCTGCGCCAGTAATGCTTTAATCTTCTTGGCAGACTCTTGTGCATCGCCGGCTTCTAAGCCTAACCATGCCGCAACAAACCATTCATCTTTCGCTGGCATTTGTACATGGCGATAACTGGCAACAAACTCGGAAGCATCACGTGTATGCAACTCGCCGCGGCGATTAATCGTCGTAACGCGTTTCACCGTATTCCAGGTTTCACTGCCATAGCAACCGGCATTCATGGCCAGTGCGCCGCCGACTGTGCCGGGAATACCCGCAAAAAACTCGCCGCCTTGCTTGGCCTCTTTCGCACAGAACTTGGCCAATTTGGCACAGGTCACACCCGCTTCGGCATAGATTAAATCGCCATCCATCTTCAACTCGGTCAACACGTTGTGCATCAACACTACCGTGCCGCGAATACCGCCATCACGTATCAATAAATTTGAACCCAAGCCTAGAAAGTAAATAGGCTCATCGGCTGCTAAGCCTTGTAAAAACTGGCCTAAATCTTCCAGCCCTGCCGGAGTATAAAATCGGTCAGCCGCGCCACCCACGCGCCAGCTGGTGTAACGTGCCATCGGCTCGTTCAGCAGCAGCTTGCCAGCACTAGTATGTGTAGCTATTGTCATCAACTGGCTTGCCCACTACTTAATGTTTTCGTTTTCGCAGCCACATGTCCAATCGAGCCAGCCCCCATCACTATCACCACATCATTCGCTTGCGCTACATCCAAAATGGCTTGCGGCAATGCATCGGTTGTTTCGACAAACAATGGCTCGACCTTACCTGCCACACGGATAGCACGAATCAACGACCTTGCATCTGCGGCAATAATCGGCGCTTCACCTGCGGAGTACACTTCGGTCAGCAACACCACATCAGCGCTTGAAAGCACGCGTACAAAATCCTCAAAACAATCACGGGTGCGGGTATAACGGTGCGGCTGAAATGCCATCACCAGACGCCGCTCAGGGAATGCAGCACGTGCGGCAGTAATCACCGCCCGCATTTCAACTGGGTGATGACCATAATCATCAATCAAGGTAAATGTGCCGCCAGTTTTCGCGGCTACTTCACCGTAACGCTCGAAACGTCTGCCTACACCTTTAAATTCTTTAAGCGCTTTAATAATCGCGGCATCCGGCACGTTCAGTTCGCTGGCAATGGCAATCGCCGCCAAAGCATTTAGCACATAATGGTTGCCCGGCAGATTCAAGGTCACATCAAACTCGGTGACTACGCCGTTGATGCGTTGCACCGTAAAATGCATCTTGCCATCATCGGCGCGTACATTTTTTGCACGTATGCGCGCTTCTTCTGAAAAACCATAGGTCATCACTGGCTTGGTAACACGCGGTAATATCTCGCGGATATTGGCGTCATCAATACACACCACTGCCATGCCCCAGAACGGCAATTGCTGTAGAAATTCCACGAATGCACTTTTAAGCTTATCGAAGCTATGCTCGTAGGTATCCATGTGGTCTTGGTCAATGTTCGTCACCACCGCCATGACTGGCGTTAGGTGCAGGAATGAAGCGTCTGACTCATCCGCTTCTGCCACAATGTATTCACCGGTGCCGAGCTTGGCATTGGCATTCGCCGCCTCCAGCTTGCCGCCAATCACAAAGGTCGGATCCATGCCTGCTTCAGCCAGAATGCTGGCAATCAAACTCGTGGTCGTGGTTTTGCCATGCGTACCGGCAACAGCAATGCCTTGTCTGAAACGCATCAACTCCGCCAACATCAATGCACGTGGTACGACTGGAATGTTTTTAGCTCTAGCGGCTTTCACTTCCGGATTTTCTTCATTCACGGCACTGGATACCACCACCACATCTGCATCTTGAACATTCTCAGCGGCATGGCCTTGATACACGGTTGCGCCGAAAGCAGATAAACGCTGCGTAGTCGCATTCA
Source organism: Pseudomonadota bacterium (assembly GCA_040390265.1). Lineage (GTDB taxonomy): Bacteria > Pseudomonadota > Gammaproteobacteria > Burkholderiales > Methylophilaceae > Methylotenera. The sequence continues at coordinate 17,053 of JAZJYS010000030.1, read as the reverse complement.
CGGCCAAGTCCGAACCACTCACCGTAAAGTCTAAATTGATCAACACTTCGGCAATGCCGCTCATACCAGAGCCGCCAATACCAACGAAATGAATATTCTTTACCTTATGTTTCATAGCGCCACCTCCACACAAATTGCGGCCACATTTTCAGTAGCTTCAGGCTTACCTAATGCACGCGCTTTTTTTGCCATGTCTAAACAGGTTTCACGGTTTAATGTTTGTAAAATGTCTGCCAATTTTTCTACACTCAATTCTTTTTGTTGCACCAGCATCGCTGCGCCTTGTTCAGCCAAGTAAGCGGCATTAGTGGTTTGATGATCATCGACCGCAAATGGAAAAGGCACCATCAACGAACCCAAACCCACGGCAGATACCTCAGCCACAGTCAGTGCGCCTGAGCGGCAAATAACAAAGTCAGCCCATACATACAAACTGGCCATGTCATCAATAAACGCACGCGTATCCGCCACCACCCCGGCCTGCTGATATTGCGCATTTAAGGCATCAATATGCTTCACACCTGCCTGATGCACCACCACTGGACGTGCATCCACAGGCAACAATGCCAATGCTTTTGGAATTGCATTATTCAAAGCCGTTGCACCTAAACTACCGCCGACAACCAACAAACGCAGTGCGCCTGTGTGAGTAGTAAAACGCACTTCTGGCGCATCTAATGCCGTAATATCGGCGCGTACTGGGTTACCCAGCAATACGGCCTTTTCACCGAATGCCGCAGGGAAAGCTGCCAATACGCGCGTTGCGAATTTCGCCAACACTTTATTCGTTAAGCCGGCAACTGAGTTTTGCTCATGAATCACTAATGGCTTGCCTAACAATTTCGCCATCAATCCGCCCGGAAATGCCGCGAAACCACCCATGCCCAGCACCACATTTGGCTGATGCTGACGTATGGCTTTAATACTTTGTGCAAAGGCTTTAGCTAAGGTAACTGGCAATAACAGCCAGCCTTTCAAGCCTTTACCACGCACACCTTGCATGGTCATCATGGCTTTATCGTAGCCCTTGCCTTCGATCAGGCGATTTTCCATACCACCTTGCGTGCATAGCCAGACAATATTCCAGCCTTTAGCCTTCAAATAGTCAGCCACCGCCATTGCCGGATAAACATGTCCGCCAGTGCCGCCAGCCATAATCATGAGCGTTTTACTCATACCGGCAGGCCTTTCTGCAAGCGTCTATTCTCAAAGTCGATGCGTAACAAAATAGCCATCGCGATACAATTCGCCAAAATGCCGCTGCCACCGAACGAGAGTAAGGGCAAGGTCAAGCCCTTGGTTGGCAACAGCCCCATGTTCACGCCCATATTGATAATGCCTTGCACGCCAATCCAGACGCCCAAGCCCTGTGCCAGCAATGCAGCAAAATAGCGTTCGTTACCAATACTCTCTTTACCTATGCCAAATGCACGGATCACGATCCATGAGAACAAGCCGACTACGGTGAGCACGCCCACAAAGCCGAGTTCTTCGGCAATCACCGCCAATAAAAAGTCGGTATGTGCTTCTGGCAAATACAGCAGTTTTTCCACGCTGGCGCCCAAACCCACACCAAACCACTCGCCGCGACCAAAGGCGATTAGCGCGTGAGAAAGTTGGTAGCCTTTGCCATACGGGTCAGCCCATGGATCCATAAAACCAATGACACGCTGCATACGATAAGGCGAACTCCAGATCAAGCCGACAATGGCAACCGGCAACAATGCCAGCAGACCGGCAAAAATCTTGCCATTGATACCGCCCAGCCACAGAATAGAAATCGAGATCGCAGCAATCACCGCAAACGCGCCAAAATCAGGCTCACGCAATAATAGAAAACCGACCAGCACCATCACTGCTACCATCGGCATAAAGCCTTGGGTAAAACTGTCCATTTTGCCGGCTTTACGCACGGTGTAATCCGCCACATACATGGCAGCGAACAGCTTCATAAATTCAGAAGGCTGCAAATTGATCACAAACAGGGACAACCAGCGACGGCTACCGCCCACCACGCGACCAATGCCGGGAATAAGCACGAGCAACAGTAGCAACAGGCCTAACAAGAACAGGTAAGGCGCCATTTTCTGCCACCATGCCACAGGAATGTTAAATGCCACGAATGCAGCGCTAATACTCACCACCAGAAAAATCGCCTGTCGAACCAAGTAATAGCTGCTGTTATTACCTAAAACCTTGTCCGACTCGGCAATCACAATCGAGGCCGAATACACCATGACTAAACCGATGCCTAATAAAATCAGTACCACCCAAAGCAGACCTTGATCATAGCTAGGTGAGTTGATACGCTCACGATTCAGCATGGCGGCAATCATGCGAGTTCCTTCAAGCGATTCACGGCACTCACAAACACCTCAGCACGGTGCACATAGTTTTTGAACATATCAAAACTGGCGCAGGCGGGCGACAACAAAACCGCATCGCCCACTTGCGCTAGTTTTTTTGCAATATTCACGGCTTCTGGCAAATCAATGGCTTGGTAGCGCGGTACATCTGTCGCGATCAGTGCATTTTCAATCAATGGCGCATCGCGGCCTATCAACACTACCGCACGCGCATTGTTGGCAACCGCATCTGCTAATGGAGAAAAATCCTGACCTTTGCCATCCCCGCCGGCAATCAGCACAACCTTCTGTGGCAAGCCAGAAAGCGCTGCGCAGGTTGCACCTACATTGGTACCTTTTGAGTCGTCGTAATAATCAACGTCATCAATATTGGCTACCCACTCTACGCGGTGCGGCAAGCCTTTGAAGTTGTATAAAGTTTGGATGATTGGCGCGTAATCAATGCCGATGCCACGGCACAGCGCCACAGCAGCTAATGCATTGGCGGCATTGTGCAAGCCTGCGATTTTAAGGTCTTGCAGATTGATGAGTTCTTTTTCACCATCCACCAGCCTTGTGCCAGCATCATCCTCACGTAAACCATAGCTTTGCGATTCTTCATCTACGGACAAACCAAACGTCACCTGCGCCAATTTCGGCCGCGCCATCATCATGCTCCAGGCATCATCACGGTTCAGCACTTGCAGCCCTGCGTTGTAAAAAATGTGCGCTTTAGCAACGGCATAGTCCTGCATGCTGGCGTAGCGATCCATGTGATCTTCAGACAAGTTCAGCATGGTGGCAGCATCCGCATACAGGCTGGTTGTCGTTTCCAGTTGAAAACTGGATAGCTCCAGCACGTAAACATCTGGCGCTTCCATACTCAGCGTATCTAATACCGGCAAACCAATATTGCCGGCAACGATAGTCTTCAACCCAGCAGTTTTACAGATTTCACCAACTAAAGTGGTTACGGTAGTTTTACCGTTAGCGCCTGTAATCGCGATGACTTTAGAAGTTTTAGGACGATACTGTGCAAACAACTCCACGTCACCTACCACAGGAATACCACGCTGCATTGCTGCTTGAATCTCAGGTTCACTCACTGGCACACCTGGACTCACGACAATCAAATCCACGTTAAGGAACATCGCTTCTGTAAAAGCACCTGTATGAATTCGCACTTGTGGCAACTCAGCTTTCACCACCTCAACACCCGGCGGATTGGCGCGGGTATCGGCCACAGACAAGTGTGCACCTTGCGTGTTTAACCAACGCAAAGCGGATAGCCCAGTATCACCTAGGCCGAGTACCAACACGTTTTTGTCTTTAAGTGGAATCAAGTTCATTTTCTAATTCTTAGCGTAGCTTCAACGTGGACAAACCCACCAATACCAGCATCATGCTGATGATCCAGAAACGCACGACGACTTGTGTTTCTTTCCAGCCTTTTTGCTCGTAATGGTGATGTAGTGGTGCCATCAGGAAAATACGTCTACCCTCGCCAAAGCGCTTTTTGGTGTACTTGAAATAAAGCACCTGCGCGGCAACCGAAAAGGTTTCAACCACAAAAACACCACCCATAATGAACAGTACAATTTCCTGACGCACAATCACCGCCACGATGCCTAGCGCCGCGCCTAATGCCAGCGCACCGACATCGCCCATAAACACTTCTGCCGGATACGCATTGAACCAGAGAAAACCAAGACCCGCGCCGACCATCGCCGCACAGAACACGGCCAATTCACCGGCACCCGGCACAAAGGCGATGCCTAAGTATTTTGAAAAATGGAAGTGACCAGTGACATAAGCAAATATGGCTAAAGCGCCGGCGACCATGACCGTAGGCATAATCGCCAAGCCATCCAAACCATCGGTTAAATTGACGGCATTGCTGCTACCGACTACCACCAAATAAGTGAGTACAATAAAACTCACCGCGCTAAGCGGCACTACCAGACTTTTGAAAAATGGAATCAGCAAAGTTGTTTCAGCCGGAACAGTAGCGGTTTGCTGCAAAAACACCGCCACGCCAAAACCTACCAATGACTGCCAAAAATACTTCTCTTTAGCAGACAGGCCTTTAGGGTTACGATGCACCACTTTGCGCCAGTCATCCACCCAACCAATGACACCAAAACCCAATGTCGTAAATAACGCCACCCAAACAAAACGATTACTTAAGTCAGCCCACAACAAAGTTGAGATGGCGATTGCGACAAGAATCAGCGCACCACCCATGGTAGGTGTACCCGCTTTAATCAAATGCGTTTGCGGGCCATCGTCACGCACCGATTGACCTACCTTGTAATAGGTAAGCTTACGAATCAAAGTCGGACCGACCAGAAATGAAATCGTAAGCGCAGTCAGCGTCGCCATCACTGCGCGGAAAGTAATGTAATTAAACACGCGGAAGCCGTGAATATCTGGTGCCAACCATTGTGACAATGTTAATAACATTAGTGCGTTCCTTTCAAATTGTTACTCTCTTTTTGTGCCACAGACTCGACCACGATTTCGCGCACAATGCGCTCCATTGCCATAAATCGCGAGCCTTTCACCAGCACTGTACTATCCATATTCATCTGTGCCAGCAAGTCCGCTGTTAATGCCTGCGGTGTTGCATAATGCTGCGCACCTGCACCAAACTCCCGGCTCATTTCAGCGCTAAGTTCACCTAAGGTAAACAACGCATCCACGCCAGCAGCTTTCGCATAACGGCCAATTTCGGCATGCATTTCAGCAGCGTCATTACCCAACTCGCCCATGTCGCCAAGCACCAGCAACTTTTTGCCTTGCCTTGCCACCAACACATCAATCGCCGCCTTCATAGACATAGGGTTGGCGTTATAACTGTCATCTATCACCAAAGTGCCTTGCTGACCTGCCAGATGCTGCAAGCGCCCTTTAACGCCGGCGTAACCTTTCAAACCAAGCGCAATCGCGCTGAGCGGCACATTCATACCGATTGCGGCTGCGGTAGCTGCCAGCGCATTCATCACGTTATGGGCACCGGGAGTTGGCAAATGCACACTCAGCAAACCTAATGGTGTGGTGATTTCAAGTGCACTAGCAGCCGCTTCCAACTGATAAGTCGCAGTCACATCAGCGTTATTTTTCAAACCAAAGCTAATGATTTTGCGCTGAGGGTTAAGCCCTATCCACAGCGGCGCAAACACGTCATCGGCATTAATCACAGCCACGCCATCATCATCCAAACCTTCAAAAATCTCCGCTTTGGCGTTGGCAATCGCCTCAAAAGAACCCAGCTCACCAAGGTGCGCATTGCCAGCATTGTTAATAAGCGCAACGGTAGGCTTGGCAATGTGCGTTAAATAGCGAATTTCACCCGTGTGATTCATACCCATCTCAATCACGGCATAGCGATGTTGTGCGGTCAATTTCAGCAAGGTCAGCGGCAAGCCGATGTGATTATTGAGATTACCCTGCGTTGCCAGCACCGCACCTGCGTTGCCAGCAGCGGCTCTTAGTATGCTTGCCAGCATTTCTTTTACGGTGGTTTTGCCATTGCTGCCGGTGATTGCCGCTACAGGCAGCGTGAATTTGCTACGCCAATAGGCAGCAAGTTCGCCCAAGGCTTGGTAAGTATCGGCAACCACTAACGCAGGCTCTGCACCAGCAATAGCATGCGACACCAACACTGCGGCGGCGCCTTGGCCAATCGCTTGCTGTGCGTAGTCATGTCCGTCAAAATGCTCGCCTTTCAGCGCGACAAATAATTGACCTAACACTACTTGCCTGCTGTCAGTATTGACGCTGGTCAGCATGGCATCCGCGCCGATTAATTCAGCGTTAATCGCTTTTGCGGCTTCTGAAAGCAACATCATCGTGCAGCCTCCACTGATTGATATTGAATAAGTGCAGCCTGTGCAACCTGCGCATCACTAAACGGTGTCTTCACACCTGAAATTTCCTGATAATCTTCATGGCCTTTACCCGCCACCAGCACAATGTCGCCTGGCTTAGCCATGCTTACAGCCAGATGAATGGCACGCTCACGGTCAACTTCAATCTGGTAAGCCGCATTCAAACCATGCACTATTTGACCAATAATCGCATCTGGATTTTCACTACGTGGGTTATCTGAAGTCACAATCACAACACCTGCCAACTTAGCGGCTACAGCCCCCATGAGTGGGCGCTTACCTGCGTCGCGATCACCGCCGCAACCGAATACGCACAATAATCTTTGCGCACCTTGCAGTTGTTCGCGTAACGTACTCAACACTTTTTCCAAAGCATCTGGGGTGTGCGCATAATCAATCACCACTAATGGCAACGCACTACCGCCAAACTGCTGCATACGACCTTGCACGGGCTTAAGCTTGGCGATAGCTGAGAGCGCATCTTGCAAGTTAACGTCCAAAGCCAACAAAGCACTCAGCACAGCAAGTACGTTATAAGCGTTAAAGCGGCCTAGCACTGGCGCGGTTAACAGAGCATCGCCTTGTGGAGTGATTACATGCATACTTAAACCGTTAGCAAGCAGTTGCAGGTTTTCACCACGCACATCGCCGCTTTGCAAACCATACGTCATGAATGCCTTGCCTTGCGATTGCATCGCAGTTACAAGAGCTTGCCCGAAGGCATCATCTGCATTCAACACGCGCATTTTCAAGCCATCACTTGTGAAGAGCTTTTGCTTGGCAGCCGCATAAGCTTCCATGGTTTCGTGATAATCCAAATGATCACGGCTCAGATTGGTCAATACGGCAACGTCAAATTCAACACCACTCACACGGTTCTGATCCAGACCATGTGACGACACTTCCATCGCTACGTTTTTAACACCTTGCTGCACAAAATCCGCCAGCATACCCTGCAATAAAATCGCATCTGGCGTGGTGTTAGTCGCCACAGCCAACTCCGTATTGCCGATAATGCCGTTACCTATCGTACCCAGCACCGCAGACTTTTTACCGAGATGACTCAAACATTGCGCCAACCACTGACTGACTGAAGTTTTGCCATTCGTGCCTGTCACACCAATCATGGCCATTTGGCGTGATGGGTGCTGATAATAGTCTGCTGCAATCTGCCCGACTTGCTGTTTCAAGCCGCTCACAGCAACATTTGGCACATTCCACTCAGGCTGCCATGTAAATCCATCTTGCTCCCACACTACTGCGGCAGCCCCTGCTTTTAATGCTTGCGCAATATAGTGACGGCCATCAGCAGCAACCCCTGGATATGCCAGAAACAGCGCACCAGCTGTTACTTGACGACTGTCCGCTGTCATAGACACAAACTTCTGATTAGGAAAAGCATGAGCTAAATTAAAGAGTGCCGTCATATGCTCTCCTTCACATCGTCCACATGCTCGTCTGCGTCGCCACCACCTTGAATCACCACATTGTTATTCGGCGCATCTTGCGGAATCGCCAGCATACGCAACGCATCCGTCATCACAGAGCTAAACACCGGAGCCGCGGCGACACCGCCATAGTATTGGTCACCAGCAATGTTAGGCTCATCAATCATGACCGCCATAATCAATCGCGGATTTGATGCAGGTGCCATCCCCACAAAAGAAGCAACGTACTTATTCTTTTCATAGCCATGTGCACCCAGCTTATGCGTTGTACCGGTTTTACCTGCTACGCGATAACCCAACACCTGCGCTTTGAGGGCTGTACCGCCCGGCAACACAACCATCTCCAACATGTCTTTGACGTTATGCGCAGTTTCTGCACTTAACACCTGCGTACCCACTGGAGCCTCTTGCAGCTTTAACAATGAAACTGGTTTTAACTCGCCATCGTTAGCAAACGCCGTATAAGCGCGCGCCATTTGCAGCAAAGTCACGCTGATACCATTGCCAAAAGACATGGTGGCCTGCTCAATTGGCCGCCATGTTTTGTAATCACGCATACGCCCTGCGGCTTCACCGGGAAAGCCAATATGGGTTTTATTGCCAAAACCCAATTGATTATAGGTATCCCACATGAATTTTTTATCGAGCGATAAGGCGATTTTTGACGCACCCACATTTGACGACTTTTGTATGATCTCAGCCACGGTTAACACACCGTGCGCATGCGAGTCATGAATTGTTGCAGGGCCAATACTCAATGTACCCGGTGAAGTATCTATCTTGGTACCCGGCTTATATTGTCCAGATTCCAAACCGGCAGCGATTGCTACGGGTTTCATGGTAGAACCCGGCTCGTAAACATCAATAATGGCGCGGTTACGTGACTTGCCTTGGATATTCACAGGATTATTCGGGTTGTAAGTTGGCACATTGACCATCGCCAGCACTTCACCCGTTTTTGCATCAAGCACAATGGCCGCTCCGGCTAAAGCACCATGAGCCTCTACGGCTCGTGCCAATTCACGGTGCGCCAAATACTGAATTCTGCGGTCAATAGATAGCACCACATCATGACCATCTTGCGGGACTTTGACGGCTTCCAGATCCTCAACAATATGACCGGATCTATCCTTAATCACACGGCGACTACCTTCTTTGCCAGAAAGCGCATCGTTCTTGGTTAGCTCAAAACCCTCCAACCCGCGCTCGCCAGCACCCTTGTCACCCGGACCGGTAAAACCGACCAAATGCGCAGTCACCTCGCCAGCAGGGTAGTAGCGCTTGTATTCGCGCTGCAAATAAACACCCGGCACAGCCAGCTTCATGACTTGCGCAGCCAGCTCAGGCGAAATACGACGTTTGAGATATACAAACTCTCGCTCGTCATTCGCCAGTTTTTTAGTCACGACATCCGGCTTCAAATCTAGCAGATCAGCAATTTTTTTAGTTTGTGACGCGTCGATTTTGACATCTGGCGGACTTGCCCACACAGACTCTACCGGCGAACTAATCGCCAGCAACTCACCGTAACGATCCGTTATTTTTCCGCGATGTGACGACAGCGTAAGCGTGCGGCTATAGCGTGCGTCACCCTTTTCTTGCAAAAAGCGCTTATGAAAGCTCTGCAGGTACACACTACGCCCCAACAATGCCGCAAAGCCCAATAGCACACACACCAACAATAGTCGGCGGCGCCATGCAGGCAGCTTCACGATAACAGGAGGCGTATGCAATGCCATTACGGCTTAACTCCAACAGCTTGACTATTTGACAATGTTTTTGGCGCTTCAGCAGCAGGCGCTTGTGGCGTAGCACTTCCCATCGTCACCAACTGTATTCTCTTTGGATCAGGCACTTGCATTTGCAATTGTCCGGTAGCCACGCGCTCCACGCGAGAATGCATCGCCCAAGTGCTTTGCTCAAGCTGCAACTGCCCATACTCTTGTTCATATTGTTTTGACGCCTGACTCATTTGGTCTAGCTCAATATAGAGCTTGCGCGCCTTATGCTGGGCATTCACTAGCCCCAACGATGAAAAAATCAACGCAAAAAACAAAATGAGATTCAAACGCGTCATAGCACAGACGTTCTTTCTGCCACACGCAACACGGCACTGCGCGAACGCGGATTACGCTTTACTTCTGCAGCGCTTGGCTTAATGGCTTTACCTACCGCCACTAGCTTAGGCTGCGGCAGTTCAGACGCACGCACGGGAAAGTTAGCAGGCAAGTCATCGCGATTCGCTTGATCACGAATAAATTGCTTCACGATGCGGTCTTCAAGCGAATGAAAACTAATCACCGCCAATCGACCTTGCGGCGCCAACAATGCCAAACACTGCGGCATGGTTAGCGATAGCTCTTCAAGTTCTTGATTGATGAAAATCCGTAAAGCCTGAAATGTGCGCGTTGCAGGGTTCTGGCCTGGCTCAAACCGCGTGACTGCCCCTGCCACGACCTTGGCAAGCTGCCCTGTAGTGGTGATGGCGCGCCCGTCATTGCGCTCCGTAATAATCGCCCTTGCAATCGGCTTAGCAAACCGTTCTTCACCATAATTTTTTATAACCTCCGATAATTGCTGCTCTGTTGTTGTGGCGAGAAATTCCGCCGCTGTTTTACCGCTACTTTGATCCATGCGCATATCCAGCGGCGCATCGTATCTAAAACTAAAACCACGACTGGCTTCGTCAATCTGTGGTGAAGAAATGCCGATGTCCAGCAGAATGCCATCCACCTGCGTCACACCCATTTCAGCCAACTTTTGTTGCATACCGGCAAAATGGCTATGCACCATGCTAAAGCGCGAATCATCAATAGCATCACCTGCTGCAATCGCACTTAAATCGCGATCAAAAGCAATCAAGCGACCACTCGCGCCAAGCTGCGCTAATATTTTTTTGGAATGACCGCCACGACCAAAGGTACCGTCAACATAGATGCCGTTAGGTTTAATGGCGAGCGCATGCACAGCCTCATCCAACAACACCGTGACATGAGAATTGGTCGAAGCTTCTGCTTCTGAATTTGAATCTGAATTGGCTGAAGACACTTCTAATGGATGCTTTTCTAACGTTAGCGCGTCTTGCAACGTTGTTTGTTTTGAAGACGCTTTTTTTAAAGACAATGATGCTTTGTTGGGCGCGCTGTTCACGCCCTTAGTCACAGCGAGAAGCCCTCTAATTCTTTCGGCATTTCGAAACTATCAGCCTGCATCACCTGCTCCAACTGCGCACGCCAAGCATCCTTGCTCCATAGCTCAAAATGACTTCCCTGCCCGACCAACATCACTTCTTTACTTAATACGGCAAAATCTCGTAACTCTGGGGACACGAGCAAACGACCCGCGCTATCCAGTGCAACGTCTTCGGCAAAACCTACCAGCAGGCGCTGCAAGCCACTGGACTGCTTATCAAATGAAGACAACGCTGATATTTTGGCCTGAATCGGCTCCCATGCGGGTTGTGGGTAAAGCAACAGACAGCGGTGCGGATGCGCAGTCAACACCAAGTTGCCAGCGCACTCTAGTGCCATGGCTTCCCGATGCTTGGTCGGCAAAGTTAATCTGCCTTTCGCATCCAAATTCAATGATGTTGCACCGCGAAACATACGTCCGTTATTTTCCTAACAATCCAACATGCATAAAAATTAAAAAGTGGAGAATCACCCGAGCTTTCTACATTCATCCCTACGACCAACCCTTAAAGCCGCAGAAAGCATGCAACGATCTAAAACAGGCAACCAAACATCAACGCTCAACTCAACAAAGCTTAATGGACAATTCCCCACAAAACCCCACTTTTCCCCACTAAGCTTCACTATAAATAAAAAAAAAGAGCAAAGCAAGCTCTTTTTTGCTATTTTTTCTTTATAGGTCAATGACTTAGCGCATTTTCATCATAAAAATAAAATCGTTATAAATGAAGCACATACAAAATTAAGTGAATGTAGATTATTAGAACAGTGACGAAAGCATTTGAATTGTAATTGAGGGTGTAATCCCACAAAAATATGGGAGAGATAACAGCGTTAATGGAAACACCAAGAAATTTCCACAAAGTGAAAGTGAAGCTGGCCGATAAGCCGGGTTTTGTAGGCCTTATTGCTAAGGCTGACAGTCATTCATCTAGACGTACGATTACTCGTACGCTCAAGCAACCTACCCGCTGGCAGCGCGAGCCACGCCAATGCCAGCCTATTTGGTCTTGCTGCGAATGGAGGTTACCGCGTTTCACCGTAACTTAATACGCTCGTCTCTGTGGCCCTATTCCGCGCCTTATACTTGGTTACCCAAGCTTTCAACGTACGGCCGTTAGCCGTCATCCCGCTCTATGCAGCCCGGACTTTCCTCCCCTTGCTTGCGCAAGCGGCGACTGTCTAGCCAGCTTCACCGCTATTTTAACACGCGACCACGTATTACTTAATGATAATCACAGCAATAGGCAGTTTATTAATAATCAATCCACCACTAAATAAATATACTGATCTGTATATTTATTTAGAACTAATTTAGATACATCTAGTCGCAATAGATGCAATCCATTACATTTTAACCAAGCATAACAATACATACATCGAAAGAGAGCGCTCCAATGAGACTATTCGCATTCCTGCTGTTACTACTCCCACTGATATCCAATGCTGCGCAAGCCAACTATTTAATGATTAAGTACATGCAACCCAAAGAAGCAATGGAAGAAAGATTAGATAGCGTTGATGGCTTAGCGCAATATATCAAGCAAGTTGAAGTTGGCATCAATCAAAAGATCTCTGAAACAAGCTCGATGCAAACATGGGGCTTTCTTGTCATCGCGGTGCGTGATGACGGAAAAATCAAAGCGTGGATAGATAGCGATGCTGAAGTTTCACCAGAAATTACAAAATCATTGCTTGATGTTGCCCAAAATACACAAGCTTTTGCCGTGAACAAAGGCGCGGTTGTATTTGCTATTGGCTTTGATATCGGTGGCGTTGGCCTACCGCCCTATACGATGCCCTTCCCGAATGATTGGAAAAAAATAGCCAATTGCACGAATGAGGACTGCCAGAATCAGGATATCGAGGCCCTAGCATTAAAAGCATGGGAATAAATAAACTGGCACTAAACTGGAAACATCATTCAAAAACAGCATCTAACTTTCATCAACTGCAAAAACATGAAGGAAACATCATGAAGTTTCTCACCCAGCTGCTAATACTATGCGCGCTACCGTTTTATGCGGTTGCTGGCGACTGCCCAGCGTTACTCAATCACCAGTTCAAAACGCTACAGGGCGAAACTGTAGACTTATGTCAGTACCAAGACAAACCCATTTTGGTCGTGAACACGGCAAGTAAATGTGGCTTCACACCCCAGTTTGAAAAGCTGGAGGCCATGTACAGCCAATATAAGTCGCGTGGACTATTAGTGATCGGCTTTCCGTCTAACGACTTTAGACAGGAGTTGCAAAGCGATACCGAAATAGGCAGCTTCTGCAAACTAACTTATGGCGTGAAGTTTCCTATGGTGACCAAAAGCCATGTCAGAGGCGACGATGCAAACCCGTTTTACAAGCAGTTAATCGCTGCCAGCGGGAATTCACCAAAATGGAACTTTTATAAGTACGTGATTACGCCTGGCGGCAAATCCGTGCACAGCTTCTCTAGCTTAACCGCACCGGATGACCCCGACATTATGAAACTGATTCTGCCTAACCTGAAATAGGAAACTCATCATGTACAAATTTTGCCTATTAGTACTATCACTGATCATTACGCCGCAAGCGCATGCTTTTGACCAGCAGATGCTTATCAAAGTATTTTTTAATATCGTACAAGTACATACCGCTAACAATAGCAATACCGACATGGGGCTAGGCTCTGGCGTTATCGTGGCTGACAACCGGGTACTCACCAACTGCCACGTACTAAAAAAAGCCGAAACCGCATGGGTTAGTCAGGGTGAAAGCAACTATAGCGTGGAAGGCGTACAAATCAACGGGCATCAAGACTTGTGCTTGCTGACCACGAAAGACATGCCATTAAAACCGGCAGACATTGGCAGCATCAAAGATTTAAAAACGGGCACAGAAGTATTTGCCATCGGTCACTCCAGTGGCATTTCAGCGCCAACCACATCTCGCGGTCAAATTAAAGCGCTGTATCCTTTCGAAGGTAGCCAGATTATTCGCAGCAGCGCCAGATTTTCGATGGGCGCCAGTGGTAGCGGCCTGTTTGATGACCAAGGAAAACTGGTCGGCATCAACACTTTCAAAAGCTTTGGTCGCATTGCCTATTTTTACGCCATGCCTGCGGACTGGATAGAAAATCTGAAAACACTGCCATTACAACCAATTGCGCCATTTGCACAAACGGCGTTTTGGGAAGATGGCGAGCACAGCCCATTTTTCTTGCAAGCTGCCATGCCTGAAATACAAAACAGATGGCCGGACTTACTTAAAGTCAGCCAAAGCTGGATTGCCTCAGAACCAGACAACGCCGAAGCTTGGTATGAACAAGGCCTTGCTCAGGAAGGTTTAGGTCTGGATGAGGCAGCACGACTATCGTATGAAAAAACTACGGCATTAAACCAACGGCATAGTGATGCGCTGTTTCATCTTGGCATGCTGGCCTCTAAACGCGGTGACCGTACGGAAGTACACAAAATCAGCATCGCGCTCGCCGATATTGGCAGTGAGATTGCAGAAGATTTTAACCTCGCAACAGGCTGTGACCAACGCACAACCAGCGATTGCTAACTGCTTAGACGCAGAGGCTATTCAGCTAGCGACTGACTAGCCTCTTGATACAGTGCTAACGTTTTTACTCTAGCCAGCGCATGATCCACTATCGGCGCGGGGTAATGCTGTCCGATTAAAATACCACAACGCTGCTGCTCTTGAAGTGGCATCAACCAAGGCGCATGTATCCACTTATCCATACTCTGTGCCAATTCAGGCACATAGCGGCGAATGAACTTGCCTTGCGCGTCAAATTTTTCAGACTGGGTAATCGGGTTAAAAATCCTGAACCACGGCTGCGCATCACAGCCGGTAGATGCTGACCATTGCCAACCGCCATTATTAGCCGCCAGATCAAAATCCAGCAAATGCTCTGCAAAATAGCGCTCACCCCAGCGCCAATCAACGTGTAAATCCTTCACAAGAAAGGACGCCGCCACCATGCGCAAACGGTTGTGCATATAACCGGTTTGATTCAACTGCCGCATTGCGGCATCCACCAACGGATAACCGGTGCGTGCCTCGCACCAAGCAGCAAATTTAGCATCGTCATTAGCAAACGGGATAGCATTGAATTGTGGTTTAAACGCCTGCCCTTGGCCTAAATGTGGATGCTGAAACAGCAACATTTGATAGAAATCGCGCCAGATCAGCTCACTCAACCAAGTTTGCGCGCCTAATCCACCAGCACGATAAGCCTGCGAGGCAAGATAGCGAATAGAGATCGTACCGAAACGCAAATGTGTAGAAAGATAAGACACACCTTTTACGGATGGATAATTCCGCGCTTCCTGATACACCGCAATACGCTGCATGAAATCAGCGAGCAACTTTTCCGCGCCCGACACACCCGTAGGCAAAGCCATATTTTGCAGATTCGTCTTAATGAAACCCAAAGCTTCCAAACTAGGCATAGTAGAACTATCAGCAGCATACGGCGCCAAAGCAGAAAAATAGCGCTGCGTAGGATAGGCGCGCAAGTAAAAATCATCGAGCTTTTTGAGCCATGCGTTTTTATAAGGTGTGAATACGCTGAAAGGCTTGCCCGCACCTGTCAGTATTTCTGACTGCTCAAAAATTACCTGATCTTTATAGCTGTGAAATGCAATCTCAGCTTGTGCCAGAGAGGCTGCAACCGTGGCATCACGCAGCACGGCACTCGGCTCATAATCTTTATTGCAGAAAACTGCTTGCGCATTTAATTCGTGTGCCAAACGAGGGATAGTCTCGCCTGCTGAGCCATGTAACACATGCAATGTGCTGCCTTGCTGTTGCAACATCACCTGTAACTCGCGCACGCTGTGCCAAATAAACTCAACGCGACGGTCTTGCTTATTTTCCAACTGATCGAGAATATTCGTATCAAAAACGAATACACAATGCACAGCCTTACTTTGCTTTAGCGCGTGATACAGCGCAGCATGATCATGCAAGCGCAAATCGCGGCGAAACCAGCAGATGGCATTGTCGTACAACACTATGTGACCAAACCTGCATTCAAGTTTAAACGGCCTTGCCAGCGCACCACGCTTAAACATGGAACTGGGATTCGTTGCTGCAAGCTGCTAACATTTTCTGCAAACATACTCATGTTCGGATCGATTTCATTCGCCACCCAGCCAGCCAATTTCAAACCGCGCGATTGAATGGCTTCTACAGTTAGCAGCGCATGATTGATGCAACCCAAACGCATGCCCACAACCAATATCAGAGGAATATTCAATTTCACAGCTAAATCAGCCAGCGTTTCGGTTGCGTTGATGGGCACAAAAAATCCGCCTGCGCCTTCAACGATCACCACCTCTGCCAAGCTAGATAATTGCTGAAACGCCTGTGTCATCACAGCCAAATCCATCACAACACCAGCCTGCTCAGCCGCAAGGTGCGGCGCAATCGCTGGTGCAAAACGATAAGGATTAGTGAGGTGAAGAGGGGCGTTTACATTGCTGGCGAGGCTTAAAGCAACGGCATCCTCATTACTCAGCTCGCCTGCCTGATTGATAGTGCAACCTGAGGCAATTGGCTTCATGCCCACGGTTTGCAAACCCGCTTGCACAAAGTGCTGCACTAGCGCCGTGGCGACATACGTTTTGCCAACATTCGTATCTGTACCAACCACTAAATAGGATGTTGTCATACAGACGCTCTGCTATTTATTTCTAGGCTTGAATGTCACTGGCGATACACCATCATCAAATTTGGGCTTATCTTTTGCTCGCCATGCGTGACCGTAGACCACTTCAAAGGTAGCTGGTAGCTTGCCATTCTCCCTAAACTGCTCATAACAGGTTTCAAGTTGCTGCAAAAAGCCTCGGCCATGCAGGCCTCGCGCACGGCCATCGGTGGCATTGTGTGCGCCTATGCTTTTTAAGTCGCGCATCACGCTTTTGACATCATCGTAGGTCAAGGTAAATCGCTCTACATCCAGCACTGGTGCGCTAAAGCCGGCACGCACCATTGCATCGCCAATATCGTGCATGTCGATAAAGCGGCTGATGCTGGTATGTCCGGTCTGCTGATTGGTGGCAATTCTGAGTTCACGCAAAGTGTCTGGCCCAAAAGTGCTAAACATCAGCAAGCCTTCTGGCTGCAACACACGATGAAATTCCTGCAAAGCCTGATCCAAATCATTACACCATTGAATGGCAAGATTCG
>JAZJYS010000029.1:0-5492 GCA_040390265.1 Pseudomonadota bacterium | reverse complement strand
CTTTAATGGCGTCCAGCATGCCTTCATCCATGTTGATGTCGATGACTTGTGCGCCATTTTCTACTTGTTGGCGCGCGACTGACAGCGCCTGATCGTATTGTTCGTTGATAATCAAGCGTGCAAAAGCTTTGGAGCCTGTGACGTTGGTGCGCTCCCCTACATTCACAAACAAGGATTCCTCATCCACGATAAATGGCTCTAAACCAGACAGCTTCAAGGTGCGCGCTAAAATCGGCACTCTACGTGGAGGTACGTCTTTAATTTGATTGTAAATGGCGTGAATATGCGCCGGCGTCGTGCCGCAACAGCCACCAGCAATGTTCAAAAAGCCACTCTCGGCAAACTCACGCACCAAACTAGATGTCACGTCCGGCGTCTCATCAAAGCCGGTATCGCTCATTGGGTTGGGCAAGCCTGCGTTTGGATAAATACACACAAACGTGTCCGCGATTTTTGATAGCTCTTCCACATACGGACGCATCAATGTGGCACCCAACGCACAGTTCAGGCCAATCGTAATCGGCTTGGCATGACGTACTGAATGCCAGAATGCAGTCACGGTTTGGCCAGATAGAATACGCCCTGATGCATCAGTGACGGTACCGGAAATCATGATCGGGAAGGTATGGCCAATTTCTTCAAATAAAGCATCAATCGCAAATAATGCCGCCTTGCAATTGAGCGTATCGAAAATGGTTTCCACCATCAAAATATCTGAACCGCCATCAACCAGACCACGCGCCTGCTCCAAGTAAGCGGCCACTAACTGGTCAAAATTCACATTACGCGCCGCCGGATCATTCACATCTGGTGAGATAGATGCGGTTTTCGGCGTAGGGCCTAGTGTGCCTGCCACAAAGCGCGGCTTATCCGGTGTGCTGTATTTTTCGCAGGCAGTCTTGGCAAGCTTGGCAGCAGCCACGTTCATCTCATAGGCCAAATGCCCCATGTGGTAATCGTCTTGCGCCACAGTGGTAGCACCAAAAGTATTAGTTTCAATAATATCGGCACCTGCTGCCAGATATTTTTCATGAATCTCAGCAATCACTTGTGGCTGCGTCAGTGTCAGCAGCTCATTATTGCCCTTAACAAACAACTCGCGCTCGCCTGCTGGCGCTTTGAAATCAGCAAAACGCTCGCCGCGATAGTCAGCCTCTGTCAGCTTGTATTGCTGAATCATCGTGCCCATCGCACCATCTAAAATCATGATGCGTTGGGCTAATAATTCTCTAAGAATTTTTTCAGTGGCGGAGATTGTTTTATGCGGCATGGATTAAGCTTTAATCGAGTGTTTTATTCAGAGCTAAATTATATCACCTGCATGGAAAGTGCTAAAAATTGAAATGGCAATCACATCAGCAACTGCAAAGCCAAACCCAGCACTCCACAGCTTAAGATCACGCTAATCACGCCGGCCTTAAATCTGAACACGGCAATAGTGGCTACTAGCGTGAGTGCGGCTGAGAATACGTCGAATGAGCCCGCCAGCCCTTGCGGCCAGAGCACATGGTAAGCAAAGAACAACGCCAAGTTGAGAATAACCCCAACCACCGCGGCCGTGATGGCGCTCAATGGTGCGGTAAATTTAAGATTGCCATGCGTCGTTTCAATGAATGGTCCGCCGACTAAAATAAAGATAAAGCTGGGTAAGAACGTAAAAAATGTCACGATTGCAGCCGCAATAAAGGCTGAAGCCAGATTTGCGTTCCCCCCAAACACCTCGGTCACCCAGCCGCCAACAAAGCCGACGAAAGTTACCACCATAATTAGCGGGCCGGGTGTCGTTTCACCCAGCGCCAAACCATCTATCATTTGCGTGGGGTTCAGCCAATGATAATGCTCCACTGCCCCTTGATACACATAAGGCAACACGGCATAAGCGCCGCCGAACGTCAGCAACGCCGCTTTGGTAAAAAACCAGCCCATTTGTGTAAAAGCGCCATGCCAACCATACTGTACAAATAACAAGGTCATTGCAACGAGCCAGATCAGCAAACCAACCGCGGCCACCTTAAACATCTTTTTCCAGCTGAAATAAGCGTGACTAGGAGTAGGCGTATCATCGTCAATCAGCGCCGCCCCGTAATCTTTTTGTGACGCACCATGCCCGCCGCCCACCTTGAAATACTGCGGTGCTATGCGACTACCCACATAGCCAATAGATCCGGCCACCAGCACTATCAATGGAAATGGCAACTTCAGCACAAATATGGCGGCAAATGCCAGTGCGGCAATCACCCACATGACACGATTCTTTAAAGCTCGAACTCCAATACGGTATGCCGCAAACAACACGATTGCCACCACGGCTGGTTTGATGCCATACAGCACGCCAGCCACGGCAGGCACTGAACCATAAGCCATATAAATCCATGCCAAGCCGGTAAGAATAAAAAACGATGGCAACACAAAAAGACCGCCAGCAATCACACCACCCCAAGTACGGTGCATTAGCCAACCGATGTATGTTGCCAACTGCTGCGCCTCTGGCCCAGGCAACACCATGCAATAGTTAAGCGCGTGTAAAAACCGTTTTTCAGAAATCCAGCGCTTTTTTTCCACCAAGTCGTGATGCATGATGGCAATCTGCCCAGCTGGGCCGCCAAAACTGATGAAGCCCAGCTTAAGCCAATACCAGAAGGCCTGCGCCAAGCTGACTGGCTGCGGCGCAGCTTTAGTTTCAGATGTGATATCAGTGCTGTGTGTCATTGTTAAAATTCTGCTTAAAAAAACATTAAACATCATGCCTTCTATACTGAATGGCTTCGGCAATATGCGCAGGCTGAATGTCAGCTTCATCACTCAAGTCCGCAATAGTACGCGCCACTTTTAAGATGCGGTGATACGCCCGTGCCGATAAATTTAGGCGTGAAATAGCGGTTTTTAACAACGTTAAACCTGCCTCACTCGCCACGCAAAAAGTATCTATTTCCTTTGTACCTAACAAATTGTTCGCCTTGTTTTGTCGACTCATTTGTTTCGCACGCGCCTTTTCTACTCGGACTCGAATAGATTGTGAGTCTTCACTCACACTTGAATTAATCAGCTCGTCTTCTTTAAGGGCAGGCACTTCAATATGTAAATCAATGCGGTCTAATAATGGCCCGGAAATTTTGGCTTTGTAGCGCGACACCTGATCTGGCGTGCAACGGCACTTATTGTTGTGATGCCCCAAATAGCCGCACGGGCATGGGTTCATGGCAGCGATCAACTGAAAACTGGCAGGAAAATCCGCCTGCCGCGCAGCGCGTGAAATGGTGATACGCCCACTTTCTAAAGGCTCACGCAGCACTTCCAGTACTTTCCGGTCAAACTCGGGCAGTTCATCTAAAAACAACACACCGTGATGCGCTAAGGAAATTTCACCCGGACGCGGAATACCTCCACCACCCACCAAAGCCACGCCTGACGCAGTGTGGTGCGGATTTCGGTAAGAGCGGCGCTTCCAGTTTTCCAGCTTGTAATTACCATTCAAGGATTGAATAGCGGCAGATTCCAACGCCTCTGCTTCGGTCATAGCTGGCAAAATACCCACAAAACGTGACGCCAACATACTTTTGCCTGTTCCCGGCGGGCCACTCAAAATCACACTATGCCCGCCAGCAGCGGCAATTTCCAGCGCTCGCTTAGGCATGCTTTGCGCTTTTACATCGCTAAAATCAGGATAAATAATTTCCGTAATATGGTCAGCTGATTCAAGCTGGGTAAGTGCAGTGTGCCCACTTAAGTGCGCACACACCTCCAGCAATGAATTCGCTGGATAAATAATGGCCTCACGCACCAAAGCCGCCTCTGCTGCACTGGCACTGGGTAAAATAAATGCACGCTTTTCGCGCATATTTTTTGCACCACCACTATCACGCACCATACTGGACGTCATCGCTAATGCGCCACGAATCGGACGCAACTCTCCGGTAAGTGCCAACTCACCGGCAAACTCATAACGTAATAAAGGTTCGCTTGGAATCTGGCCTGATGCAGCCAGAATGCCTAATGCAATCGGTAAATCATAGCGACCACTTTCTTTAGGCAAGTCAGCAGGCGCCAAATTCACGGTAATACGCCGTGCCGGAAATTCAAACTGCGCCGTTTGCAAAGCCGCGCGCACGCGATCCTTACTCTCTTTCACTTCGGCCTCAGGCAAACCAACAATCGTAAAGCTTGGCAAGCCATTAGCCAAATGCACCTCAACCACTACTTCAGGCGCTTCCATGCCATTTAAAGCACGGCTATATAACACTGCCAAACTCATAACTTACCGACTCACCTCAGTCTCAGCAGGCTTGGGATTAGCATCCGAGCCCGTTAAACCTTCCAGCATTTTTAATCTGGCTTCCAGCAAATCTAATTTTTGCCGAGTATTTCGCAACACTTCTGCCTGCACATCGAATTCTTCACGAGAAACAAGCTCCATTTTGGTGAATGCGCCCTTTAATAGTGCATTAATGTTTTTTTCAACATCTGCCAGTGGCGAAGAGCCAACCATCTCTTTGATTTTAATGGATATTTCATTTATTTTTTCTGCATTTAGCATATTCGCTCCTAACCTTATTTATTGCAGTTTATCAGGTTTTAACTTATAAAGACAAAAGATATGCTGGAAGAAACATCCCTATCTTATTGATTAACAACATCATTTAAGTTGGCACGCGTATTGCTTGTTTTAGACTGTAATTTTTGTTTTATTTTTTAGGAGCTATACATTATGCGTAAGTCATTAGTAACACTTGCAGTTTTAAGCGCACTAGCAGTACCGTCAATCTCTTTTGCTGAAGATGCAGCACCTGCTGCTGCACCAACACCAGAGCATACATTTACATATAACGTTGGTTTATTCAGCCAATACATCTTCCGTGGTTTAACACAAACCAACGAAGACGCAGCTATTCAAGGCGGCGTAGATTACGCTCACTCAAGCGGCTTTTATGCTGGCGCTTGGGCATCTAACATCAGCTGGCTGAAAGACGCTGGCGCATACACCAGCTCTAGTTTAGAGCTAGACTTATATGGTGGTTATGCTAATAGCATTGGCGATACAGGTATCGGCTATAACGTTGGTCTTCTACAGTACATTTACCCAGGCGATGAACTACCTGGCGTTAAAAAAGCTGAGACAACTGAAGTATACGGTAGCCTAAGCTACAAATGGTTAGCAGCTAAACTTTCTGTAGTAGCTTCTGACGGTGCGTTTGGTTTCAGAAATGCAGATGGTAGCTGGTACGCTGAAGTAAACGGAAACTTCCCTATTTTGGAAACAGGCATTACAGCTAACTTACACGTAGGTCGTCAAGAATTTTCAGGTCAAGGTACAAACGTATTTGATTACACAGACTGGAAAATTGGCGCGACAAAATCTTGGGCTAATGGCGTGAATTTAGGCGCTTATTACACAGATACAACAGCTAAAGATGCTGGCTACGTAGTAGCTAGCACTGGTAAAAATATCGGTGACAGCCAATTCACTGTATTCGTACAAAAAACATTCTAATTAA
>JAZJYS010000028.1:0-4021 GCA_040390265.1 Pseudomonadota bacterium | reverse complement strand
CAGTTTAATTAGTAGTAAACCTTATTTAGCTGCAGGTGTTGCCGGTGTAGCTGGGGTCGCAGGTGTTGCTGCTTCAACGGCCTTTTTTGCATGTTTACGTTGATGTTTTTTAGTTGCTTTTGCTGGTTCTGCGGCTTTAGCTGCTTCTGCCTTGGCTGGCTCAGCGGCTTTAGTCGCTTCAGCTTTTACTGGTTCAACTGGTTTGGCTGCATCAGCTGCAAATGCTGCTGAACCTAATGTTAATGCGAACGCGCCAGCGAATAGTGATGTTAAAAATTTGTTCATTTCAATCTCCAAAAGTAATGTTAAAGTAAGTCTTGTTTAAAGCATGTCTGGTTGAGATTTGTTAGAAACTTCGTCTGTCACCATGGAATGTATCTTATAGCGCCAAGCTGACGCCAAGCTGACAAGATTTAGTTTGCTAAAACTTTTTCAATATATTTATTATCTACTTTGAATAGCCTAAGAGAGTGTGCTGCGTGCGATTATTATTAGTTGAAGATGATTTGATTCTTAAAGATGGACTTGAGCGATCTTTCACAAAGTCCGGCTATGCCGTGGATGTGATGGCTGATGGTGACAGTGCAAATAAGCTATTAACCTATCAAGAATACGATGTAATTGTGCTGGATCTTGGTTTGCCAAAAATGGATGGCTTTGAGGTGTTAAAGCGGCTGCGTGCGCGTGGTAACAATACGCCGGTATTGATTTTGACTGCGTTGGAAGATACGCAAAACCGTGTTAAGGGGCTGGATTTAGGCGCGGATGATTATTTGGCTAAACCATTTGAGCTTGCTGAATTAGAGGCGCGAGTGCGGGCGTTAATCCGTCGAGGCGTATCTGGTGGTGGTGCAAAAATTAGTTTTGGCGATTTGGTGTTGGATACCAGCAGTCGGCAATGTTGGTTTAAAGAGGCTCCGCTGGCGCTTTCACCGCGCGAGGTGGCACTACTTGAGTTATTGATGTTAAAAGCGACAAAAGTCGTTAGCAAAACAAAGATCCTTGAGCACTTGTGTAGCTGGGATGAGGACATGAGCGAAAATGCAGTGGAGGTGAATGTGTCCCGCCTGCGTAAAAAATTGAATGTATTCGGTATTGAGATTCGTACGATACGTGGCCTTGGTTACTTGTTAGCTAAGCTAGACTTACCAAGTTAGAAAGCTTGATACGATATGCTTCATATTAAAACTAACTCTATTCGTCAAAAGCTATTAAATTGGCTGCTCATATTGTTACTGCCTTTGCTGTTGCTTGGCGCTGGCTCTGCTTATTACCTAGCTAATCATTTTGCCAATTTGGCGTATGACCGTGCGCTGTTTAAAGTGGCTTTGGCGCTTGCGGACCAAATTGAAGTGAAGGGTGGAGTCATGGTGGTGGATCTGCCGGATAGCACACTCAATTTGATCGAGTACGACAGGTATGACTGGATTTACTATCAGATACAAGACCCTAGCCATCACGTTGTGATCGGTGAGGATGAGCTGACCTTGCCTACACCCATGCCAAAGGTGGGTGAACACGTTTACTACAATGTGAAGCATGATGGTAAGTCATTACGCATGGTGGCTTTTAATTTTCCGCTCGCGGATCTCCATGCGAAGGGTAGTGCGGTTATTTTGATTGGCGAAACGACTGTTAAGCGAGACAAAATGGCAAGTGACATTATTGCTATTATGTTGATTCCACAGGTTCTTTTGCTTGTATTGGTTACCTTGCTTGTCAATGTAGGTATTCGGCGCGGTCTTGTTTCTCTAGAGAAATTAAAGAATTTGATTGCACGGCGATTGCCGACAGATACACATCCTCTTGAAGAGCATGATGCGCCACAGGAGTTGCAGCCTTTATTGTCTGCTATGAATGACCTGCTTATTAAAGTAAAGGG
The DNA here is from genome assembly GCA_040390265.1 of Pseudomonadota bacterium. Classification (GTDB taxonomy): domain Bacteria; phylum Pseudomonadota; class Gammaproteobacteria; order Burkholderiales; family Methylophilaceae; genus Methylotenera. The sequence goes on along the minus strand of JAZJYS010000028.1, from coordinate 2,139 downwards.
GGCCGTTGATGAGAGGCAGCAGTTTATTGCGAATGCTGCACATCAGCTTAAAACGCCTTTAGCTGGACTTAAAATTCAAGCAGAAGCTGCATTGCGGGAGGACGATGTTGAGAGTGTGCATCATGCGCTTCAGCAAATTCGTGCCGGTAGTGATAACTTGGGTAGATTGACCAATCAGTTGCTTAGCTTGGCACGTGCTGAACCTGAAGGTAATTATACGCAAGCGTTTAACCAGGTAGATTTGGTTGCTTTGATGAATGATGTTACGGCCGACTGGGTGCCAAAAGCATTAGATAAAAGTATTGATCTGGGGGTGAGTTGCCAGTTGCAGGTGCTCAATATCCGAGGTAATACCATTCTTTTACAGGAGTTGCTTAATAACTTAATCGATAATGCCATTCGTTACAATCCCGTTGGTACTAAGGTAACTGTTGGTTTGACGCGAACTAATACAGAGGCGGTGTTGGCCGTGCAGGATGATGGCCCAGGTATCGCATCGGTTGAACAGGAAAAGGTGTTTGATCGTTTTTATCGCGTATTAGGTACGGCAGAAAGTGGCTGTGGGCTTGGGCTCGCTATTGTGCGTGAAATTGCGCATCAACATCAGGCTAGAGTTGAGCTGGGCTATAGCAATATTCAACAGTCAAAAGGCACGATCGTGCGTGTGATATTTCAGCTCGTTGATGGTCAATAAAGCTTTGATATGAAATTTATATCCCTGTTGCAGGGTATAAAAAAGCCACTCATTAAAGTGGCTTTTTTGTTATCAACACTTACTTAATGCAAGTTGTTTGATTTTATTTATTGCGTTTGTCATTCTCAATCAAAGCATAAGCAGAATGATTGTGAATCGACTCAAAATTTTCACTTTCAACCGTGTAGGCCATGATGCGTTTTTCAGCATCTAGTTGCGCGGCAACATCGCGCACCATGTCTTCAACAAACTTAGGGTTATCGTAAGCGCGTTCAGTGACAAACTTCTCATCTGGACGTTTAAGCAGACCATACAACTCACATGAGGCTTGTTTTTCAACAAGGGTGATAATGTCCTCAATCCAGATGAAGTCATTGATAAGTGCGGTTACAGTCACATGTGAGCGCTGGTTGTGCGCGCCATAATTAGAGATTTTTTTGCTGCAAGGACATAGGCTGGTAACAGGCACTAATACTTTCACTGTAATATCGAACTTACCTTGATGGATTTCACCAATAAATGTAACTTCGTAATCCAACAGGCTTTTTACCCCTGAAATTGGTGCAGATTTGTTTACAAAATATGGGAAGGTCATTTCAATGTGACCAGATTCCGCTTCCAGACGCTTTACCATTTCGCGCAGAATGGTTTCAAACGACTCAACAGAAATGGCATGTTCGTTCATGTTGAGAATTTCAACAAAGCGTGACATGTGTGTGCCTTTGAATTGCTGCGGCAAGTGTACATACATGTTGAACATGGCAACGGTATGTTGCTCGCCACCAGATTTATCTTTTACGATCACTGGATGGCGGATGGCTTTAATGCCAACCTTATCAATGGCAAGATGGCGTGTGTCGACAGTATTTTGTACGTCTTCAATAGAGGTGGCGGTTGCAGGTTTGTTCATTTATATTTCCAGTTCGGCAGTTATTGCTTAATTGTTGAGTATATCACTAGGTTAATTTCTGCTCAATTGCAGTCACAATACCTTTAGCATCTAGACCGCACTCCGAGAGCATGGTTGCATGGTCGCCATGCTCAATAAAATGATCTGGCAGCCCTAGGCAGGATATAGGTGTGTGGATGTTCAGGGCTTGCATGACTTCCATCACCGCAGCGCCTGCGCCGCCCATGATGGCATTTTCTTCAATAGTAACCAATAAGTCGTGACTCTTGGCGAGTTCGGCAACGAGTGCAGTATCTAGAGGCTTGATAAAACGCATGTTTGCCACGGTTGCGTCTAGCTGCTCGCCAGCCTTGAGTGCGGGTGCTAGCATCGAACCAAAAGCCAATATGGCTATTTTATTGCCAGCGCGTACTGTCTGTCCTTTACCGATTTCCATTGTTTGCATGGTTTGCTGAATTTCTGCGCCTGTGCCACTACCGCGTGGATAGCGCACTGCAGCAACACCGTTGTATTGAAAGCCGGTGTAAAGCATTTG
>JAZJYS010000027.1:0-15902 GCA_040390265.1 Pseudomonadota bacterium | reverse complement strand
CGACAAACGGATTAAAAGTCCGCTGCTCTACCAGCTGAGCTAACGCCCCATTGTACTAATGGGTAATACAGTACTACTTCTGGTTTTCTCCCCAGTGATTTTCGTCACTCAGGAAAGGGCGCAATTATGCTAGAAACTCAGGGCTTGGTCAATGATTAAAAGAGAAATAAATTAACTTTTTAATTTTTTGCTGCTCTGCTCGCCCGCCCCAGCTTATTTTCAACATGTCTAAAATGCTTACCCCTTAAAGCTTCTAGCGCATGCCTGGCATCTTGCCACCCATCAAATTACCCATGCTACGCATCATTTTTGCCATGCCGCCTTTGGCAAACATTTTCATCATTTTTTGCGTTTCTTCAAATTGCTTAAGCAAACGGTTCACTTCCTGCACTTGCACACCACTACCGTCTGCAATACGTTTTTTACGTGTCGCTTTAATCAACTCAGGCTTACGGCGCTCTAACGGCGTCATGCTGTTGATAATACCTTCAATCCGGCGCACCGCCTTATCAGCATCGTCCGGATTCATTTTGGCAGCCATCCCCGCCATTTGGCTAGGCATTTTATCCATCAACGCCCCCATGCCGCCCATTTTGCGCATTTGTGACATTTGCGCTTTGAAGTCATCTAAATCAAAGTTTTTACCTGATTTAACTTTATCGGCGAGTTTTTGCGCCTCAGCCATATCGACGTTTTTATGCGCTTGCTCAATTAAGCTCAGCACATCGCCCATGCCCAACACGCGCGATGCCATACGCTCTGGATGGAATGGCTCCAAGCCATCTACTTTTTCGCTGACACCAATAAACTTAATCGGCTTGCCAGTGATATGACGCACAGATAAAGCTGCACCACCGCGTGCATCACCATCTAGCTTTGTAAGAATGATGCCCGTAAGTGGCAAGGTCTCGCCAAAGGCCTTTGCCGTGTTAACAGCATCTTGCCCTTGCATTGCGTCGACAACGAATAGCGTTTCAATTGGATTAAGTTGCGTATGCAGCGCTTTGATTTCAGCCATCATAGCTTCATCAATACCTAAACGACCGGCGGTATCGAAGATCACCACATCATAATAACCACGTTTGGCAAAATCCAGTGTTGCACTGGCAATATCTGATGGCTTTTGGTCGGCATTACTGTCGAAACATTCAATTTCGAGTTGTTTGGCCAGCGTTTTAAGCTGCGCTATCGCCGCTGGGCGGTAAACGTCTGCACTTGCTAACAGCACTTTCTTTTTTTGCTCTTTCAGCAATTTGGCAAGTTTGGCTGAAGTAGTCGTTTTACCTGAACCCTGTAAACCTGCCATTAAAATAATCGCGGGTGGTACTGCTGCCAGATTCAAGCCGACATTGGCCTTCCCCATCAACGCCGTAAGTTCGTCATGTACCACTTGAATCACGGCTTGCCCTGGTGTTAAGCTCTGCAACACCTCTTGACCTTGCGCACGCAGCTTCACCTGCGCAATAAAGTCCTTAACAACAGGCAAAGCAACGTCAGCCTCTAACAACGCCATACGCACCTCACGCATCGCATCGGCGATATTGTCTTCAGTTAATCGTGCTTGACCACGCAGATTTTTAATAACGCCCTGTAAGCGTCCGGTTAAGTTTTCCAGCATAGTGTGCTCTTACCAAAAAATAGATTAAGCCAATTTTACATCAAGCTATTATGTTCGAAGTGTTTTTACGCCATAATTACGCTATGCAAGTATTAATTCCATATATTGTAGTCATGTTTATCTATCTCGCCGTGGCGGCAGATTTTTGGCGTGGCGCGAAAACACCCAACAACACATACTCATTAAAACTCCATTCAGCCATGATCGCGCTGGGTTTGGTGGTGCATAGCTGGCTGTTATATCAAAATATTTTTAAAGATGGCTTTAATTTAGGCTTCTTTAATGCGCTCTCAGCCATCTTTTGGCTAACGGTGCTCATTTACTGGATCGCGGACCTAAAACATAAGCTCACCAGTCTTCAAGCCTTCGTACTACCGCCTGCGGCTATTTTTGCACTGTTGCCGGCTTTTCATATCAACGACCGCTTCCTGCCTGTCGATGAATCTGCATTATTTTTAACACATATCACGATTGCGCTACTGGCCTACAGCCTATTTACCTTTGCGGCCTTGCATGCATTGCTGATGGCAATTGCCGAGCGCAGCCTGCATAACAAACCAACCATCATCAAACTCCCCAGCTTTCCGCCCTTAATGATCATGGAAACACTGCTGTTCAGAGTGATTGGCCTAGGGTTTGCATTGCTGACCGTGACCGAACTGAGCGGAATATTATTCTCCGAGCAAATATTCTCGAAACCAATGCAGCTCAATCACAAAACTATATTCTCGATTGCCAGCTGGTTTATTTACGCTGGATTGCTATTTGGCAGATACCGATATGGATGGCGCGGCGTAAAAGCCATTCGCTGGACATTGGCTGGATTTGTCCTACTTTTGCTCGCCTACGTCGGCAGTAAATTTATTCTAGAAGTATTGTTGCATCGCTAATTTCCCCCGCATTCTTAGCGGGAGAAATTACAAGCCAATGATTAATCTATTGTTAACCCACACACTTATCGCAAACTAATACTTGGCCACCCTTGTTGCGCCGCATACTCAGCCAAAGTTGGGTCAGCATCCACAGCAACCGGATGGCTCACCAACTTCATCAGCGGTAAATCATTGTGTGAATCGCTATAAAAATAGCTTGTCGTGAAGTCTGACAACTGCTGACCCCGCTCCGCTAACCACTGATTCAATCGCGTGACTTTGCCTTGCTGAAAACTAGGCACACCGGCGACGCCACCTGTGAACTTCCCATCAATCTCCTCTGGGTCAGTGCCGATTAAATTGTCGATACCATAGGCGGTAGCGATTGGCTTAGTCACAAAACTATTGGTCGCGGTAATCACCAACATCAAATCACCTTGCGCACGATGTTTATCTATCAGCGCTTGCGCCTTTTCGGTCATCATCGGGCGTATCACTTGCTCCATATACTTGTTATGCAACTCATCTAAAAACTCGCGCGGATGCTGACTAAGTGGCTTCAGCTGAAACTCCAAAAACTTGTAAATATCCAAGTTACCGTTTTTATAGTCCTGATAGAACTGCTCATTGCGCTCATGATGCGTTTTAGCATCCAGCAGCCCCTCCCCAATTAAAAACAGACTCCAGTTATAGTCACTGTCGCCAGCCAAAAGCGTGTTATCAAGATCAAATAAAGCCAAATTTTGTTTCATGTTCTATTTCTTTACTGTTTAAGTAGATTTAAAGTTTAGATTAAAGATCAGCTAACACTAAGACACATCAGCCTTCTGCGTTGCAGACAATACCAAAAACACACCGACCAGAATCACCGCCAGCGCAATAAACTCCATGTGCGTCACCTGCTCATCCGCCAGCCAAATACCAACGCTAAATGCAACCACCGGATTAACAAAGGTGTTACTACTGGCCACCAATGGACGCACCGTTTTAAGTAGATATTGATAAGCACTATAGGCTACCAGTGAGCCCAGTACGATTAAAAACAACATTGCCGCCCATGATTTTTGGCTAATATTTTGCGGCCAAGCTTCGCCTTGCACAGCACTCACCAGCAACAGCACCAAGCCGCCGACCAGCATTTGAGCGGCACTCGCCATAAGACCTTGCGGCATGGCTAAACGCTTACCCCACACCGAGCCAAACGACCAACTTGCCGCAGCAAAAATCAGCAACAGTGCGCTCGTCAGGTCACCATGCAAACTGCCGCCGACATTCAGCAGCACAATACCAACAAAACCAATAGCGATGCCTAACCACTCTCTGGTGGTGATTTTATGCCCCCATATTGATGAGAAAATCGCCATCCAGATGGGTGCAGTAGCGATAGATAGAGCCGCCACGCTAGAAGAGATAGTTTGCTGCACATAACATACGGTGCCATTACCGAACGCCGGCAGAAGAATTCCCACCACGCTCGCGCCGAGCCACTGCTGCCTAGTCGGATTTGGCATGCCTAGATAGCGCATAACACCATATAAAATCAAGCCTGCAACGCCAAAGCGCATACCTGCCATCAAAAATGGCGGGAAACTTTCTATACCGAAGCGTATGGCGAGATAAGTTGAACCCCAGATAAAATAAGTGCAAAACAAAGCCAAAACAATCAGCAAGCCTTGGTTTTGTTTTTTCATATTTTGATTATTTCTTTGTTAAGCCATCTAAGAGTGAAACGGATAAACGCCTGCAGCACAATTAAGTGCTGCAAGCGAAAAAGAACAGGTTTTACGAGGCACTATACCTGCGGGTGCGCACGCTCAAGCTTGCTGTGCAATTTATTCAAGCCATTCAAGTAAGCTTTAGCTGACGCAATCACAATATCCGTATCCGCGCCCTGCCCGTTCACAATACGCCCGCCTTTAGACAGGCGCACAGTAACTTCGCCCTGCGCGTCAGTGCCACTGGTAATATTATTAACTGAGTAAAGTTGCAACTCTGCACCGCTTTGTACAATATTTTCAATAGCCTTGAAAGCCGCGTCTACAGGGCCACCACCATCGGACTCAGCACGTTTTTCAACGCCACTTTCGGATAAAGTAAGAATCGCATGTGGTGTTTCGCCTGTAATAGAAGCCACTTGCAAATACACAAGCTTGAAGTACTCCGTTGCCTCTGACACAACCTCATCGCTCACTAAGGCATGCAAGTCTTCATCAAAGATTTCAGATTTCTTATCAGCCAATGTCTTAAAGCGTGCAAAGGCGGCATTTAATAAGTCTTCAGTTTCAAGCTCAATGCCTAGCTCTTTCAAACGTGTTCTAAATGCGTTACGCCCAGACAACTTACCCAACGTTAATTTGTTTGCGCCCCAACCCACATCTTCGGCACGCATGATTTCGTATGTTTCACGATGCTTCAATACACCATCCTGATGAATGCCAGACTCATGTGCAAACGCATTGGCGCCGACGATGGCCTTGTTTGGCTGCACGGGATAACCAGTAATGGTTGAAACCAATTTTGAGGTCGGCACAATTTGCGTAGCATCAATCCGTGTACTCAAATTAAACACATCGTTACGTGTTTTGATCGCCATCACGATTTCTTCAAGACTCGCATTACCCGCACGCTCACCCAAACCGTTAATCGTACATTCAACTTGGCGCGCACCACCCATCACTGCCGCCAATGAGTTTGCAACCGCCATACCAAGATCATTATGGCAATGTGTAGACCACACCACTTTATCGCTATTCGGCACACGCGCAATCAAGTCACGCATACGCTCACCCCAAGGGGCTGGGATGGAATAGCCAACCGTGTCAGGGACATTAATTGTGGTAGCACCAGCTTGAATCACCGCATCAAATATTCGAATCAAGAAGTCCATGTCTGAACGCACAGCATCTTCAGCCGAGAATTCCACATCCTTCGTATATTCCAGCGCCCATTTAACGGCTTGTACGGCACGCTCCACGACCTGATCTTCAGTCATGCGCAACTTATTTTCCATGTGGATCTTACTGGTTGCGATAAAAGTATGAATACGGCCACTGGCAGCATGTTTAATGGCCTCACCTGCACGGCGCACATCATTCTCACTGGCACGAGCTAGTGAACAAACGGTAGAAGTCTTGATGATTTTTGCAATTTCAGAGATTGCATCAAAATCACCAGGACTAGCGGCAGCAAAACCAGCCTCAATCACATCTACACCCAACTTTTCCAGCTGACGTGCAATGCGGATCTTTTCCTCTTTGGTCATCGCCGCACCGGGGCTTTGCTCGCCATCGCGCAAAGTAGTGTCAAAAATAATAATTTGTTCTTGTGTCATGGTCGTTACCTAATTTTTATTCAGCATCATTTTAATTGGACTAACTTCTTGAAGTGTTTGAAGTTATCTTAAATTTGGCTCAAGCTTACAATGAATCTTAAGCGAGCATCTGACAGCATTTGTTAAGTGCGGCGCAGTTTAATACAGAGTGGGGGGGGGTGGGGTAATTTGCGCGCTAGCGCAGGGTGCGAGCATGTAGCGCGCCATTGCGTAGCGCAGCTGGACGTAACGCAAATACTTTGCGCAACAACAATGCACTAGCAAAGAAGCTAAGCGCATAAGTAATATAGGAAATATGTGAATTCAACATAGTATTAGAAATATAGTATTTTTTACTGCGTTCTGCAAGCATTTAAGTATTTGAATTTATTTATGATGCTATTTCTTTGTACCGCCGTTTATTACATCAAATTCAATCAACTGAACAAACACTTAGTCCTGCGTAATGTTTTTTTGATTAAACTTCTCTCGCACCCAAAGCACATAGCCAGACAGCGCATACACGATCATCACGAAAAATAACACCTCCGGTGGGCTATATGAGATCAGCACAAACGCCAGCATCACACCCAAAATAACAAAAAATGGCACACTATGTTTTAAGTTAATGTCTTTACCGCTGTAATAACGTAAATCCGTCACCATTGAAGCGCCTGCGAAAACGGTGATTGCCCAAGCCATCCACTTCATCTGCAATACGCCAAAAAATATATCGCGCCCACTCACACCGTATTCATATGACACCCAAACAAAGCCTGCCAAGAGCGCGGCCGCAGCCGGGCTAGGCAACCCTTGGAAATAGCGCTTATCTTGAAACTCATCATCGAGCTTCGTATTAAATCTGGCCAAACGCAATGCTGCGCAAGCACAATAAACAAAGGCCGCAATCCAACCCAGCTTACCTAATGGCTTAAGCGCCCACACATAAAGAATCAACGCTGGAGCAACACCAAATGAAACCATGTCGGACAAGCTATCATATTCCGCACCAAAAGCGCTCTGCGTATTGGTCATGCGTGCGACACGCCCATCCAAACCATCCATCACCATGGCAATAAAAATAGCCACGGCAGCCAATTCAAAGCGCGCATTCATTGCCTGCACGATCGCATAAAAACCTGCAAACAATGCTGCGGAAGTAAATAAGTTAGGTAGTAAATAAATACCGCGCTCTTTTAAACCGCCATCTAACAATGGCTTCTTGTTCTGCGTACGAAGGGCTTTTTCATCCATAATCTAAGCATTCAATAAATGTACTTACGCTTAGTATATCAAAGCTAATACGTTTGAGTTCATCTCGTTACAATCCATTGGTTAAGCCAGGCTGAGCGATTAAAAATACGCCTATATTTAAGCCCTGCCAGATAAACACGTCATGTTTGATGCAAGTGGTTGAATGTAACTTGGAAAATGAAGTTGGTAATTAAAAGAAAAATTAATCCGTATGTTAATATCGCGACCTAGAAAAATAGTCCATTACATACAATTTACGTCACGATACTCATCTCAATGAAATTTACATTACATAATCAAGATGGCCTTGCTAGGCGCGGTACATTAACCCTTGCCCATGGCGAAGTTCAAACCCCAGCATTCATGCCAGTGGGCACTTACGGCACGGTCAAGGCCATGTCGCCGCTTGAGTTGAAAGAAATCGACGCGCACATTGTGCTAGGCAACACTTTTCACTTATGGTTGCGTCCTGGCCTCGAAGTGATTGCCGCACATGGAGGCTTACATAAATTCATGGGCTGGGATGGCCCGATACTAACGGACTCCGGCGGCTTTCAAGTATGGAGCTTGGGCGCTTTGCGTAAAATCAGCGAAGAAGGCGTTAAGTTTCGCTCACCGATTAATGGTGACAGCTGCTTTTTGACGCCCGAAGAATCCATGCGCATTCAGAAAGTGTTGAATTCTGACATTGTCATGATTTTTGATGAATGCACCCCATACCCAGCAACCGTAAAGGAAGCGAACGACTCAATGCAGCTTTCGCTACGCTGGGCAAAACGCAGTAAAGACGCGCATCAGGGCAATCCAAATGCCTTATTCGGTATTATTCAAGGCGGCATGCACGAAGAGCTGCGCGACATTTCATTAAAAGGTTTAACCGATATTGACTTTGATGGTTACGCAATTGGCGGCCTATCGGTAGGCGAGCCTAAAGAAGATATGCTACGCATTCTTGCTCACACCGCACCAAAAATGCCACAAAACAAACCGCGATACCTGATGGGCGTAGGTACGCCTGAAGACTTGGTAGCCGCCGTTAGCCAAGGTGTAGACATGTTCGACTGCGTAATGCCTACCCGCAACGCACGTAATGGCTGGCTATTTACCCAATATGGCGATATTAAAATTAAAAATGCCAGTTATAAAATGGACACTGCGCCGCTGGATGCCGACTGTAGTTGTTATACCTGTCAGAACTTTAGCCGCGCCTATTTACATCACCTACACAAAGTAGGTGAAATTTTGGGCGCACGCTTAAATACCATTCACAACCTGCATTACTACCAAGTACTCATGGCTGGCATGCGCGCGGCCATTGAAACAAATACATTCGAAGCATTCAAGCAGGAGTTTGCAGCTAAGCGCGCCAGCTTGTCCTAATGCGCTAGACTACAATTCGTTTCAGTCTGTGCTAGAATCCGAAGCTAATTTTTCACCTTCCAAGTTAACTTTAAAGAGAATTTCATCGTGTTTATTTCAAATGCATACGCAGCATCAGCTCCAGCCGCCAACGATTTAATGAGCTTCGCGCCACTAGTCGTTATTTTTGTATTATTTTTCTTCATGATTATTCGCCCGCAAATGAAGCAGGCTAAAGAACAGCGCAGCATGATCGCAGCCCTGCAAAAAGGCGATGAGGTCGTGACTAGCGGCGGTATCGTTGGCAAGGTAACTAAAGTGGCCGAGGCTTTTGTAACGCTCGAGATTGCAGCCAACACTGAAATCATTGTACAAAAACAAGCAATCCAAAGTGCGCTACCAAAAGGTACGATTAAAAGCATCTAATCGCGACACTACACCTGATTTCTGAAACCATAATATCGTTTTTGACTAGAGCCTGACTATGAACCGCTATCCAATGTGGAAAAACATCTTCGTTGCCATCATGATTTTGATTGGGTTAATTTATACCATTCCGAATTTTTTTGGCGAATCACCAGCGGTACAAGTCACGCCAGCCAAAAGCACATCAAAACTTGACCCTGCATTACTCGGTCAAGTAGAGGCTATTTTCAAACAAGAAAATATTCAGTACGACGGCATTTATCTCGACGCACGTGGTGTTAAAGCCCGCCTGGCCAATACTGACACGCAAATCAGAGCTAAAGATGTTTTACAAACCGCACTAGGCAAAGACTATACCGTTGCACTGAATTTGCTATCTCGTTCACCAAACTGGTTACGTGCGCTTGGCGCAAAACCAATGTATTTAGGTTTGGATTTACGTGGTGGCGTGCACTTTTTAATGCAAGTGGACATGAAAGCCGCATTGGATAAAGCTGCTGAGCGTTTTGTTGGTGACTTTAGAACCGCATTGCGCAAAGAACGTATTTCATACATAGGCGTCACGCGTGAAGGGCAAGCCGTTCAAATTCGCTTTACTGATGCGGCCGAATTAGCAAAAGCTAAAAAAATCATCAGCAAAGAGTATCCAGATTTAACGCTTAAAGAAACTGACAATGGCGGAGACAAAGTACTGTTAGCGACACTAGGCTTGGTAGAACAAAAGCGCATTCAAGATTTTGCGTTAAAACAAAACATTCAAACACTGCATAACCGTATCAATGAATTGGGTGTGGCTGAACCTATCATTCAACAACAAGGCGCTGACCGCGTTGTTGTACAACTACCAGGTGTGCAAGACACCGCTAAAGCCAAAGAAATTCTCGGCCGCACAGCCACATTGGAAATTCGACTGGTTGATGAAGAAAAAACCGACGCAGCCACATTGGAAAAAGCCGACAAAGGTCAGGCGCCACTTGGTGATGAAGCTTATAAAACACGTGATGGTCGCGCTATTTTAGTGAAAAAGAATGTAGTGCTGACGGGTGACTATATTACCGATGCTGGACCTGGCGTTAACAGTCAATCCGGCCAATCTGTGGTCAACGTTACACTGGACGGCCGTGGCGCACGTGTCTTCCAACAGGTTACGCGTGAAAATGTAGGTAAACGCATGGCAATATTGCTGATTGAAAAAGGCAATACTGAAATCATTACTGCACCTGTGATTAATGAAGAAATCGGTGGTGGTCGCGTTCAAATCTCAGGCATGGCCAACACACAGGAAGCGACAGACATTTCATTGCTGCTACGTGCAGGCGCACTGGCTGCACCTATGGACATCATTGAAGAGCGTACGGTTGGACCTAGCATGGGTCAAGACAACATCAACCGCGGTATTCATTCGACATTATGGGGCTTTGCTGCCATTGCAGTCATGATGATGATTTACTACATGGCTTTTGGTGTGGTATCTGTTGCTGCTTTGGCAATTAACTTATTGCTACTGGTAGCCATATTGTCAATGCTGCAGGCCACGCTTACCTTGCCCGGGTTAGCTGCGATTGCGCTGGCATTAGGTATGGCGATTGATGCCAACGTACTGATCAATGAACGTGTACGTGAAGAACTACGCAGCGGCAATACGCCACAAGCCAGTATCCATGCGGGTTACGACCGTGCCTTTGATACGATTTTAGACTCCAACGTTACCACCCTCATTGCAGGTTTAGCGCTGTTTATGTTTGGTACAGGCCCGATCAAAGGCTTTGCTGTGGTGCATGTGCTCGGCATCTTAACCTCGATGTTTAGTGCGGTACTTGTCTCACGCGCGTTTGTGAACTTGATTTATGGTTACCGCCGTAAAATTAGCAAGCTTTCAATCGGCCAAATTTTCAAAGCCTAAGCAAACAATTTAGAAGACTATTTTTGAGTAGAGATTATGGAATTATTTAGAATCAAGAATGACATTCCCTTCATGAGCTACGGTCGCCTAACGACCTCCATCTCATTAATTACATTCATTCTGGCAATCATATTTTTGGCAACGCGTGGCCTGAATTTTGGCGTGGACTTCACTGGCGGGACCGTCATGGAGGTCAACTACCCACAAGCAGCCAATCTGGAAAGCGTGCGTAAAGCCGTAGACAGCATCGGCTTGAAAGAAGCAACCGTACAAAACTTCGGCTCTAGTCATGATGTGCTAATTCGCCTGCCAGTAAAAGCAGGCCTGTCTGTGTCACAACTTTCAGAACAAGTAAAAGGTGCTTTAGTTGCCGCAGATCCAAAGGCTGAAATTCGTCGTGTGGAATCTGTTGGTGCGCAAGTAGGTGACGAGCTTTATGAGAATGGCGGTTTAGCGCTATTTTTCGTCTGCGTAGGTATCGTCTTATACCTATGGCTACGCTTCGAATGGCGGTTTGCTGTGGCGGCCATTATTGCCAACATGCATGACGTGGTGATTATTTTAGGCTTTTTCGCTTTCTTCCAATGGGAATTCAACCTTACTGTACTTGCGGCGATTTTGGCGGTACTAGGTTACTCAGTCAATGAATCCGTAGTGGTATTTGACCGAGTGCGTGAGAATTTCAGAAAAATGCGCAAAGCTTCTGTAGTACAAGTCATTGACAATGCAATTACTCGTACCATGTCACGCACCGTAATTACGCACATGATGACACAAACCATGGTTGGCTCCATGTTGCTTTTAGGTGGCGAAGTACTACACAATTTTGCTCTGGCGCTGACGATTGGCATTCTGTTTGGTATCTACTCCTCAGTACTAGTCGCCTGCCCTATCGCTATGTGGTTAGGTGTGAATCGCGCCAACCTAATTGGTGACGTCGATAAAAAAGAATCTGATAAAAAAGATATTGCCGAGCCACACCCATCTGATTTCGCCTAATCAATAGAAGTCAATAATCAAGTGTGCTAATACAGCTCACTTGATTATTACTACCACTCACGTATACACTCTACATACCTTCAACTCTTTAACACCACTCATTGGATAATATTCCCATTCCCTGGCAGCTAGGCGCACTTGGCTTGCTATTATTGATTTCCGGCTTTTTCTCAATCGCAGAAACCAGCCTCATGTCACTCAACCGTTATCGGATGAAGCATCTGGCCAAACAAGGCCATCGTGGCGCGAGGCTTGCCAGCATACTGCTCGCCAGAACAGATAAATTACTCGGCGTAATCTTACTCGGCAACACACTTTGCATATCAGCCTCATCTACATTAGTCGCTGTGATTAGCGTCAATTTGTTTGGAGAAGGTGAGTTTGTACTGATGACCGGCACCCTCAGTATCACTTTTGCCATTTTAGTATTTAGCGAGATATCCCCAAAAGTAATCGCCGCGGCCTACCCCGAAAAAATTGGCTTTGCTTGCAGTTACCTACTGTACCCAATGCTATGGCTGTTTAATCCGGTCGTTTCTTTTGTTAATCTGTTCGTTAAAGCTTTTGTACGATTATTAGGCATCAAAGTAAATTTTGAGGAAACCCTGCAAGCAGTCACCACTGAAGAATTACGCAGCATTGTCAGTGAAGCTGGGCATTATATGCCGCAGAAAAAACGTACCATTCTGCTGAACTTGCTAGACCTAGGGAAAATTACTGTCGATGATGTAATGACTGCACATACTATGGTTGAAGCCATAGACTTTGATGCGCCACTGGAAGACATTCTGCAACACATATCTAGCAGCCAGCATACCCGCTTACCAGTGCGTCAAGGTGAGCATGAAGAGATCATTGGCATTCTGCATGTTCGCAAAGTCATCAATCAATTACGCTCTCATCATTACGGTGGCGATTTAGATAAAGACACCCTACGTGAAGTGATTGCAGAACCTTATTTCATACCATCCGGCACTCCACTGTATACACAAATACAGCAGTTCCAAGAGAAACAGCAGCGCGTGGCATTGGTTGTAGACGAATATGGTGAGTTCAAAGGACTGGTCACTTTAGAGGACATTCTTGAGGAAGTCATCGGGGATTTCACTACGCAGTCCCCATCTCGTATTGGCAGCTATCATAAGGAAACAGATGGTAGCTGGCTGGTAGATGGCAGTAGCACATTACGCGACCTGAATAAGAAATTAAACCTCAACCTCCCCTTGGATGGTCCGCGCACATTAAATGGTTTAGTCCTGGAACATTTCGAAGACATACCCGAACCTAATACCAGTTTAAAGATTGGCACGCATACACTAGAGATCGTGCAAACGCAGGACCGTATTGTCAAAAGCGTTAAAATATTCCCTTAATCTCAAGTAAATTCACACCTCCAACCAATCCGACCTCATGGTTTACCTTTAAGTCACGATTAGTTTAAAAACAGAATAAGCGGTAAAAATTAGCTTAAATTGATACTTGATTTTTATAAAGGTTGGCCCAAAATAGTAATCAATATGACGCATTCACCTCGCGATGGTAATACTGCACTAAAACCTGACGTTGCAAAACCAAAGTTGCCGCCAATGTTTAAAGTCATGCTTTTAAACGACGACTACACACCTATGGAGTTTGTCGTTGAAACAATAGAACGTTTTTTTAACAAAAGCCGTGAACAAGCGACACAAATAATGCTCCAAGTTCATACTGAGGGCGTTGGCATCTGTGGCATTTACCCTCTGGACATAGCAGAAACTAAAATGAACCAAGTATTGATGCATGCAAAAAAGTCACAGCATCCATTACAGTGTGTCATTGAGCAGGTATAGAACTGGCGTTAATTGCAATACCGAATATAGAGCAACCGAAATAAATAGCACCTGCATCATAAACAGGCGTACATTTAAAACACCAGTTTAAAGCTGGCGTAACATTGAAAATCAAGGTGTCAAAAATGATAGCTCAAGAATTAGAAGTTAGCCTACACATGGCGTTTATGGACGCTAGACAAAAGCGCCATGAACTCATTACTGTCGAACATTTGCTACTCGCTATGATTGACAACCCAACCGCTGCCGAAGTGTTACGTGCCTGTGGCGCCAAGCTTGAAGTTCTACGCACTGAGCTTAATCAATACATAGAAGAACACACTCCGACTGTAAATGGTCAGGACGAAGTAGATACACAGCCTACTTTGGGCTTTCAACGCGTCATTCAACGCGCCATGCTCCATGTGCAATCTTCTGGTAAAAAAGAAGTCACTGGCGCAAATGTACTGGTTGCGATTTTTGGTGAAAAAGACTCACATGCTGTGTTTTTCTTACACCAACAAGGCGTGACACGCTTAGATGTTGTTAACTTCATCTCACACGGCGTTTCCAAAGTTGGAGAGGCCGCAAAACCTGAAGGCGGAGATCAAGAAGCTGAAACTGAAGCTGCACCAAATGGCGCACTTGAAAACTATACCCTCAACTTAAATTTACAAGTGCTGGCCGGCAAAATTGATCCACTGATTGGGCGTGGGGCAGAGCTTGAGCGTGTGGTACAAACGCTATGCCGTCGCCGCAAAAATAACCCGCTACTCGTAGGTGAGGCTGGTGTAGGTAAAACGGCCATTGCCGAAGGTTTAGCGCGTCGTATTGTCGACAAAGACATCCCTGATGTACTAGCTAATGCAACCGTATACTCACTCGACATGGGCGCATTACTTGCGGGCACTAAATATCGCGGTGACTTTGAACAACGCCTAAAAGCGGTAATGAAGCAACTTGCTGAAAAACCGGATGCTATTTTATTTATTGACGAGATTCATACATTAATTGGCGCAGGCTCAGCCAGCGGCGGAACCTTAGATGCAAGCAACTTACTAAAACCTGCGCTTTCAAATGGCTCTCTTAAGTGCATAGGCGCGACGACATACCAAGAGTACCGCGGCATCTTTGAGAAAGATCATGCACTGTCACGCCGCTTCCAAAAAATTGATGTCGCCGAACCTAGCGTCGCGGAAACGATAGAGATTCTTAAAGGCTTGAAATCACGTTTTGAGTTACACCATAGCGTGAAATATGCTTCTAGCGCATTGACTACCGCGGCTGAACTATCAGCCAAGTACATTAACGACAGGCATCTGCCAGACAAGGCCATTGATGTGATTGATGAAGCGGGTGCTGCACAGCGCATACTGCCAAAATCCAAACAGAAAAAAATTATCGGTCAAAAAGAAATTGAAGACATCATTGCTAAAATTGCGCGCATTCCGCCCAAAAATATTTCCAGTGATGACCGTAGCACGCTTAAAACACTTGAGCGCGACTTAAAAGCGGTTGTATTTGGCCAAGATAAAGCCATTGAAACCCTCACATCTGCCGTCAAAATGGCGCGTAGCGGATTAGGGCAAGCCAATAAACCTATCGGCAGCTTCTTATTCAGCGGCCCTACCGGGGTGGGTAAAACCGAAGTTGCTAAACAACTCGCCTACATTATGGGCATTGAGTTAATTCGCTTTGACATGAGTGAATATATGGAACGCCATGCCGTGTCACGCTTAATTGGCGCGCCTCCTGGCTATGTTGGTTTTGAGCAAGGCGGATTGATGACGGAGGCGATTACCAAGCATCCATACTGTGTCTTATTGCTGGATGAAATTGAAAAAGCACACCCAGATATATTCAATATCCTGCTGCAAGTCATGGATCACGGCACACTCACCGACAACAATGGTCGCAAGGCAGACTTCAGAAACGTCACTATTATCATGACGACCAATGCTGGCGCTGAAAGCTTATCCAAATCGAATATCGGCTTTACCAATGCGAAACAAGCTGGTGACGAGCAGGCTGACATTAAACGCTTATTTAGCCCAGAGTTCCGCAATCGTTTAGATGCTACCGTATCATTCTCAGCACTATCACAAGACATTATCATTCGTGTTGTAGATAAGTTCCTGATTCAACTTGAAGACCAGTTGCATGAGAAAAAAGTTGAAGCAACCTTCAGCGACGCATTAAAAGCCTATTTAGGTAAAAAAGGCTTTGACCCACAAATGGGTGCGCGCCCAATGGCAAGATTGATTCAAGATACGATACGCAAAGCACTTGCAGATGAATTACTGTTTGGCAAGCTTGCTAATGGCGGTAGCGTACATGTGGATATTGATGACAA
>JAZJYS010000026.1:0-24083 GCA_040390265.1 Pseudomonadota bacterium | reverse complement strand
TCACCTTGGGGATACAAAAGTCCCAGCTTCTGTACTTCCTGATTCGCGGCGAGTAGGTTGCCTTCAACTTGGTGTGCTAAAAAATCTAGCGTTGCGGTGCTGGTCTGTTGACCTTGCTGAGCAAGCATGTTGGCGATCCATTTGGGCAGGTGAGCTGCATCCACTTCATCTAGAGTGATGGTGATGGCTTGTTTCTCTAGCGTAGCAAACCATGCGCTGTTTTTCGCCTCACGCTCCAACGCAGGCAGAATAATCACTACCGTAGTGTCTGGCATGGCTTGGTTGGCTAATGCTTGTAAAGTTTTGCTACCTTCAACGCCAGGCTTGCCGTTTGGAATATTGATTTCCAGTAAGCGCTGGCTGGAAAAGAGTGAAATAGATTGACCGTAATTTTGAATCTGCTGCCAGTTGAAATTACGCTCTACCGTTAAGCTGGTACGTTCATCAAAACTCTGTGTACGTGCTGCAGCACGAATCGCATCCAAGCACTCACGCTGAGCGAGAGGTTCGTCACCAACAAGAACATACAATGCCTGTAAGCCCTGTTTGAGGTGTGACTCCAGTTGTGCCTGAGCTAAGCGCATACTGCGTTTATTAATTCGCGCCTAACTTAATAGCGGTCAAGCGGCGTAAAACTTCACCTACGGCATCTTTACGCATGTCGCTGATGAGCATTGCCTCTTCCTCAGCCTTACCCAGTAAGGCTTTATCGTCGTATGAAAAGTCGCGGCGTGCTTGAACCGTTTGTACTGCACTCCAAGTAGGGCTGGCTTGCTCACGTGTTCTAAATTTCACCTGATAATTAAGTTCAAATTCACGCGCCAAACCACCACCACTTAGAGACAAAATGCGCTTTTCATAGGTTTCACCTAGCATCTCTAATAATAGCTCTGCATCTTTGGCGGTTTTTACCACTTGTATGCCATTCGTCTTGAGCGATTTATTTAGGTCTTTTGAGATACTAGGGGCATTGCCTTGAATGTAGATGTTTTTGAAAGATAAGTCCGCAACACCGCGCAATTGAAATCCGCACGCAGATAACGCCAACGAGCCTATTAAAGCGAGTGGCAATGCCCAGCTTAATTGACGGATGAATATTGCGCGCAGATTTTGCATGGTTTATCCCACCACAACGTTAATAAGTTTGTTTGGCACCACAATCACTTTGCGCACGGACATATTTTCTTCAATAAACTTCTGTACGCAAGGCTGCTCAAGTGCCAGTTTCTCTAAAGCTTCTTTGGTTTCAGACTTAGCAACCGTAATGCTGCCACGCAACTTGCCATTGACCTGAATCATATACTCGATGCTGTCTTGCACCATGGCTGATTGGTCAGCAGCAGGCCATGCTGTGTCAAGAATATGGCTTTGTGGACATAGTTCTGCCCATAACGCTTGGCAAATATGCGGCACGATAGGTGACAGTAATAGCGCAACATTCTGCAATACTTCTTGACGCACTTGGCGTGTGATTTCGTCGGTACCCTCGATTTTCGCGAGTGCATTCATCAGTTCCATCACCGATGAAATAGCCGTGTTAAAGCTATGGCGGCGACCATAGTCATCAGCCACTTTTTCTATGGTGAGGTGCAACTGGCGGCGCAGATTTTTAAGGTCTGCATTGAGTTCACCTGATGTGAATGCAGTCGTTACACCCAATTCTACGTGGTCAAACACCGCTTTCCACAAACGACGCAAGAAGCGATGCGCGCCTTCTACACCGCTATCTGCCCATTCCAAGCTTTGTTCAGGTGGCGCGGCAAACATCATGAATAGGCGTGCGGTATCTGCACCGTAAGTATCAATCAGCTCTTGCGGGTCAACCGTGTTGCCTTTTGATTTACTCATTTTGGTACCATCTTTCAGTACCATGCCTTGCGTGAGCAAGTTGGTAAATGGCTCGTCATTCTTAATCAAGCCCACATCGCGCATCAGTTTGTTAAAGAAACGTGCATACAGCAAATGCAGAATAGCATGCTCAATACCGCCTACATATTGGTCTACAGGCAACCAGTAATTGGCGCGCTCGTCAGCCATGGCTGTTTGACTGTCGAAGCTGGCGTAACGAGCAAAATACCATGATGACTCGAAGAAGGTATCCAAAGTATCTGTTTCGCGCGAGGCCTTGCCACCACATGTTGGACAGGAGGTTTCAATAAAGTTTTGGTCTTTTTTAATTGGTGAACCTACACCATCCATCACCACATCTTCTGGCAACACTACTGGCAATTGCTCAGCAGGCACGGGGACTTCACCGCAGTTTGCACAGTGAACGATAGGGATTGGGCAACCCCAGTAACGTTGACGTGAAACACCCCAGTCGCGCAAGCGGTATTGGGTGCGTTTTTTACCAAGGTTTTTAGCGCTTAATGCGGATGATATTGCATCTGAGGCTTGCTCAAAATCCAAACCATCGAATGCGCCAGAATTAAATAAAATACCATGTTCTGTCATTGGTAGAACATCGTCATCGGTGCTTTTAATCACGGCTTTAATTGGCAAGTTATATTTATTTGCAAACTCAAAATCGCGCTCGTCATGCGATGGTACGGCCATCACTGCACCCTCGCCATAGCTGGCAAGCACGTAATTCGCCACCCACACTGGTAATTGCTCACCGTTCAATGGGTGCGTGACAAATAAGCCAGTTGCCATGCCTTTTTTCTCGGCTGTCGCAATGTCAGCTTCGGCTACGCTACCGCGTTTGCATTCGGCAATAAAGTCAGCCAATGCAGGGTTGTTTTGTGCGGCTTGTGTAGCCAGTGCATGTTCTGCTGCAACGGCAACGTAAGTGGCGCCCATCAATGTGTCTGGGCGTGTGGTGTACACCTTGAGATTGCCGTCTTGACCGACAATTGGAAACTCCACTTCACAACCGTAGCTTTTGCCTATCCAGTTGCGTTGCATGGTTTTTACTTGTTCAGGCCAGCCATCCAGCTTGTCTAAATCATTGAGCAGCTCTTCAGCGTAAGCCGTAATTTTCATGAAATACTGCGGAATATCGCGCTTTTCTACCAAAGCGCCACTACGCCAGCCGCGCCCGTCAATCACCTGCTCATTAGCAAGCACTGTGCCGTCTACTGGATCCCAGTTCACTGTAGAAGTTTTTTTGTAGATCAGGCCTTTTTTGAATAGCTCGGTAAACAGCCATTGCTCCCATTTGTAATACTCTGGTTTGCAAGTTGCAATTTCACGATTCCAGTCTACGCCCAAGCCCAGTTGTTTTAGCTGGGTTTTCATGTGTTCAATATTGCTGTAAGTCCAAGCGGCTGGCGCTGTTTCATGTTTAATCGCCGCATTTTCCGCAGGCAGGCCAAACGCATCCCAACCCATAGGTTGCATGACGTTAAAGCCTTTCATTTTATGAAAGCGGCTTAAAACATCGCCAATCGTGTAGTTGCGCACATGCCCCATGTGCAAGCGTCCGCTTGGGTATGGGAACATTGATAGGCAATAGTATTTAGGCTTATCTGATTGCTCAGAAGCTGCGAAGGTTTGATTGGCTTCCCAGTAGGTTTGGGCAGATTGTTCGATGTCTTTGAATGGGTACTGCTGTTGCATAATTTAACTATTCTTAAATATTTAGATGAATAGCGAGATTATACCTTTGACGTGTGAATAAGGCGATTTATCGTGACGTCATACCTGTGTAGTTTGTGGGGTGTGCAAATTAAATGTATTTGCACACCTGTATTTTAATTATTTCAGCGCTGCAAAAATATTGTCACGAATCACGTTCATATCGCCTAAGCCATTCACAAACACATGTTTAGGTGCGCCAGCTACGCCGCTTTTTGCCCAGCTTGAATAGTATTCAACCAGTGGTTTGGTTTGGCTGTGATAAACGTCTAGGCGTGTTTTCACGGTTTCTTCTTTGTCATCTGCGCGTTGTACTAGGTCTTCGCCAGTGACGTCATCTTTGCCTGCCACTTTTGGTGGGTTGAATTTAACGTGGTAGGTGCGTCCGCTAGCTGGGTGTGAGCGGCGACCGCTCATGCGTTCTACGATGGCTTCGTCTGGTACGTCGATTTCGACAACGTAATCAATGCCTACGCCTGCGTTTTTCATGGCTTCGGCTTGTGGAATGGTGCGTGGGAAGCCGTCGAATAGAAAGCCGTTAGCACAGTCTGCTTCTTTAATGCGCTCACTGACTAGGCCGATAATCACTGCATCTGGCACTAAACCGCCGCTATCCATAAACGCTTTGGCTTCTAAACCTAATGGTGTGCCAGCTTTAACGGCTGCGCGCAACATGTCGCCAGTAGAGATTTGTGGAATATTGAATTTTTCACGTAAGTGCGTGGCTTGAGTACCTTTGCCAGCGCCTGGTGCGCCTAACAGAATGATTCGCATGGCTTAATGCTTCCTAATTATATTTTTGAGGTTAAATTTTATATCAAACTAGATAATTGCTGATAGCGACAAATTGCGCCACGGACAAATTCTCGGCGCGGAGTTGTGAGTCTATGTTGAGCGCGGTAAACCCGGCGTCATCCAACAACCCTTTTAGCGTATTGCGTAGCGTTTTGCGGCGTTGACCAAAAGCGGCTAATACGACTTTTGCAAACATAGCTTCATCTTTGGCGACAAATGGCAGTGTGGCATGCGGTACGCAGCGCACAAAGGCCGATTCCACTTTAGGTGCAGGCTCAAAGGCTTCTGGCGGCACGGTGAATAGATAGGTCATTTGCAAACGATATTGCAGCATGACGCTAAGACGTCCATAGGCTGCGGTGGATGGCGCTGCCACCATGCGTTCGACGACTTCTTTTTGCAGCATAAAGTGCATGTCGGTGATGTGAGCAATATTATCCAGCAGGTGAAACAAAATTGGCGTGGAAATGTTGTAAGGCAAGTTGCCGGTGACGCGCAGGCTTTCACCTAAACCGCTGAAATTAAATTTCAGTGCGTCGGAATTGTGAATGGATATCTTATTTTTTTCGTATGCGGGTTTTGCATATTCATTTTCCATCCAACTAATGATGTCGCGGTCGACTTCTACTACGTGTAAAAGATTTAAGCGTTTCAGTAGGGGTTTGGTTAGCGCGCCTAAGCCAGGGCCGATTTCTACCATTAAGTCATCGGCTTTTGGTGAAATGGCTTCTACCAAGCTGGCGATGACACCTTGGTCTGTGAGAAAGTTTTGACCGAAGCGTTTTTTTGCAACGTGTTTCATATGGGATTTACACTTTTAGATTTGTTTTTAGCCAACATAATGGCTAGCTCAATGGCGGCCAGCATACTGCCAATTTCAATGTTGCCTTTGCCCGCAAGGTCCAGCGCAGTGCCATGATCGACCGAGGTGCGGATAATCGGCAAACCTAATGTGACATTGACGCCTTCACCAAAACTGGCATGTTTCAGTGCAGGTAAACCTTGGTCGTGGTACATGGCAAGCACTGCGTCGGCAGTGCTTAAATGGTGTTTGGCAAATAGTGTGTCGGCAGGCAAGGCACCGATGAGTTGCATGCCTTCTAGGCGTAGTTGTTGTAATACGGGGTTAATAATGTCGATTTCTTCTCGGCCTAAATAACCATCTTCACCCGCGTGCGGATTAAGACCTGCTACCAGTATGCGAGGATTTTGAATGCCAAATTTAGTGACTAAATCATGGTGCAAAATGCGGATGGTGGTTTCCAAGCTTTGGCGTGTAATCGCGGTTGGAATATCTTTGAGTGCCAAATGTGTGGTCGCAAGGGCAACACGCATGCCGCCACCGACTAGCATCATCACGACTTGTGGGGTATCGGTGAGTTCGGCGAGAAATTCAGTATGACCACTAAAGGCGATGCCAGCATCGTTAATAACACCTTTATGTACAGGGGCGGTAACCATTGCATCAAAGGTATTGTCGACACAGCCTAAAGCGGCAGTTTTTAGTGTTTCCAGCACGTATTGGCTATTGCGAACATCTAGCTTGCCTGGGATAGCGGGATGGTGGATGGCTTGGTCCCAGACTGTGAGCGAGCCATCTCCGCAATGAATTGGCGTGCTGTTTTCAGCATATGGAACAATATTGATGGGTAGGTTAAGTTGCGCTGCACGTGCCTTAAGCATGTCAGTGCCCGCGATAACAACAACTGTGGCATTGAGCGGTTGATGCGCCAGCATGACGCATAGGTCAGGGCCAATGCCAGCAGGCTCACCGGCAGTGATGGCGATGCAGGGTAGTAAATTACTCACGATACGATACGATGCGATTAAAACTTGTCTTCAAGTCTAAGCTCAACATAGGCGCGGTCACGCAGTTCGCGCACCCAATCCTGAAATGCTTCATCTGCTTTTCTGGCGCGGATTTCCTGACGTGCTTTCAACCGTGCAGACTCTTTACTCATGTCTTGTTTGCGGCGCTCCAGCACTTGAATTACATGCCAGCCAAACGGGCTGCGTACAGGCTCACTGATTTGATCGATTTTAAGCTCGTTCATGGCTTTTTCAAATGGTGGTACGGTGTCGCCTGGGTTGACCCAGCCCAAGTCCCCACCATTGGATGCTGTACCATCCTCTGAGAACTGACGCGCAAGTACTTCAAATTTTTCGCCGTTATCAAGACGCTCTTTAATGTTGTCTATTTTTAGTTTGCCATCTTTTTCAGACATGACTTCTGAAAGTTTGATCAGGATGTGGCGTGCATGTGTTTGCTCGATCACCAGTGGTGAATTACCTCCACGCTTATTGGTGAGTTTAAGGATATGGAAGCCATTCGGGCTACGCAGTGCGGCAGAAATGTCGCCCACTTGCATCGCTTTTAAGGCATCAAGGAACAATGCCGGCATTTGTGAACTGCCTTTCCAGCCCAAGTTGCCGCCTTCTAATGCATTAGGTGCATCTGAGTAGCTTGCTGATACTGTGGCAAAGCTAGTGCCAGCTTGTAACGCCTTAATGGCATCCTCTACTTTGGTTTTGGCTTTTTGTATATCTTCGGTCGCGCCTTCTTCCGGCGTGCGAATCAATATGTGCGATATTTCGAACTCATCTTGATTTTCAGTGCTAGAGGCTTGTGTCGTTAAGTAATTGTCGATTTCAGACTCGCTGACGTTCACACGGCTATCGACTTCACGATCGCGCAACCTTGCAAGTGTGATTTCACTACGAATGTCGGTTCTGAATTTACGCATGCTAACGCCATCTTTACTGAGCGCTTCGCCAAACTCGGTCAGCGTCATTTTGTTTTGCTCTGCAATGCGTTCTATGGTTTTATCTAGCTGGCTGTCATCTACCTTAAGGCCGGTTTGTGCCGCATATTGCAATTGCAAAGTATCTGAAATCAGACGCTCCAGAATCTGCTTACGTAAAATATTGTCAGGGGGTAATTCTTTACCTTGTTTTTTTAATTGAGCAGTCACTGTCAGAATTCGATTTTCGAGCTCTTGTTCCGTGATGACTGTTTGATCTACAACCGCGACAATGCGGTCGAGTTTGACCACCTCTGCGGCTTGTGCACTAAAGCTGCCAGCTGAAATTGAAGCGCATGCGAATAATAAAGATAGTATGAATTTACGCAAAATAGTTACTCGAAATAAGATTGTTGTGAATTGTCGGTAATGTTGCCAGATCTGACATAGCCAGGAACGCTACGTTTGATAACGTTGAGTGGGCTTGAGCCAATAGATGCTAAGCCACCTAGTTCAAGCTGGAAGAATAGCGCATAGTTAGCATTTGCTGTTGCGGTACTTACACGCTGCATCACGGTTCTGGTTTGCCAGCAGCCGGCATTGTATTCTATCCCGGCTAATGTTTCGATGTTTTGGTGTTCAAGTAAAGAGTAGTTGGTGCGTGCGATGCCGTACCAACCTTGGCCAAGTGGCCATTGCGCAGATATGTCGAACTGATCTAGTAAATCTTTTCTATAGCTATAGCTTAGATTGAGGGATTTTCCAGGTTCCGGGGTGAAGCGGCTGCTCAATGTGGTGCGCGTAGAGCTTGAGTCATTCGTGTTGTACTGTGTAAAAGCGTTTAGCATCCAATGTGTTCTTAAGTTGGCGCTTAAGCCTGCAATGATGTCGGAGCTGTTGTTTATGCGAGATGTCACACCAGGTAATGTGACTTTTTGGTCTGCGAAATAGAAGCGCTGACCAATGGAGGCTGAGAGGCGTTGTGTGCCTGAGTCGGATTCAATCAGTCGTGAAGTTAATGCCAAGCTGACTTGATTGGCATTGTTGATACGATCGTTGCCTGTGAACTGATTCTCTCTGAACAATGTGCCGAAGTTTAAGTCAGCTTCGCTGCTGTCAAAATTAGGAATGTTATTTTGGTTACTGTCTGGGATGTACACATAATACAGTCTAGGCTCCAGCGTTTGTGAGTAATTTCTGCTGGCGATTTTTAAATCTCGATCAAAGTACAGGCCGCTATCCAAGCTAAATATTGGTAAGGTGCGTTCTTGATTGCCAAAATTATTTGGGTCGTTGTTTAGACTATAGCTGGTATGGTGAACCCCGATTTTTGGTGTGATATAGCCGTAAGAAGTGTTAAGCGGAAAGCTTATGCTTGGGTATAGTGTAAGTCTTGAGCCCGTAGCTAGTGTTGCTACTGCGGCATTGGCTTTATTTGTATCGAATGCGACTAGCTGTGAGTATAAATTAGCGTTTACGCCACCAAAATCCTGATTACCATTGAGTGTGAGTTGTGGTAGTCGCTCGTATGGATAGGATACTTTATCTAGCGTCTGGAATTTCTGGGCAAGACCATTGAAGTTCCATGTTTCATCAGTGTAATTTACGTTAAATTGTTGTGGTAAATTAACGCGGCTGGTGGTGGTTATTTGTGTAGATAATTCCGAGAAATATTGGTCATCAGATACTTTCTCAATGTTGTAACCAGCCGACCAGCCATTGCCAAAGTTTTGCTGATGTTTTAAGTTGGCGTAATAGCGTGTTTGACCTGTTTGATTGTCTGAAGGTAGGTATTCAAGGTTATCTGAGCCTGAAAACTTATCCTCTAAATACCGGAATCCACCTTGTAATTGCACGCCACGCTTACTTAGTTCACGTGTTGCCATGGTTGCATCCATATTCGGTGCAATATTCCAGTAGAAAGGAGTTGTTAACTCAAAACCAGTTTTAGTGGTGTTGCCAAAAGTTGGCGCGAGTAAGCCGCTTTTGCGTTGATTGTTGAATGAGAAACTCATCCACGGTGTATAAAATAAGGGAACGTCTTTGAATTCTATGTAAGCGCTTTTTGCAACACCAGATTTGGTTGCATCGTTGAGCTGTAACTCTTGGGCTTTGATATACCAGTCATCTACGCCAGCTTCACATGTGGTGTAACGTGCGTTTTGTAGTCGTTTTTTATCAGGGCCTTCAAAGAATATTGCTTTGGCATCACCGCGTGATTTAGGGAGCGTTTTTGTTGGTATTGATGCATCTTGAGGTTCTTCGTTTGCTTGCAACTGAGGTTGGCTTGACGGAATGATGCTGATGGATGCATCACGCATCTCACCAATGCTCTCAGAAAGTTGCATGCGCAATTCTGGGCCAGTGAGCATCGCCTCGCCTAACTCAATCCGAGCATTGCCAATGACATGCAATTGGTCGTTCTGTACGTCATAGTCAATCTCATCGCCTAGTATGGTTTGTTCATTTTGGCTGATGGATGCATTGCCAATAGCGCGCATTTGTCTATCTAAATGGAGCTCTAGCTTGTCACCCTCAATCGTGATGCTGTCATCATTTTTTGCGTTGTCAGATTGCACGGTCTCGCTTTGCGCCTGAGCACGTAGGCTACACATGAATAGCATCGCTGTGACGCCAGTTAACAGGCGACTTTTTAACATGAAAATGCCAGCGGTAGAAAAGATGGGGTAGAAGGCACGAGTATATAGGCAGACGGTTTTATTTTATCAGTGATAAAATCGCACAAATTGCACTTTTTGGCAATCAATAAATCAAGCTCGTCATGATTTACGCAGAGTTTTAAAGCGCTGTTATAACCTGCATATTTTAAATAAAACTGAATAGAGATGTCGTGGATATTAGATACAAACAACTTGAATCATGGTTACAAACCACATTACAACAGGCTGACTTTACACTGACGACCGCATCTGCGGATGCAAGTTTCAGACGTTATTTCCGCGTGCATTTACTTCATCCATATTTAGGACGCAGCACTTTGATTGCGATGGATGCACCTCCGCCGCAGGAAAACTGCGCACCGTTTGTGGCAGTTGCCCAATTGTTTTTAGAAGCGGGGCTCAATGTGCCTGAAATCATTGCGCAGGATTTAGCACAGGGATTTCTGTTGTTAACTGATTTGGGTGATGACACTTATTTGTCGCAACTTCAAGCCGATAATGCAGCCAAGCTTTATGGTAATGCCACGGATGCCTTGATTCAATTGCAGTTGGCAAGTAAGTCTGGAGTGTTGCCGAATTACGATGAAGCGTTACTCACCCGTGAGATGCAACTGTTTCCAGATTGGTATGTGGCTAAGCATCTCAATCTTGAATTAAGTAGCGAACAGCAAGCGGTTTTAAATAATACGTTTGCCGTGCTTAATCAAAATATCCTTGGGCAAGCGCAAGTGTATGTGCATCGTGATTACCACTCTCGCAATCTAATGATTACACCAGAGAACAATCCCGGCGTTCTAGATTTCCAAGATGCGGTATATGGTGCAATCACTTATGATTTGGTGTCTCTACTCAAAGATGCCTATATTCATTGGGATGAAGCTGAAATTATTGATTGGGCGGTGCGCTATTGGCAGCCCGCTAAAAAGGCTGGCTTACCTGTACCAGATGATTTTTCCGAGTTCTACCGCGACTTTGAATGGATGGGCGCACAACGGCATATCAAGGTGTTAGGCATATTCGCCAGACTTTCGCATCGTGATGGTAAGGATGGCTATCTTAAAGATATGCCATTGGTCATGATGCACTTACGTAAAGTTTGTGAGCGTTATGTGGAGTTACGCCCGATGCTACGATTGCTAAATCAGCTGGAAAATCTCAAACCTCAAGAAGGCTACACGTTTTAATGAAGGCGATGGTACTCGCGGCGGGTCGTGGTGAGCGTATGCGCCCATTGACCGACCATACGCCGAAACCGTTACTGCAAGTCGGCGGCAAGCCTCTGATTGTTTGGCATCTAGAGCGTTTAGCCCGTGCAGGCTTTACAGAGATTGTCATTAATCATGCCCATTTAGGCGCGCAGATTGAACAAAGTCTCGGTAGTGGCAGTCAGTGGAATGTGTCCATTCAATATAGCCCAGAAACCATTGCGCTGGAAACCGCAGGTGGCATTGCTAATGCCTTGCCTTTGTTAGGTGATGCGCCATTTCTGGTGGTGAATGGCGACATATTCATTGATATTGATTTTGCGCAACTTAAACTACACACACCTAATCTTGCGCATTTGGTGATGGTGAATAATCCGCCGCAACATGCAGAAGGTGACTTTGCGCTGGTAGGTAATCAATTGATGCCTGAAGGCGATACAAAGCTGACTTTTTCCGGCGTAGGTATTTATGAGCCAAGCTTGTTTGCGACAGTTGAAAAAGGTCAGCCAGCCAAGCTGGCAGCACTCTTACGCGCTGCAATGCTTAAGCAGCAGGTGTCGGCTGAACATTACCAAGGTGAGTGGCACGACATCGGTACGCCGGAACGGTTACAGCACTTAAACCAGCAATTGCTGGGTAACTCTAATTAGTAAAAAAAATGGGTTAACTATGTTCGATATGCAAGAGTTTAAAAATCGTCGTCAGCAATTGATGCAAACAATGGATGTCGGCATCGCTGTCATTCCTACTGCACCAGAGGCGATTCGTAATCGCGATAGCCATTATCCATATCGATTTGATAGTTACTTTTATTATTTATCAGGCTTTAAAGAGCCAGAGTCTGTATTGGTGCTGATTGCAGGTGCTACGCCTAAAAGCATCTTGTTCTGCCGTGATAAAGACATGGAGCGTGAGATTTGGGATGGCTTTCGCTATGGCGCAGATGCTGCTCGTGAAGCGTTCGGCTTTGATGAAGCTTATTCAATCAGTGAGCTAGATGCCGTCATGCTGAAACTATTGGCGAATCAGCCAAAGCTGTTTTTTAGCTTGGGCGATAGCGCAGCTTGGGATGCACGCGTGACAGGTTGGCTTAATAGCCTCCGTAGCCAAGCTAGAAGCGGTGTGAGCGTGCCCGATGATATGGTCGATGTGCGCAAGCTGGTAGATGAAATGCGTTTGTATAAATCGCCTGTGGAGCAGGCTATTATGCGCCGCTCTGCGGATATTGCTGCGGCTGCACATAATCGTGCCATGCAATTTACCAAGTCAGGCATGATGGAGTATGAGGTTGAAGCGGAATTTTTGCATGAGTTTTATCGCAAAGGCGCGCAATCACCGGCTTATACCAGCATTGTGGCGGGTGGCGCAAATGCTTGCACTTTGCATTACAACGCCAATAATGCGCCACTCAATGCTGGTGACTTATTGTTGATTGATGCGGGTTGTGAGCTAGATGGCTATGCGTCTGACATCACACGAACATTTCCTGTAAATGGCAAATTTAGCGCGGCACAAAAGGATGTTTATGAGTTGGTGTTAGCGGCACAATACGCGGCGATTGCAAAAGTCAGCCCACAACAACATTGGAATGCGCCGCATGAGGCCGCGCTGGACGTGCTGATTCAGGGCTTTATAGACTTTGGCTGGTGTAAAGGCAGTAGAGACGCGGTGTTAGAGAGTGGCGCTTATCGACAGTTTTATATGCATCGCACAGGGCATTGGTTGGGTTTGGATGTGCATGATGCTGGCGAGTACAAGAACAAACAAGGTGATTGGCGGAAGTTGTCACCAGGCATGGCATTGACTGTGGAGCCGGGTTGTTACGTGCGTCCGGCAGACAATGTCGCTAAAGACTTTTGGAATATCGGCATTCGTATCGAAGATGACGTTTTGGTCACACAACAAGGCTGCGAAGTGATTACCGCTAAAGCTGTGAAAACGGTGGCGGATATTGAAGCTTTAATGAAAGTCAATTAGTTGCAAGACGCGTTTAAAAATACGGGTAATATTGTCATCGTCGGTGGCGGTCCGGTGGGCGCAGTACTGGCGTTACTGCTGGCTAAGCAAGGAATTGCCTGTACGGTACTGGAAGCGCGTAAGCAGGGCGCTGCATTTACTGAAAGTCGCGCTTTGGCGCTGTCGTTTGGCAGTCGCCGCATTCTTGAGAAGCTAGGCATTTGGCCGCAGCTTGCGCCGCATGCCACTGCCATCAATACCATTCATGTTTCACAAAAAGGCAGTATCGGACGCAGTATTTTACATGCGCACGATTATCAGCAAGAGGCGCTTGGTTATGTGTTGTCTTATGGGGCATTAAGCGAGGCTTTAGATACGGCACTTGCTACGCAGCCAAATGTTAACCTTATCTTCGAGGCTAGCGCTGAGGCAATTACCCACACCGCGACTCGCGCCAGTGTGACTTATACACACCAGAATCAATCTCACATACTAGCTAGCGCATTAGTCGTGCTGGCTGATGGTGGTCGTAGCTTAGATGAAGTCGCTGGTTTAACGCGTGAGACCAAAGAGTACGGACATGATGCCTTAATCACAAAAGTGCGCGCAGAGTTGCCGCATAATAATATTGCCTATGAGCGATTCACTGCGAATGGCCCAATGGCCTTGCTGCCGAATGGTGAGCGTGACTTTTCATTGGTATGGACTGGTAAAAGAGCACTCATAGAACCATTGCTAACCTTGAGTGATGAGGCATTTCTGACACAGTTTCATACCCAATTTAGCGATAGAGTTGGGCGCTTTTTAAGTGTAGAGAAACGTATGTGTTTTCCATTAAGGTTGTCACACCTGAAGGCCAGCGATACGCCACATCTGGTGGTCATCGGTAACGCGGCGCAAACCATGCATCCCGTGGCAGGGCAAGGTTTTAATGTAGGTCTGCGTGATGCAGAAGCTTTAGCGCAGCAGATTGCAGCTACGTCAGAGGCTGGATTAGGTGGAAGTGAGATGTTGGACGCCTATCGTGAAGCGCGTAAAACGGACACTAAGCATGGTTTATTGTTTACAGATTTTTTGGTCAATATTTTTTCCAATGATATTTTAGGTCTGCCCAAGTTAAGGAGCGCCGGTTTGGGGCTGTTCGATGTGTTAAAGCCCGTTAAAAAACATTTGGTCAGCAAAATGAGTTTTGGTAAATGAAAAATATAGACGCTCACTTGCAGAGTGACATCACTATTGTTGGTGCTGGTTTGGTCGGTATGGCCGCGGCCGTAGCACTGCGGCAGGCAGGTTACTCCGTGACGTTGGTTGATAGTCAGCATCCTGTTAAGTTGGATGCTAGCAGTCAGAGTAATGTGCAAGATTGGGATCAGCGCATTTATGCAATCAGCCCCAGAAATGCACAGTGGCTAGCCAGTTTAGGTGCTTGGCAATTATTAGACTCAACACGTATAGGCGAAATGCAGGGCATGGAAATTTGGGAGGATGTCTCACATGCCCCCTTAGTATTGTCGGCAAGTGATGCTAATGCAGAGCATCTTGGCTTTATCGTTGAAGAAAGCGCCTTAAAACAAGCACTCATGCGGTGCGTAGAGGCATTGGGCGTGCATACTTGTTTTGAATCATCATGCGCTAAACTTAATGCAAGTGCCCATCAAGCAACATTGCATTTAGCGAATGAGCAAGTGCTAAGCAGTGAATTGCTATTAGCTGCGGATGGCGCCAACTCTTGGGTGCGCCAACAACTAGGCATTGGCGTGCAGCAAAAGCCGTATCATCAAACAGCAATCGTGGCGAATTTTGAGGTTGAGAAGTCGCATGCCAATATCGCTAGGCAATGGTTTACACAAGATACTGCCGGTGAAAGCTGCATCTTGGGTTGGCTGCCTTTGTCAGATAATAAAATTTCTATCGTATGGTCAGTGTCTACTCAATATGCAGAAACTTTGTTGAACCTTACCGACACGGAGTTTACCAAGCAAGTGATGATGGCTGGGGGCAGCCTGCTGGGTGAGTTTAAGTTAATGGGTTCGCCCGCTGCATTTCCGCTTATCCTTAAAAAATCAGAGGTTTTGACGCAAGAATGTGTCGTGCTGATGGGCGATGCCGCACACCGCATTCACCCTATGGCAGGGCAGGGCGTCAATCTTGGCTTTAGAGACGTGATGGATTGGTTGGAAATGTTGAAAACAAAAAATCCTTATCAATCGCTGCATGACAGTAGTCTACTTAAGCGTTACTCTCGGATGAGGAAAGCCGACATGCTTAATATGCTCATGTTGACGGATGGGCTTTATTATTTGTTTGAAAGTCACCAGCATATACTAGAAAAAATAAGGCACTGGGGATTTTCAATGGCGAAGTCCAAGATAGCGAAAAAAACACTGGTGGCAAACGCAATTGCACTTTAATGTACGGCATTGAATAAATTAAATGAACAAAGGAAATTGGTATGAAGAACAAACGTATGACTGCTAACAGCATGTTGTTAGCCACTGGCATAACGCTATTAAGTGCATTTACAACAACAGTAATGGCAGATGAAGCTAGCGTTAAAAAAGCAATAGAATCCGCCTATCCAAAGTTCAAAGTTGAGAGTGTGACTAAAACTGGCTATGCAGGTTTGTACGAAGTGTTCATGGGTGGGCAAATTATTTATACCGATGAAAAAACGTCTTTTCTGATAGCTGAAGGCCGTCTGGTGGATGTGAAAACCAAAAAAGACGTCACTGGTGAGCGTTTGGAGGAGCTAACAAAAGTTGACTTCTCAAGTCTGCCATTGGAACAAGCGATTAAAGTGGTTAAAGGTAATGGCAGCCGTAAGTTGGTGGTGTTCTCAGATGTTGATTGTCCTTACTGCAAGCGTCTAGAGCAAAATGAACTGACCAACATTAACGATGTGACTATCTATACTTTCCTATATCCGATTGAGGGTTTACATCCAGACGCTGCGAATAAATCAAAATCAATCTGGTGTTCGCCAAATCGTGTAAAGGCATGGCAAGACTGGATTTTTAATAGTCAGTTGCCGAAAACAACTGGTAATTGTGATGTGCCTTTGGAAAAGGTGGGGGAGTTAGCGAGAAAAATAGGTGTAACCAGTACGCCTACTATGTTTTTTGCTGATGGAAAACGTATGTTAGGTGCTCAGCCACATAAAGAAATTGAGCGTGCTTTGTCTTTAGCTGCTAAAAAATAGTTGAGGAATTTCAGCAGTACAAAAGAAGTAATCTCAATAATTTTAGAGGTTATTTCTTTGTATAAAGCTTTGTATTTCTTAGCTTGAATTTTATTAGTTACCCACTGACAACTTGCCCTAGTTTGAAGATTGGAAGATACAAGGCAACAACCAAACCACCAATGAGCGTACCTAGTACAACCATGATTATCGGCTCCATCAAGCTTGCCATAGCATCAACAGCATCATCAACTTCAGCTTCAAAAAAATCCGCAACTTTACTGAGCATTGAGTCTAAGGCACCCGACTCCTCGCCAATTGCTGTCATTTGTAACACCATGTTGGGAAAAACCTCTGCATTTTGCATAGCAACGGTTAAGCTAGTGCCGGTGCTAATTTCACTTTGAACTTTTTTTGTTGCATCGTAGTAAACACGGTTACCAGCGGCGCCAGCAACAGAGTCCAGTGCTTCCACTAAAGGTACGCCAGCAGAAAACATGGTAGCTAATGTGCGTGACCATCGCGCAATGGTAGCTTTTCGAACTAAAGGGCCGAATACTGGCGCTTTGAGAATCAATCTGTCCATTGTGCTCTGCATGCTTAAAGAGCGTTTCCATGTGTAAAAGAAAAACCATATACCAAAGCCAATGGAGCCAAAAATTGCCCACCACCATTGTACAAATATATCTGAAATACCCATTACAATGAGCGTTGGTGCAGGTAAGTCAGCGCCAAAACTGCTAAATAGATCTTTAAAGGCAGGAACCACAAAAATCATGATGACCGCAGTAATGATGAAGGCTACGATAATAATTGAAGCGGGGTAAAACAAAGCGGATTTAATTTTTGATTTGATTGCCAGAATTTTTTCTTTATATGTCGCCAGTCGGTCTAGAAGCGTATCTAAAATACCAGCCTGCTCACCAGCACCAATCAGATTGCAAAAAAGCGCATCAAAATATAATGGATATTTACGGAATGCTGTACTTAAGCTGCTGCCAGTTTCTACATCAGATTTGATATCACTTAAAAGTTTGGAAACCGCCGGATTACTGTGACCCTTGCCTACAATATCAAATGATTGTAATAGCGGTACACCAGCCTTCATCATAGTGGCAAGTTGACGTGTGAATAGGGTAACGTCTTTATCGGTTACCTTGCCTTTATTAGCAAAGCCACTTTGTTTTTTTACCTTGATGCTAGTAATGCCTTGGCGTCTTAGTGTGGCGCTGACAAATGATTCGCCAGAGGCTTTCATTTCGCCTTTGACTAACTTGCCTTTTTTATCTTTACCTTCCCAGGCGTAAGTCGTCTCTTTTGTGGCTTTGGTGTTGACTGCCATGATGATGCCCTATATTAATTGCCAGATTTATTTATTGACGATGCAGAATGGAAAGCTTATTCATTTGTACAGGCTTCCACTTCTTCAATTGAAGTTAGGCCTTGTTTTACTTTGAGTAGTCCTGATTGCCGCAGGTCTTTAACACCTTCAAGTTTTGCTTGATCTGCAATGTCGTGCGCGGTGCCATTTTTCATAATGATGCGGCTAATAGCATCCGTGATTGGCATGACTTGATAGATGCCAACTCGGCCTTTGTAGCCGTTATTACACATTTCACAACCACCTTCTTTCGGGCCATATAATTGCCATGAGCCATCTAGATCTTCTTCTGTAAATCCTACGCCAAGCAAGGCTTCTTTGGGTACGTCAATTGGTTCTTTGCAACTTTTGCATAATCGTCTCGCCAGACGTTGTGCCGTAATTAGAGACACGGCTGAAGCTATGTTAAAAGGCGCAACGCCCATGTTTAGTAAACGTGTCAGTGTCGATGGCGCGTCATTAGTGTGCAGCGTTGATAGCACCATGTGGCCAGTAGATGCTGCCTTAATTGCCATGTCTGCTGTTTCTAGGTCGCGAATCTCACCAATCATGATGATGTCAGGATCTTGTCGTAAGAAAGACTTTAATGCTGCGGCAAACGTTAGCCCTTGTTTGTCATTCACGTTGACTTGATTGATGCCTGCAAGAGGTATTTCGCAAGGGTCTTCAGCCGTAGCAATATTAACGTCAGGGCTATTTAAAATATTAAGGCACGTGTATAAAGATACAGTTTTACCTGAACCGGTTGGGCCGGTAACTAGAACAAGTCCATATGGACGACTTACTGCACTAAGCAGGCGTTCTTTCTGTATGGGTTCATAGCCTAGCGCTTCAATGCCAAGGGTGGCGCTGGTTGGATCCAAAATTCGCATTACAATTTTTTCACCATTAATTAATGGCAATGTGCTTACCCGAAAATCAATGGTGCGTGTTTTTGAAATTACCAGCTTCATGCGTCCATCTTGCGGGATGCGTTTTTCAGAGATGTCCATGCTGGAAATCACTTTGATGCGTGATGCCAACTTTTCCTTAATAGACAGTGGTGGTTGGGTAATCTCACGCAAGATGCCGTCCACACGGTAACGTACGCGGTAAAACTTTTCATATGGCTCAAAATGCAAGTCAGATGCGCCCATGTTAATGGCATCCATGAGCATTTTATTTAAGAATCGAACGACTGGCGCATCATCAACTTCTTGGGTTTGTGCTTCATCTTCCTGTGTGTGCGCCTCATCGTCACCTAAATCATAATCATCGCTAATATTGAGTGATTTTAGGCTGGTGTCATTTGCCTCTACTATTTTATCTATCCAGCGACCAAGTTTGTCATCCTCCACTACAACGGGTGACAATGCCATGCCCATCTGGAATTGCACACCATCAAGTGCATGTAAGTTGGTGGGGTCTGAAATGGCAACGAAAAGTAAATTATTGCGTACTTGCAATGCCATCACACGATTGGATTGCATTAATTTCGCATCAATTTTCTTGGAGGGCAGATAGTCTGGATTAAACGCATCCAAATTGAAATATGGGAAGCCAAACGCTTTTGCTGAGGTTTCTGCAATGACCTGCGCACTTAATTTTTTGCTTTGAATGAGCTGTGTAACAAACGGCGCTTTAAGTGTGAGTGCTTGTGCCTGAATCGCGCTTGCCTCATCTTCCGTAAGCAAGTTTTCTTGAATTAAGGTGCGAGCGAGGCCGCTTAGTTTGTTGGGTGGAGTTGCAATAGCCATAAAAGTTACATTAATTTAGCGTAAAAGCTTTTCCCAGTTAGGTTCTATCGAGCAATAATGCCCTTAAGATTTTTTTTTGTAAAGTCTTTACGCAACATTGGCGCTATTAACATGCTTGGTATTGTTGATTGGAATCAAGAATATTTACGTAGTAGTTGCGGTAGACAATCAAGTCTTTGCTGTAAACCTGCTTGACATTTATGAAAATCCAAATTATAAAGTTAACTAGGTGTTTGGGTTCGAGTTTTTTGCAGCCTGTTTTAAATTGTTTTTGCAATTTAGTTACTGAGACTTCTGTTCTTGAGGCAAACTTTTTGGGGCGCCCCCCGTGTATTATGTAAGGATGTATGAAATGGCAACAGGTACCGTAAAATGGTTTAACGATTCTAAAGGTTTTGGCTTTATTACACCGGATGATGGTGGCGATGATTTATTCGCACACTTCTCTGCGATTGTAGAAGCTGGCTATAAAAGTCTTAAAGAAGGCCAACGTGTTAGTTTTGATTTGACCGAAGGTCCAAAAGGCAAGCAAGCTTCAAATATTCAAAAGGCTTAAGTCTAGCTAGAAAATAGACGCTAGACGAAGTACTTTTAGTATTACAGTCTAACTTAGCGGCTCGTCATCACTGACGAGCCGTTTTTTTATGTTCTATTTTTATAGAACACA
Source organism: Pseudomonadota bacterium (assembly GCA_040390265.1). Classification (GTDB taxonomy): domain Bacteria; phylum Pseudomonadota; class Gammaproteobacteria; order Burkholderiales; family Methylophilaceae; genus Methylotenera. The sequence continues at coordinate 4,164 of JAZJYS010000026.1, read as the reverse complement.
TTACATATTGGCGATAATTTCTTCACCAAACTGTGAAGTGCTGACTTGTGTTGCATCTTCCATTTGACTTGAGAAGTCACTGGTTACACGTTTGGCAGTAATTGCCTTGGCTACGCCACTAAGTACTAAGTCTGCAGCTTCAACCCAGCCTAAGTGACGTAACATCATTTCTGCTGAAAGGATGAGAGAGCTTGGGTTGGCAATGTCTTTGCCGGCAATTTTAGGTGCTGTGCCATGAGTGGCTTCAAACATGGCAACCGTGTCGCTTAAATTTGCGCCCGGTGCAATACCAATGCCGCCCACTTGAGCCGCTAGTGCATCACTCATGTAATCGCCATTTAAGTTAAGTGTGGCAACTACGTCATAATCTTGCGGGTGCAGTAAGATTTCTTGTAAGAACGCATCTGCGATGCAATCTTTAATGACGATGCCGTTTGGCAATTTGCACCATGGGCCACCATCAATCTCAACTGCACCAAATTCTTGTTTGGCAACCTCATAACCCCAATCTCTAAAGCCGCCTTCCGTGAACTTCATGATATTGCCTTTATGGGCAATCGTGAGTGACTTGCGATTGTTATCAATCGTGTATTGAATCGCCTTGCGCACTAGGCGTTGGCTGCCTTCTTTCGATACAGGTTTAATGCCGATGGCAGATGACTCTGGGAAGCGAATTTTTTTACGCATGCCCATGTCACTCAAAAAGTTAATGACTTTTTCTACTTCGTCTGTACCGGCTGCCCATTCAATACCAGCATAGATATCCTCAGTGTTTTCACGGAAAATCACCATGTCAGTTTTTTCTGGGTGTTTTACTGGGCTAGGAACACCAGTGAAATATTGTACTGGGCGCAAGCACACATATAAATCCAACTCTTGGCGCAAAGTAACATTTAATGAGCGAATGCCACCGCCAACAGGCGTTGTGAGCGGGCCTTTGATTGAAATAACGTAATCACGCACGGCTTGCATAGTTTCACTCGGCAACCATGTGTCCTTGCCATCTTTGTCTTTACCGTAGATATTCACGGCTTTTTCACCAGCGTAGACTTCCATCCATGATATCTTGCGTGTGCCGTTATAAGCTTTGTTCACTGCCGCATCCACGACTTTAATCATCGGTGGCGTAATATCTACGCCTATGCCATCACCCTCAATAAATGGGATAATAGGATTGTTTGGCACGTTAAGTGTATCGTCTGCGTTGACGGTAATTTTTTCACCAGTTTCCGGCACGATAATTTTCGAAGTCACTATAGAATTCATTGCAAATTTCCTAACATGATAATTTTATTTAATAAACCTTTTAACGTCGTGTGCCAGTTTAGCTCGCATGAAAAGCACCCCACGTTAAAAGACTTTATCCCGCTGTCCGATGTATATGCTGCCGGACGTTTGGATACTGATTCAGAAGGATTGCTCATTTTAACCGATGATGGTGCATTACAACATCGTTTAAGTCATCCCAAGCATAAAGAAATTAAAACCTATTGGGCGCAAGTGGAAGGGGTGCCAGCCGAAGCGGATTTGCAAGGGCTACGGCAAGGGGTGGATTTAGGTGATTTTGTGACACAACCTGCAACAGTACAGCTGATGAGTGAGCCAGAAGGGTTATGGTCCCGAAACCCGCCAATACGAGAGCGCAAAGCCATACCGACCAGTTGGCTACAGATTAAAATTTCGGAAGGTAAAAACCGTCAGGTACGGCGTATGACGGCAAAAATAGGCTTTCCTACCCTGCGCCTGATTCGTTATTCGATAGGCGCGTATACCATTGATAATATTGAAATCGGACAATTTAAGGTGATAGCTCCATGAAGCCTATTGTGATATTCCGCCATGCGGCGACTGAAGGGCCTGGATATTTAGCAACATTTTTAGATGAGCAGAAAATCCCTTGGCAACTGATTAAAATTGATGAGGGTGAGGGATTGCCTGACTCAATCAAAGGTTACAGCGGGCTTGTTCTAATGGGCGGGCCGATGAGTGTGAATGATGATTTGCCGTGGATTACGCCCTTGCTGGACCTGATTCGTGAGGCCTATGCTTTAGATATTCCACTACTGGGACATTGTCTTGGCGGGCAGTTGATCAGCAAGGCCTTGGGTGGGCATGTCACGAAAAATCCGATTAAAGAAATTGGCTGGGGCGAATTGGCTGTGAGTTCAAATGATGTTGCAAAACATTGGTTTGGTGAGTTGGAGATTTTTAATGGTTTCCATTGGCATGGCGAAACTTTTAGCTTGCCAGAAAATGCCGTGCATTTACTTGCTAGTCATTATTGTCAAAATCAGGCGTATGCCATCGGCAAGCATTTGGCCTTTCAATGTCATATTGAAATGACTGAAGAAATGGTGCAAAGCTGGTGCAAGGCTGGTGCTGATGAGTTGTTACAGTCTGCATCGAGCCCGGCAGTGCAACAGACCGATGTGATGCAGCAAGACTTGCCATTGCATTGTTTCTTTTTGAATAAAGTGGCTAGGCAGGCGTATACGCAGTGGGTGAAAGGGCTGGCGCAGTAATTCAGCCTTGGTATGTTAAAATTACTTAAAAATTTCTAAGAGAAAGCATCATGTCTGGCAACACGATAGGTACACTTTTTACCCTGACTTCATTCGGTGAGTCACACGGTGCAGCAATAGGCGGCGTTGTGGATGGCTGTCCACCGGGCTTGGCATTAAGTGCTGAAGATTTGCAGATTGATTTAGACCGTCGCAAGCCAGGCACTTCACGCCATGTGACGCAGCGCCAAGAGGCAGATGCCGTGGAGATTCTGTCTGGTGTATTTGAAGGCAAAACCACCGGTGCGCCAATAGGCTTGTTGATTCGCAATACTGATCAGCGTAGTCATGACTACAGCAAAATTATGGATACATTTCGTCCAGGGCATGCTGATTACACTTATACCCAAAAATATGGTGTACGGGATTATCGTGGCGGCGGTCGCTCTAGTGCGCGTGAAACGGCGGTGCGTGTGGCGGCTGGCGCTATTGCCAAAAAATGGCTAAAAGAACGTTTTGGTGTGACGGTGCGTGGTTATATGAGTCAGATGGGCGAAATTGACATTCCATTTCATAGCTGGGATGCACTTGAGCATGAGGATAACGATTTTTTCTCACCGAATATTGACGTGTTGCCCCAACTGGCTAGTTATCTCGATGGTGTGCGTTCTGAGCGTGATTCCGTCGGTGCGCGAATTACCGTAGTGGCTGAAGGTGTGCCTGTAGGTTGGGGTGAACCTGTGTTTGACAGATTAGATGCTGAGATTGCATACGCGATGATGAGCATTAACGCAGTCAAAGGCGTGGAAATTGGTGCCGGTTTTGCCAGCATTGCACAGCGCGGTAGTGTGCATAGTGATGAAATGACGCCGCAAGGTTTTGTGACCAATCATGCTGGCGGTATTTTGGGTGGTATTTCTACCGGGCAGGAAATTCGCGTGAATGTTGCATTAAAACCAACCTCCAGTATTCCGCAAGAGCGCCGCTCCATCGATAAAGATGGCAATGCAGTTACGATGCAGACGACAGGGCGTCATGACCCATGCGTAGGCGTACGTGCAACGCCGATTGCAGAGGCAATGCTGGCGTTGGTGCTGATGGATCATGCTTTGCGGCATCGTGCGCAAAATGCAGATGTTGTTTGCGCAACACCAAAAATTATTTAGTAGTACTTTCAAATTAGCGCTAATTTAGTCAATTGCTTCTTAATTGAGATATCGCAATATTGCTGACTTGTTTTTGTGTCACTATTAATTCGTAAGTTGATTAAAAGTTATGTTTGACCATTGTGTTTAGGCCGTTAATTTTGTTGAGGAGTTAGTATGAATATTGAGCATCATGATTTAGTGCATGAATTTCCTGAGTATCGTGAAAAAATTCATAGTTTGAAAATGGATAATGCACATTTTGCCAAGCTGTTTGATGCATATCACGTAGTGACAAAAGATGTTGAGCGCTTGGAGTCTGAAGGTATGCCTGTATCTGATGACACTTTGGCTGATCAGAAAAAAGAACGTATCCAGTTAAAAGACCAACTGTATTCGATGCTAGTTGCTTAAGTTATTAAAGCAATAAAAAAGTCGGCAATTGCCGACTTTTTTATTGGCAGTGACCCGTCCTGAAATAAGTTGACACTTTTTGAATTGAATCAAGGAGCGTCAAA
>JAZJYS010000025.1:9730-11692 GCA_040390265.1 Pseudomonadota bacterium | reverse complement strand
ACAGAGCCTTGGGTGCGCGAAGCGTTAGCACTGCGTTCTTCACAAGATTATGCCGTGTCTGATTATGCGGCGACGCCTTTGTATGGCGATGCCCCTACTTACATTTATGCCACAGCCATTCATGGTCTGGATAACGGGTCGGTACTCGGTGGAATCGGTATTGTGTTTGATGCCGCACCGCAGTTTCTTGCCATGCTGCAAGATGTGCTGCCGAAAGATGCGAGCGGTGCAGTGAGTGCACATTGTTTTTCGGTTTATACCGATGCGACTAAAGCGGTGCTTGCTTCAAGCACAACACAACTTTCGGCAGGGGAGTTGCTGGACATCAACGATGCGTTTTTTGCGTTGGAATGTGGGCAATTGTTATGCAAAATGATTACCTTCCGCGAGCGTTATTATGCCGTTGGCTGTAGCAAATCAGCCGGTTATCGTGAATACAAAGGCGCGTCGGATCGTTATCAAGAAGACGTGTTTTCATTTGTATTTATCTATTTGGGCGAGGTGCAAACTGCGCGCCATGTTGAGCTTACCCCGACCATTAATCTGCATAAGGCGATGCTTGGTGAAAAGCGTAACGTGCAGATGGCAACTTTTTTTGTAGATGCCGGCTGGCTGGCGCTACGTTCAGATCAGGTGGCAAGTGCCATTCAAGTCAATAATCACTTGCCGATTCATGGCAACGAGCAACCTTTGGTGGCTGGTTACCTGATGTACAAAGGTGATTCACTCACACTAATTCATACCTCGATGTTACTGGGTGATGCCAAGCCAAAAGACAAGAAAATCACCGAGGTGGTTGTGGCGAAGCTTGAGGGTGGCTTGGTCGGGCTGATTGTGGATTCTCTAGGTGAGATGATGGATGTCTCTGATGAGCAGATGCATCCGGTCGGAACTGAAATTTCCGCCTATAGCAAAATCGTGCGTGAAATAGTGTTATCAAACCAGCAAAACACCAATGAGCCGATGCTGCAAATTATTGATGTCGACATGATGCGTCAGCAATTGCATGGCGGAGTTGAGGCGCTGACTGCATGATGAAACTCTTTCGCCCTATGAAGCTTTCCCCTAAATGAATCGTTGATTTTAACCATGCATATCACTGCATCAATCAATAGTAACCGTGGCATATATGTTGCTTTAAATATTTTTGAATATAGCTACAACTCAATTAGGTAACAATTGCATGTCTCTTACACAAGTTTCCAACCGTATAGCGTTGGCGACCATTTATGAAATCGGCAAGATACTCAGTTCATCTTTGGATCTGCACAAGACTCTGCGACAAGTGCTGCACGTTGTTTCAACGCATCTTAATATGCCGCGCGGCATGGTCTGCATCCGCGAAGATGCTGATGATCTCAGTATTATTTCTGCTACGGGTTTTAGCGAAGAAGAAATAATCCGCGGCAGATTTCGTGTCGGAGAAGGTGTGACGGGGCGTATTTTTCAGACAGGGATGCCTGCCGTTGTGCCAAACGTCGCAGACGAGCCGCTTTTTTTGAATCGTACCGGTACACAACGTGATGTCGCAGACCAGACAATTTCATTCATGGGTGTGCCAATCAAGGTTGGTCGGGAGTGCATTGGCGTGCTTTCCTTTGAGCGCGAAAACCATGAGCAGTGGCAAGGCTTTCAGGCCGATATTCAGCTTTTAACCATGGTGGCCAATCTGATTGGTCAAGCCATCAATTCGCATCAACCGGTCAGCAATGATCATCAGCCATTGCTGGAGAACAAGTCTCGCTTACATGCCGAGGCTACGTTACGTAAAACCGAAAGCCGTTTTGCGGCGATTTTGAATTCGTTGGATGAGATTGTCTGGTCGGCCAGCGCACCGGATTTTCAGCTTCACCATGTCAGTGCGGCCACGGAAAAACTGTATGGTGTCTCGCAGCAAGCTTTTCTGGATGACCCTGAGTTGTGGCTCAAACTTGTGCATCCAGATGACAAGTTACGCGTTCA
>JAZJYS010000025.1:0-9630 GCA_040390265.1 Pseudomonadota bacterium | reverse complement strand
ATGACCCTGAGTTGTGGCTCAAACTTGTGCATCCAGATGACAAGTTACGCGTTCAGGAGGCTACCAGCCGTATTCTTGAACTTGGTAAAACCGAAATTGAATACCGCATTTTGCGTAGCGATGGTGAAGAGCGTTGGTTATCGGACCGTATGTATGTTATTTACGGAGAAAATGGCGAGCCAGTTGAGCTGGTTGGTGCGGCTTATGATGTGACGGAGCGCAAGCTGACCGAGAGTGAGTTGCGCGGGAATGAGGGGCGTTTGCTACTGAGTGAGCAGCAGGTAAAACAGTCTCTGGAAGAATTGAAGTCGCAGAAATTCGCCTTGGATAAACATGCCATTGTTGCCGTGACGGATGTGCAAGGCCGCATCACCTATGCCAATGAAAAGTTCTGTGAAATAAGTGGTTACTCGCAAGAGGAGTTGATTGGGCAGGATCACGCCATTCTCAACTCAGGCTATCATCCCAAAGGGTTTTTCAAGGACATGTACCGCGTGATGGCTACCGGCAAAGCCTGGCATGACGAGGTATGCAACCGTGCCAAGGATGGACATTTATATTGGGTAGATACCACTATTGCGCCTTTTATGGGCGATGATGGCAAGCCGCAAAGCTATATCTCTATTCGCACCGATATTACGCAGCGTATGGCGGCCGAAGAGAGAAGTAATTATCTGGCTTTTTATGATGCGTTGACCAAGCTGCCTAATCGCCGTCTGTTGCTGGATAGGCTCAATCAGGCCTTGGTCGCCAGTGCGCGTAGCCATAAGCGTGGCGCGCTATTGTTTCTGGATCTGGATCACTTTAAAACCTTGAATGATACGCTGGGTCATGACGTGGGAGATTTACTGTTGCAGCAAGTCGCGGAGCGGCTAACCGCCTGTGTGCGAGAAGGCGATACCGTCGCTCGTCTTGGGGGTGACGAGTTCGTGGTTTTGCTGGAAGACCTGAGTGAGCATGCGATTGATGCCGCCACTCAAACCGAGGTTATCGGCCATAAAATCTTGGCATCACTCAATTACCCTTATCAACTTGCCTCTTACGAGTATCACAGCACACCGAGCATAGGCGCCACTTTGTTCAGCGGCCATACGCTAGTGATTGATGAGCTGCTGAAGCAGGCCGATATTGCCATGTATCAATCCAAGGCGGCTGGGCGCAATGCCATACGTTTTTTTGATCCGAATATGCAGGAGATTATTACCGCCCGCGTCGCTATGGAAAAAGAGTTACGCAAGGCCATTGAGCAGCAACAGTTTCAGTTGCATTATCAAATTCAGGTGGATAGCCTTGGCAAGCCTTTAGGTGCAGAAGCCCTGATCCGTTGGCTGCACCCCGAGCGCGGCATAATATCTCCCTTCCACTTTATTTCATTGGCAGAAGAAACCGGTTTGATTCTGCCTATCGGGCAATGGGTGCTGGAATCAGCTTGTGCGCAACTTAGTCTATGGCAACAGAATGTACTCACCCGTAACCTCGTGCTGGCGGTGAACGTGAGTGCCAAACAATTCCGCCAGCTGGATTTTGTAGCGCAAGTGCAGGTGAACGTACAACGTTATGCCATTGACCCGATGCTGCTTAAAATTGAAATTACAGAGAGCATGTTGCTGGAGGATATAGATGACATTATCATCACCATGCATGCACTTAAAGTCATCGGTATTAGCTTCTCACTGGATGACTTTGGTACTGGTTATTCATCGCTACAATACCTTAAAAAATTACCGTTGAATCAACTGAAAGTCGATCAATCCTTTGTGCGCGACATTGTTACCGACAACAGTGATAAAGCGATTGTGCGTACCATTATCACCATGGCACACAACCTGAATCTGGATGTTATCGCTGAAGGTGTGGAGACAGAAGAGCAACGACAATTTTTGATGAGTAATGGTTGCGTTCACTATCAGGGCTATTTGTTCAGTAAGCCTGTGCCACTGGCAGAATTTGAGTCGCTATTGAGAGAAGCTACATCATGTTGAAAATTACCCCAGCAGCCGCTGCCGATATTCCAGAACTTTGTGCATTGCTGGGTTTATTCTGTTTGCCCATCAACACGGTAAAATTCTGGGGATGGTGAATATGTTCTACACCATATCTACTGCGCTTGGCTCGTAACTTATAGAGCAAGCCTGCAGTCCGCATGGTTAAATGGCTGCAACGTATCACCCTGCTTACTGATGCGAGCAATGCAACTGCTTAACGTTTCTACCAAAAACATGGTTTCGCTGGTTCTGCCATGCTCCCATTTCGGCTTCTACTGAGTTAAGTGCGATTAAAGTTAGCTTGCAGACTCATTGCGCTTACCCTATAGTTAATCAAAATAAAGGGGAGCCGAAAGCATGAAAAAACTACAAGTGACAATCACTTTGGATATGGATATTCCTGAAGACTGGTCGCTGTTAGACCACCCAGACGGTGTGCCGGTGTTAGCGGTAGGTGATGGCAGTTATATGTACATGAGCTTTCTGCCCATGTTTACCAAAGAGCTTGAGCCAGAGTCAAATTGGACGAGTGAGTGCTCAGACAAATTTTCAGATGAAATCGTAGAGATGGTGCAAGGCGAGGATGTGAAAATGAAGGTGATCGTTAATTAGCGTCAGCTTAATCTAATTAAGGTGCACGTTTGTTTATGACTAACTATTGGATTGTAAAAATCCAATTTCAAACTTTAATGTTATGAGGTTGATTCAAGCCAAATAGCAGCTAACCTTAGCTGGGTTGTTTCAATTCAGCAATCGCACCTTTTATGACTTTTGCGGAAGACTTTAGAAACAGTAGTGCCAGCGCCAATCCTATAAGCATGTCCGGCCAACCAGAGTGCGTTAACCAAACGCCACCAGCCGCTACAAACACTGAAATATTAGAAGCTACATCGTTGCGTGAGCACTCCCAGACCGAGCTCATGTTGATGTCATCCTCACGATGTTTCCAGAGTAGCGCTAAGCACGTGCCATTCGCAAGTAGCGCCAGTAAACTAATAAGTCCCATGGTTTCATAAGTTGGAATGACTGGATTCCAGACTCGATATACAACCTGAGAGAAAACAAATATGGCGGCAATCAGTATCAACATGCCTTTAAACAAGGCTATCTTAGCTTTTGCGTGAGGGCTGCTAGCAATAGCATAGAGGCTGATGCCATAAGTCATGGCGTCCCCCAAGTTGTCTAGCGAGTCTGATAATAGTGCTGTTGAGCCAGCCATAATCCCTGCGACCAGTTCAACCACAAACATCACAGCATTGATGACTAGCACCACCTTTAGTGTTGAGCTTTGTCGAACTTTTAGTGCTTCAATTGCACAGGATTTGTTTTCGCAACAGTCGGCCATGTTGGGAGTATCAAGAATAAAATTGAGCGTCAATCATGTCAGAAAATGCTGCATGAGGCTACTAAACTAATAAATCATCATGATAGTGCTTATCTAGCTTCACAAATGGTAATCACTGCCAAGAAAAATACTTAAAAGCTATTTTATTTTAGGGCGTTCAGAGGCACTAAAGTTGCTAAAGTGACCTTCACGTGCGGCTCTAGCTCTGGCGCTGGCGATGATGCCCTTGCTTTGTCCTGGCGCTACAGGGCATGACACTTGTTTTTCAACAGCACCGCCACAATCAGGACAAACAGGGGTGCTGGAGGCTTTAATCAGCAGCTCAAACGTTTTGTCGCATGTATCGCAATGAAAATCAAATAATGGCATGAGGAATTCCTTATTGGACGGATAGGTTAAGCCGCGAGCGGCTGGTTGGCTTTACCGGTTTGCAACCATTCCACAAATTGCGCTAGTGGCATGTCGATGCGTGTAATGTTTTGTTCGGCGATGAATTTTTTCTCCATACGCGTCAATGGCCCTTCAATCACCGCCCAATGTTTGTCTGATGAACGCTTCATCACTTGGCGCGCATAGGTGCGAGTCAACTGGTGATTAAAACGGCAACCCAGAAACAGGAAGTTAGACCCAGTGCGCAACTCTTGCACGCGTGCTGGAATCGGCGTTTGAATATCAATTTCGGTCAGCACTTCTACAAAGTCAGAGTCTGAAATGATGAAGTTCTTGGCTGGTGCGATTGAGCCTAGTGGTTTGTATAAAATCACTGACCAAGCGTCAGCCTCAGAAGCCTCGATTTCATTACCGCTCGCATCAAAGTAATTCACCCATTTGCCAAAATGTTCTGATTGCGACAAACCTTGAATCTGCCCCCAGTTGCTATGTCCAGCCAGCGCTTTTGACATGGCATCGTCGTACCAAGTATCGACAATCAGCAGCGGTTTTTTGCTGAGGCCAGCGATATATTGATGCAAGGCATTGGGCGCGATGCTTGGCGTATAAGCATCGCTCATTAAACTCACCACGCTTTTGCGATGCTTGAAGTTTTCAATAAATTGCGCGGCGGCGGTCAGGTTGTTGCGAATTTTATGCGGCACGCTGACTTTGCTAGTCAGTAGTTTCACCAAATCATCTGGCGTGGCTGGCACGTTACAGCTAGCTGGTTCAAGTGTCAGCACCTCTGGCCCCAGATAAGGGATTGCGCTGCCTGAAGCGAGTGCGGCGGTGATTTCTTGCAGAGCTGTGGTGGTCATGATGCTTACTCCTAAAATAAGTTGTATGGCGAGTGCGCCTTACTTAGTAAATCGCCGCACCGGCGCCGACATTAATCGAGGCGTCTTTAGCCGTTTTAACGATAAACGCTACTTGGTCTTCAGTGATTTGTCCGTGTAGCGGCAGGGCGATGGCACGGTCGGCTACTTTTTCTGTGACTTTCAAATCACCTTTGCGGTAGCCGTAATGCTCAATATAGGCGCGCTGTAAATGTAGTGGTTGGCAATAGGCGGAGCTTTCAACCAGTTCGGTTTCCAGGTCATCAATCAAGGCATCTCGGCTACTGCCACTGAAACGGGTGCCTAAATGCACTGTGTAGAGAAACCAATGTACTTCATCCACACCCGGTGCGATGTAGGGTGGTTTGATGCCTTCGAAGCTGGAGATTTGCGCCTGATACCAAGCCTCGACTTGTTTACGTTTGGCGAGAATCTCCGGCAAGCGTTGTAACTGTACCAAGCCCAGCGCTGCGGTGACCTCGGAAATGCCTGCGTCTAAAGGTGGGCGCAATGTGGCGGTGAGCGAGGCACGCTCATGATGTTGGCGGCTTCTAAAGTGGCGAATTTTTAAAGCTAGCGTGTCGTCATCGGTGACGATCATGCCTGCTTGGCCGCAATTCAAAGGCGATAGCTCTGAGAAATCGAACACAGACACATCACCAAAAGTGCCGACTAGCTTGCCTTGGTAACGTGAGCCTATGGACTCTGTGGCGTCTTCAATCAATAGCACACCAGACTTTTTAGCTAAGGTTTGTAGCTGATCCCAATCTGCCGGATGACCATTCACATTGGTGGCTAGAATCGCACGGGTTTTATCGCTAATCTTAGTTTCTGCTTTTTCAGGCGATAAGGTTTGCGACCAATAATCAATTTCTGCTAATACTGGCGTGGCACCTGCCCAAGCAATGGCATGTGCAGTCTGCCGCCAGCTGTAACCTGAGCTAATCACTTCATCGTCAGCACCTATGCCAGCCGCCTTTAACACCAGTAACATACCAATGGTACCGCCACTCACAGCAATCGCATGGCGGCGACCTAAGTAGGCGGCGAAGGATGTCTCGAAAGCTTTGGTGATGTGGCCTTCTGATTGCGAGGCGCGGTTGAGCACCACCTCAATGGCTGATAATTCTGTTGCAGAATAGTCAGGGTCAGACAGCGAGATCCAAGTTTCAGTCATGGCATTAGCGTCGGTCATATGTGGCTTATTTATGCGCAATGACGACAGCGGTTGCATCGCTGAGGTTGTTAGTGATTTGCACGCAATGATCACGGCCGTCCAACAGGTATAAGTTGTAATTAACCAATGAGCGGAACGGCGCTTCATCTATGTCTGCATCTGCCATACGCAAGAAAGACAGTTCAGGAAAACTACCTTTGAGCATAGGTAGTGGGTTGTTAGATATTTTGTGAAAGTCGAGCAGGGATAGCTCAATATCTTTCATGGTTTCAGTTGAGATGCACATGATGAATCCTTTGAAAAAGTGTTTGGTGTGGATGAAGTGCGAGGCGCACGGAGCACAGAAGCCGAGACAGTACGCATTTGTACGGCGAGGTTGCGAGCACCGCGCAACGCAGCAATTCGCCGCAAGAAATGCTTTTGCAAAGGATTCATTTTTTTTACTCCGACTCTTCAGTTAATCGTTTTGCTTCAATGGTGATGGGCAGGCGTGTGCCTTCTGGCATTTCAGGCAGTGCTAACTGCCAGCCATTGGCAAGCTTGATAATGCCGCCCCATAAATCCGGGTTTTCATGCGAGACGATAGGCTCCTCTAAATCCTTTTTAGGAACATAGGCGGAGAGTTCGCCTTTTTCGTTACGTCTAATCATAATTTTCATGTGCTATCCTTTTCTAATTAAGCGGCAATTGCGGTATGCATTGCGGTGGCCATGTGAACTACTGTTTTAATGACCTTGTTGACTTCGTCTTCTGTAGTTTCTTTAGAAAGCGAAAAGCGGATGGAACTCAACGCATCTTCACGATTCAAGCCCATCGCCAGCAAAACATGCGAAGGATCTGTGCCGCCAGCGCTGCAGGCGCTGCCTAGTGACGCCATAATCCCTGCCTGACCAAGCTTATGCAGTAATTCCTCACCATGTAGCCCAACAAAACATACGCTGCTGGTATTGGGTACACGTAGTCCGCCACCATTCGAGTGCGCGAATGGCAAGCTGTTGACGATGCCTTGTTCAAGTGTGTTGCGTAATAGGGCGATATATTTTGGTTGTTCTGCTAAATGCTGTTGCGAGAGTTGGCAGGCCACGCCCAAGCCAACGATGCCCGTTTGGTTTTCTGTACCGCCACGGCGGCTGCGTTCTTGATGCCCGTAAAGCAAAGGCTTAAGCGTTAAGCCTTTACGCACATACAACATACCTACGCCTTTTGGCGCATGCAGTTTGTGGCCTGAGAATGACAATAAATTGCAGCCCAGTTGGCGTACATCCAGTGAAATCTTGCCGGCAGTTTGTGCAGCATCGGTATGAAATAAAGCGCCTTTGTCATGTGCGATGCTGGCGGCTTTGGCGATAGGGAAGAGCACACCTGTTTCGTTATTGGCATGCATGAGTGTGACCAGTGCGGTGTTCTCATTTACCGCTGCGGTTAACGCGTCCATGTCCAAATCGCCATTTGCGTTGACGGGAATCTGGATGATTTCAACACCTGTGCTGGCAAGGTCATCCAATAAACGCAAAGTAGATGAATGCTCAACCATGCTTGTCACAATACGGCGGCGTGTCGGGTTTGCAGCGAGTGCACCTAAAATCGCCATGTGGTTTGATTCAGTCGCGCCGCTGGTAAAGATAATTTCTGCTGGGCTGGCGTTTAGAAACTTGGCAACACTTGCCCGTGCCGCAATCATCGCTTCTTTGGCACGTTGCCCGAATTGGTGGCTGCTAGAGGCATTGCCATAATGCTCTGAGAACCAAGGCAGCATGGCTTCTAGCACTGGTGGAAGTACGCGTGTTGTGGCGTTGTTATCCATATAAATCATGTTCATCGCCAAAACTCCTTTTTAGGGTCTGCGATAAGCCGCGCCAATAGCATGGATAGGCTTAGGTATTCTGAATGTGGCCGCCAATATTGCTTGTCATCATCTTTTTGATACAAACGCCAGAAGTCGCCAGATTGATATTCAATGCGCGCAATGTCGATTTCGCCGCCTTCAGGGTCTACACTTCTTGAGCAGCAAGGGCTGCGCACCAGATAACCTTCGGCATCGGGTAACACTTTTGGCGCAACGTATTTATAGCGTTCGCGTTCAGCCAGTGTTTTTTCGATGCGTTTGCGATCCACCTCATTTGGGTGGGGACAAACGTCAGAATATTGTGGTGCGGCGTTCATATTGATAGCGCTAAATCAGTGCGATTTCTTCTTCAAGTACGCCGACAACTTTGCCGTTGCTAAACTCGACCAGATAGATAGGCGCGCCAGTTTCTTCAATGTTGCCGACATTGACGATTTCACCTTGCATGCCTTGCTCGACCAGCATGCCTTCTACAGGCACGTCTGGGTAGCTTCCGTCGTTGGTGATGTCAGTTTGACTGCTGATGGTTTGCCCCCACTGATATTTAGGTATTTGCTGTTCAGCCATGATGCGTCTCGCTTTCCATTATTTCTTCACCTTCAATTTCTGATTCATCCAGATAGTTTTCTTCAGTTTCCTCTTCTACTAGAGCAAGTTCCTTGCCACGCATGCCAACGCGGTAACCTAACTCGTAGAAATCGATACCGTAGATGTAAAACTGCTGTAAAAATGTGCCGATACTGGTGACATAACCCACATCGCCTTTGCTCACCAAAATGTCGCCAATCTCACGACCGGGAAACGTGCCATCGTTACGCACGTATTTTTTTGAGTACACTTTTTGCCCATAATCAAACTTAGGCTGATTCACTAGCTCGACGATGCCGCTATCACGGCTGATTTTAGTGCCCATGTGCATTCTCACTTTGTTGATTGGTATTTGCGGTTGAATCAGGATCAAGGCGTTCACGTGCAGTGGCGGCAACGATGTCATCTTCATCGTTGGCTAAATCGGCAAGGTAGGTTGTTGGCACGCGTTGTGCTGTTTCCAGACGTACGCGCCAGTCAGCATCGAAACGAAACGGCGGTAGTAGGCCAGAAGGTAGTCTGCGAATGGCGGTGAGGCGCACGTCTTCGTCACTATCATTAGCCAGCATGGTGAGCCATTCAACACCGATTCTGATGGTCACTTCGCGCCTGACGGAAGCGTCGCTATCGCGCACTAAATGAAACAGCAGGCTAGGCGCAATGCGGCGTGCAACCACGATGCGCACATAATAGTCGGGGTCGTTGAGCATGATGCTAAGTGACGATGGCTCAAGGCGTAATGCGACACGAATGCGAACTTCGCGCTCGGTGTCGTAAATGAGTTTGGGTAATAGTTTTGGCGGTAAACGCAAGGCAACGCTGGCGCGCACGGTTTCATCCGGATCATTAATCAGTCGGTTCAGCTGAAACAAATCCAGATATTTTGCGGCGACAGCGCGCACTTCAAAATAAGGGTGTTCAATATACTGGCTTGCTAAGCCCGGGTTGGTACCAAAAAAACGGTCTATACGCTTGGCGTAACGATCATGTACACAGGCGCTTAATGGCGCACAGGTGCCGAGCGCCAGCCTATCGGTATGCGCACAAGCTTCGCAGCTAATATTCGCGCCTAGCCAATCGACACTTGGGATGTCGTTTTCAATCATCATAATCGTCCATGTCCATGCGCAACAACACGTCCAGCAACACCATTCCGCCGACTTTGTTTGCAGGGTCGAGCAGCAGTAATTTATCTGTGGCTGCCCAGCCGGCTTCGATTTGGTCTAAACGCAGCAGTAAATAAGCGTAGGCTTTCAAACAAAATAGATAAAAGCGGTGAGCTGGTTCATCGGCAGTGAAATCTGCGTCATAAGGCGTGACTTGTTGCCACTGGGTTGGCAAATCAAGTTCTTGCGCAACTGCCACTAAACAAGCCTCGGCCACTTTGAGTGCTTCAGGCAAGCGGCCTTTGTAAAAGTAGT
>JAZJYS010000024.1:6969-8123 GCA_040390265.1 Pseudomonadota bacterium | reverse complement strand
CCACGCTGGCTAACAAGCTCAAATAACGCTGCGTGAGTAGCTCGGTCTTACCCGCGCCGGCTGGCGCTTCCACGATAAACGAAGCATGCACTAAAGCGCGTTCGCGGTTGGCACTATCTTGTGAGTTTAAATCAGTCATTTAGCGTTAATTCATCGTTCAAAGCGGCCTGTAAGCGCTCAAACTGCAAGGTGCGTTCTGGTAGGCGCAATAACGGTTTAACATCGCAATACGCCAAAGCGCTCTCGTTGCTAAAAGTCACGCTTGCGACACCTGCTTTAATTTCTTGTGCAATGTTGGTCAAACTCACATACCAGTGCTCTAGCAAGCTATCCCAATCAGCAAAATGTGCGAAGTTTGAGCTGGCTTTAACAGCACTTAAAGCGGTTACCTCTGGCAACACTTCTTCGCCTGCCGTTAAACCGATGAACTTGGCTTCATCGGTACGGATTTTGGCAAAACACACGGCCACCACAGGCTCATATTTCAAGGCAAGCACCGCATAGATAGGTAGTTGTGGCTCGGCAATGCGGTCATCTGCCCAGCTTTTGTTGGCCACGACACTGCTGGTTTTGTAATCAATCACCACCAAGCCGCCATCTGCGAGCTTATCAATGCGGTCTATCGTCAGCTTGACGCTCAAGCCTTCAATGTCCAGCACATGCGCCTGTTCACAATCTAGCACTTCAAAGTCAGTACGTTTGGACTCAATCTCTAACCAGTATTGCAGCAATTGGCTCAGGCGCTGCTGCTCGATATTCAGCACTTGCGGCGGAAGATTGGTACCGAATTCTTCATGTAAGGCCTGCACGCTTTTTTCAATCGCCACCGCTATGGCTGCTTGACGTTGCACCTGATTCATCGCTTGTAAGTTGCTTAGACTTTTACAATCCTGCCAGAAATATTGCAGTACTTTATGCAGCAAACTACCCCGCGCCATGTTGTCTAGCCCGTCAATAGGCGTTTCCAGCGGATTGGCACCAAGGCGATACTGATAAAACGCCCATGCGGGACATACCGCTTGTGTCGCAAACAGCTTCACACCGCCGCGCACTTTTTCACCACTGACTATGACTGGTGCAATACTGTCATCCAACATTTGCATCGTAGCTGGTTGCGCCAACATTTCAGCTAAAGTTGGCACAATGTCAGGCGC
>JAZJYS010000024.1:0-6869 GCA_040390265.1 Pseudomonadota bacterium | reverse complement strand
AGTAACTGTATGTGTATATCGCCCTTTGCTTCGGCCTGAAACATTGCCGCGCTACATAACTCACTGATTTTTTGCACCGCTTCGGATGCGCTGGTTTTACCTAAAATTGCGTCTAATGCGCTGAGCTCTTTTAACTTATCAAAGAAAGTCTGTTGTGCCTGATACTCATGGCTGGATAGATTGCTATTTGCAACATCCCGGCTGCTGGCCCAATTCACGGATTCCAGCAAGTTGATAAAACTCATCACCCAAACGGATGGCAGCTGACGCGCGCGCGATTGATTCTGAAACTGCATCAGCAATGTGACATGCTCAATCAACACGGGCAATTGCAGGCGTCCTTCATCATGTAGCGCTTTTGCTTGCTTGAGCAGCAGGTTTAAGTCATACGATGCGCTCAAGTACTGGCGCAAATGTGCGTCAAACAATGCTCTGGCATCCAGCTCATCCGCACTGCCCCAATAAATATCCTGCAAGATGGGCGTGACTTCATCAAAGTTCATATCAGACTTTGTCACTGCCAGCCTTAACAGCTGCAAGGCGCTATGCACAATCGGATATTCAGTCAACGCCAACCCTAATGAGGAGTCATAACAGCGCGGCGCTTCATAGCGTGCCGACTGCAAGGTTTCAGGGTGAAAGGTGTCATCCAGCAAGTCTAGCAACTCACGGCGCACGTTACTTAATGCGGGGCTAATAATCGCGAGTTGTGCGTTAGGATTCTCGGTCAATTTTTGCTTGGCCCAAGCCACAGCTGCACGGCACTCAGCATTACGATCATTCTGTGCACAATACGCAACCTGACTAGTATTGGGTGCGCTCACAGCCAATTCATCAAACTGCACACCGCGGGCTTTGAGTGCATCGAACAGCTGATGCTCTAATGGCGTGATACGGTCAAAACCAGCCAGCGTGATGCGGCTAGGCAGACTCAGTGATTGGTTCTCAAGCAACGCTATTTGCTGCGCCTTTAAACGTGCGGCTTCGATGGCATTTTTCTGAACACATAGCGCTTGAAACGTATGCCGCCAGCGCAAGAACTGACGTGTTTCTTGGCTGATATAGTCATGGTTAATCGCGGATTCACTGATACACCATTCGCACATCAGCTGATTCGCCTCAATGGCCGATTGTGCCAAAGCGCGAATATCAAACAATGCAGCTGCCTCGTGCTTTTCAAGGCAGCTAGAAATGGCTTGCTCCCACAAATATGACTCGGCCACCGGGCTGAGCGTCAGCACGGGCAAGGCTTCACTAGGCAGCAATCCCAACAGCATCGCATCACCAAGCATGGTATCCAGCCACTGTTGCAAGGTGCATGCTTCAAATGCCTGCCATTGCTGAACACCACTTGCCAACTTGCGCTGCTGGTGTTGCAACGTCACGCCACGAACGAGTCGCGCGGTGCTGCAAAGGGTGAGTGTATTAGTATTTAGTGATGACATAAGGAGCGAGCCTGAAATCAAATAGGCGTGTCTTGCCAAATGATGACAATACCCTGCTCGCCCGCTGCCGCTTGCAACTCATGTGCAATGCCGATACTGGGCACACAAGCTAGTGTGTCCTGCCAATAAATCAACGGCAAATGCTCACGCTGCCAAGGTGGCATGTTCGCTTCTTGCAGCAAATGTTTTAGCGTACGTGTCGGTCTGAGCACATTGGGCTTAAAACGCTCACCTCCATCCCGATTCGTCACGCGCAACTTGGTCATACCAAACTTCAGCGCCAAGCCTTCACCGATGACTTGTTTGAATTCCAGCTGGCCACCATTTGGCAACGATAAGCTAGCCTCGCCATTCCACACCATATCAAACGGCTGTGTAGTCTGCTCACGACATAAATAGGCGCGCTGCTGATAGCGTCTTAAAGTGAGGTGCGGTGCTGAAATACCTGATAGTTCGAGGCTTACATTAGCATCTGGCTTAGCATTCAACAGTTGATCGACAATTTCGTTTAACTGCTCAGTATTTGGCATGGCTAAATGGTTTCTTGAGAACCACCAACGCAAAGCATTTTTGATGCGCGGCATCTCCAGAGCGCTCAAGCCCTGCAAACACAGGCTGTTTTCATGACCACTTTCAATGATTAGCGGCTTAGCATCTATTTCAGCCAAGCTGTCCAACAAGTCACTCGCTTCAGCCAGATGTGAGGCGGTTCTTGCCAGCACCGATTTAACGGCTGGCGCACGTGCTTCTAGCATCGTCAAAACGTCATGCCGAACAAAATTTCGCTCATATTGTGTATCTGCATTGCTCTCATCGTCGCACCAATCAATGTTGTGTTGTATTGCGTAATCGTGGAGTGTTTGGCGTGGCACATCCAGTAAAGGACGCAGCAATCGTCGGGATTGGTCTACCGCTGCCATGGCCGCTAAGCCTTTCACACCAGATCCTCTGAGTAACTGTAATAACAGCGTCTCGGCCTGATCGTCTTGATGGTGCGCCGTCACAATATAATCGGCCAAACCAGCTTCAGAGCGATAGTTAAATAAGGCCTCATACCGAAGCTGCCTAGCTGCAGCTTCTATGCCTAAACCGCTATTTCTTTCGACCGTGACCTGTACAACTTGCAACGGAATATTCAATTGCTGACATTGCTCTGTACAAAAGTGTGACCACATATCCGCATTGGCACTTAAACCATGATGCACATGCAGGGCATGCAACTCAAAGGGTAATGCGCCTGATTGCTTTAGTGCGCCTAACAAATGCAGCAACACACATGAATCCAAGCCACCGCTCAACGCCAGCAACAATTGTGGCGGCTTAAGATTTTCAGTAAGGTTTAAGGTGCGAGTAAAAAAGGCTTGAAGATGAACTACTAGAGGATGTTGCGCGGCAGGCGCATGCTGATTAGCCATTTGCACTGCCGCATTTTTCACACAAATACTATTTTTTTTCAATGACTTCTTTGAACTTACCATAGCTCATTAAGCGTTCATAACGACTCACCAGCAAAGACTTGATAGACTTTGTTTTGTAACGCGCTAACTCTTCTTTAAGCGCACCACGTAGGGTTTCCATCAAAACTTCTGGTGAACGATGTGCGCCGCCCAATGGTTCTGGAATAATGCGATCTATCAAGCCCATCGCTTTCAATCGAATAGCGGTAATCGCGAGTGATTCTGCGGCAACAGAGGCTTTATCTGCACTCTTGTAAAGAATAGACGCACAGCCTTCAGGCGAGATCACAGAATAGGTACCATATTGCAACATCAACAATTGATCAACTACACCTAATGCCAATGCACCACCAGAGCCGCCTTCACCAATAATCACACCGATAATCGGCGTTTCAAGCTCAGCCATTACATAAAGATTACGCGCAATCGCTTCTGACTGGCCGCGCTCTTCGGCACCAATGCCTGGGTAAGCGCCCGGGGTATCAATCAGGGTAATGATAGGAATATGGAATTTCTCTGCCAAGCGGAACAGGCGCAATGCTTTGCGATAGCCTTCTGGACGTGGCATACCGAAGTTACGATACTGACGCTCTTTCACATCGCGGCCTTTTTGATGACCAATGACCATCACTGGCTGGCCTTCAAAACGTGCCAGACCACCGACAATCGCAGGGTCATCCGCATACGCACGGTCGCCATGCAGCTCTTCAAAATCAGTGAACAGTGCTTTGATGTAGTCTAAAGTGTAAGGGCGTTGCGGATGGCGAGCCAACTGAGAGATTTGCCATGCATTTAAGTTGCCGTAAATATCTTCAGATAATTTTTGATTTTTCTTTTCCAATGCTGACAATTCTTTAGAAATATCTAAAGCATCATTATCATCATGCGCGGATTGTAAGCCCTCAATTTTGGCTTCAAGTTCAGCAATCGGTTGTTCGAAATCTAAATAAGTTATTTTCATATGTCAGTCTATTAAGTCTCAAAAAATATCTATCTCTTAATTGAATTCGCCTAAATACTGCGTTGTCATGTCTTGCCGTACTAAACGTACTGTCTTCGACATTCCGCCTTGTCTTTAGGCGAATTCAACCAAGAGACTAATTATATAGGATTTTCACGTTTTCACGACTCAACCACGCCGTTAAGCCTGCAATCAGTTCTTCATGCAGGTCAACACGCCAGTCATTGCCTAGCATCAACTCCACTTTACTCACAGCGTTGTGATACTCCACTTTCACCGCACAACCGCGCTGCTCGTCTGTAGCCGCTTTGCAATAAGGCTGCAACAAAGCCTTTAATTTAACAGCGTCAGCCTGACCATTACAGGAGATTTTTAAAAAGCTAGCACGACTATTTCGCAAGCTGGATAAGTCATGCAGTTTTCTGGCATTCACGCGCACGCCGCCCGAAAACTCATCGTTACTGACTTTGCCTTCCACAATCACCAATTGGTCATCTTTAAGCAATTGCTGATACTGGTTCAGCATCTCGTTATTCACCACCACTTCAATCCGCGTGGTGCCATCATCTAACCCGACAATCGCCATTTTGCCACGTGCAGTCATGCGAATCCGCACGCCGGAAACGATACCTGCCAACAATTGCGGCTGTTCCTTGGCGCTTAAATTGGCCAGAGTGGTATTCAAAAACTGACTTAAATCTTTTTGATATGCCCAGTAAGGATGACCGCTAAAGAAAAAGCCAAGCGCGATTTTTTCTTCCTGCAAGCGCTGCTGTTCAGTCCATGCCGGCACATCAGGCAGAATGTGCGCGGCACTATCGGCAATATCGCCAAACAGGCTATTTTGATTACGATTAGCACTATTCTGCTCTGCGGCTGCAATTGCGGTAGAAACGCCAGCCAGCAAGGCATTGCGGCTAGGCGACAATTTATCGAAAGCACCGGCGCGGATCAAAGACTCAATCACGCGACGGTTTACTTTGCGCAAATCCAGACGATTACAAAAATCGAATAAATCCTTAAATGGCCCATCTTGACGGCGCGCCTGCAAAATCACTTCAATCGCCGCCCAACCTGTGCCTTTAACCGCACCTAAGCCATACAGAATCTGATTTTTATTGATTGGCGTGAATTTGAACTCGCTTTCATTCACATCTGGCGGTAGCACTTCCACCTGATTCGGTGCGCAATCATCGTAGAAGATATGCACACTGTCCGTGTTATTCATATCGGCCGACATAGTGGCCGCCAAGAATGCCGCTGGATAATGCGCTTTTAAGTAAGCGGTGTGATACGCGACCAGCGCATAAGCCGCAGCGTGTGATTTATTAAAACCATAGCCCGCGAACTTTTCCAGCAAATCAAACAACTCGCTGGCCTGTCGCTCAGTCATGTTGTTTTTAATCGCGCCTTCGGTAAAGGTCAGGCGCTGCGCATCCATTTCCTCTTTTTTCTTTTTACCCATCGCGCGGCGTAGCAAATCCGCACCGCCCAGACTATAGCCGCCCACTACTTGCGCAATCTGCATCACCTGCTCTTGATACACGGCAATCCCGTAGGTTTCTTTGAGAATAGGTTCAGTCAGCGGATGTGGATATTCCACGCGCTGTTTACCATGTTTACGACGACAGAAGTCAGGAATCAAATCCATCGGACCCGGACGATACAAGGCTACCAGCGCGATAATATCCTCAAAGCAATCCGGCATCGCCTGTTTCAGCATGTCCTTCATGCCGCGCGACTCTAGCTGGAACACCGCTGTGGTATTGGCAGTTTTGAGCAATTGAAACGTGGCTCTATCATTCAACGGCAAAGTCTCAAAAGACAATGGTGGCAACTCACTGGCGGCACGCTGCTTATTGGTGTTCTCCAGCGCCATATCCAGAATCGTCAATGTGCGCAGACCCAAAAAGTCGAACTTCACCAGACCTACGGCTTCCACATCGTCTTTATCGTACTGGCTAACCAAGCTGGCGCCATCGGGCTGACAATACACGGGTGAAAAGTCAGAAATCTTGCCCGGAGAAATCAACACGCCACCCGCATGCATACCGATGTTGCGCACGAGGCCTTCCAAACGCAAAGCAAGCTCTAGCAGCTCGCGTAACTCTTCTTCATTCTCGCGCCGCTCGGCCAGTTGCGGCTCTTTAATCAGCGCATCGCTCAACGTAATACCAAGCTCTAATGGAATCAGCTTGCTAATACCATCTACAAAATGGAACGGCAGATCCAACACACGACCCACGTCGCGAATCACGCCTTTAGCGGCCATAGTACCGAAGGTGGCAATTTGCGACACCGCATCGATGCCATATTTTTGCTTCACGTAATCAATAACGCGATCTCGGCCTTCCTGACAGAAGTCGATATCAAAGTCGGGCATGGAAACGCGGTCTGGGTTTAGGAATCGCTCAAACAGCAAGTTGTATTCCAGCGGATCCAAATCAGTAATACGCAAGCTATAAGCCACCACAGAGCCAGCACCAGAGCCTCGACCTGGCCCGACTGGCACGCCATTATTTTTCGCCCATTGAATGAAGTCTGCCACAATCAAAAAGTAGCCGGCAAAACCCATCTGATTAATAACGTTGGTTTCAAAATCTAGCCGTGCATCATAAGCCGCCTGCTTAGTCGCGCGCACTGTTTCGTCTGGAAACAGCACTTTCAAACGCTCAACTAAGCCCGCTTTAGCTTCTGAAATCAAAAAGTCATTCAGGCTGACGTTATTCGGCGTTGGGAATTGAGGCAAATAGTTTTTGCCTAGCGTGAGCATTAAATTACAACGTTTTGCGATTTCTACCGTATTGGCTAAAGCCTCAGGCATATCTGCAAACAGCGCCGCCATTTCCGCCTGCGTTTTAAAATACTGCTCAGTGGTAAAGTTTTTCGGACGGCGTGTGTCTGCCAGCACATACCCTTCGGCAATGCAGGTACGGGCTTCATGCGCTCTAAAGTCATCTTGCAAGATAAACTGTATTGGGTGCGTTGCAACAACAGGCAAACTTA
>JAZJYS010000023.1:0-3354 GCA_040390265.1 Pseudomonadota bacterium | reverse complement strand
TTTAAATCAACCTAAAATAGTATGAAAAACTGTCAACCTATTTTAGGACGGGACAACCACGTGCCTTATTACTTCAGTTTAGCCAACTGACTTTGCAGTTTCTCTAAATTAGAACTAAAGTCAGCTACACGGGCTTTTTCCTGCTCAACCACTGCTGCCGGAGCACGCGCCACAAAGCTTTCATTATTGAGCTTGGCATTGGCTTTATTAACTTCGCCTTCTAATCTGGCAATCTCTTTACCTAAGCGCTCCTTTTCTGCCGCAACATCAATCTCAACTTTGAGCATCAGCTTAAAGTCTTCAACCAACATCACTGGCGCGTCAGCCTCTGGCAACTCAGCCACAATCGCGACGTCTTCCAGTTTAGCCAAGGCCTTCAAATATGGCGCATAAATTTCCAGTTTGCCGGCATCGCCAGCGGCAATCAAAGGTACGCGTGCAGCTGGTGAAATGCTCATTTCACCACGCAAGCTACGGCATGCATCAACCGCTTGCTTTAATAACGCCACCCAGGCCTCTGCGTCTGTATCAATCTTGTTAGGCTGTGATGTTGGGTACGACTCAAGCATGATGCTTGCACCCGTTTTACCTCTCATTGGGCCGATGGTTTGCCAAATCTCTTCCGTGATAAACGGCATGATTGGGTGCGCCAAACGTAAGATTGTTTCCAGCACACGCAATAATGTACGGCGAGTTGCGCGCTTTTCAGCGTCGCTACCCGTCTGAATCTGTACTTTTGCCAACTCCAAATACCAGTCACAGTATTCATCCCACACAAACTCATACACCGCTTTTGCCGCCAAGTCGAAACGATAGTCAGCGAAAGCGCGCTCAACATCGGCTTCAGTGCGTTGCAATGTACTGACAATCCAACGGTCGGCTTGTGAAAAGCTCAAGTAACCATCGGGTTGTGTTTTGCAATCTTCCAGGCCATTATCCTGGCCTTCGGTGTTCATCAATACAAAGCGCGTCGCATTCCACAATTTATTGCAAAAATTACGATAGCCATCGCAACGTTGCAGATCAAACTTGATGTCACGCCCAGGTGAAGCTAATGCCGCAAAGGTAAACCGTAACGCATCGGTTCCGTAAGCAGCAATGCCTTCTGGGAACTCTTTACGGGTACGTTTTTCAATTTGCTCTGCTTGTTTTGGATTCATCAAGCCCGTAGTACGTTTTTTGATTAGCTCATCCAAGTTAATGCCGTCGATCAAATCAATCGGATCCAGCACGTTACCTTTGGACTTACTCATTTTCTGACCTTCTGCATCACGAATCAAACCGTGTACGTACACGTGCTTGAATGGGATTTTGCCGGTGATATGCGTAGTCATCATCACCATACGCGCTACCCAGAAGAAAATAATGTCAAAGCCTGTGACCAAAACTGAAGACGGCAGATATTGCTGCAAGGCTTGGTTTTGCGCATCAACCGCTTCATCGCCAGTCCAGTCTAAAGTAGAGAACGGCCATAAAGCTGATGAATACCATGTATCCAGCACATCATTATCGCGCGTCAAATCGCCTGTATAGCCATCTTTGGCAGCTTGTTGCTTAGCCTCAGCCTCATCATGCGCCACATAGACTTTGCCATTGTCGCCATACCAAGCAGGGATTTGGTGCCCCCACCACAACTGACGTGAAATACACCAGTCTTGAATATTATTCAGCCATTGGTTGTATGTGTTCACCCAATTTTCTGGATAAAACTTGATTTCACCACTAGCGACAACATCCAATGCTTTTTGTGTGATGCTCTTGCCATCAGCCGCAGGCTTGCTCATAGCAACAAACCATTGGTCAGTCAGCATAGGCTCAATAACTACGCCAGTACGGTCACCGCGCGGCACTTTGAGTTTGTGTTTGTCGGCTTTAACCAAATAGCCTTGCGCTTCGAGGTCGGCAACCACTTGTTTACGTGCAGCAAAGCGCTCTAAACCTTGATACTGCTTAGGCGCAGCCTCGTTTACATTACCGTCTAAATCCAGAATGCCTATCATTGCCAGCTTATGACGCTGACCCACAGCATAGTCGTTAAAATCATGCGCAGGCGTTACTTTGACCACGCCAGTACCAAATTCAAGGTCAACATAATCATCGGCGATAATTGGAATTTCACGGTCACACAATGGCAGTTTTACCTGCTGACCAATCAGATGCTTATAGCGTGCATCTTCAGGATGCACCATCACCGCCACGTCGCCCAGCATAGTTTCTGGACGTGTTGTAGCAACAGTCAAAAAGCCATCGCCACTAGCCAGTGGATAATTGATGTGCCACATAAAGCCATCTTCTTCTTCCTGCACCACTTCTAAATCTGAAACCGCTGTGCCTAACTTCACGTCCCAGTTCACCAGACGTTTACCGCGGTAAATCAAACCTTCGTTATATAAACGCACAAAAGTCTCGGTCACGGTTTTGTTCAAACCTTCGTCCATCGTGAAGCGCTCGCGGCTCCAGTCTGGCGATGTACCTAAGCGACGCATTTGCTTGGTTATCGTGCCGCCTGAGTACTCTTTCCACTCCCACACTTTTTCCAAAAACTTCTCACGACCTAAATCATGGCGCGATACGCCTTGTGCGTCCAGTTGGCGTTCCACCACAATTTGTGTAGCGATACCGGCATGGTCGGTACCCGGCTGCCATAAAGTATTGTCGCCACGCATACGGTGATAACGCGTTAACGCGTCCATCAAGGTCTGGTTAAAACCATGCCCCATGTGCAAGGTACCAGTGACGTTAGGTGGTGGCAGCAAAATACAGAAGTTGTCTTGCTTGGTGTTATCTAGGCCTGCGGCATAGTAGCCGTTGCTCTCCCAAAATTGGTACCAATGACTTTCAATGGTTTTAGGGTCGAACGACTTCGCCAGCTCTTTGATTGCAGGAGGATTTAGGGGGGTAGTGTTAGTTGTCATAGCCTCCATTTTAACACAGGGTAAGCCTTGTGTTTTAGTCGGCATACTTGTGGGCGCTAGCCATAAATTTTATGAATAGTGCTAAGATGCTTTCACAACAAAACAAATACAATTTTTTGTGGAATCGAGGAAAGTATGATTGAAGCAATGTGGTTGTGGGGCGCTATAGGCATAATATTGCTCGCCATAGAAATGGCGACAGGCACGTTCTATGTACTATGGTTTGGCATTGCGGCCTTATGTGTAGCCGTCATCATGGGCTTATTGCCGGATTTATCTCATGCAGTACAGTTTGCAATGTTCGCAGCCTTATCGCTAGGCTCACTCGCTATATGGCGTCGTTATTACAAGAAAACATCTACCGACTCACGCGTGGGACAAGCACAAGGTGAGGAAATTGGGCGCGTAGGGATTATCATCGAAGCTTGCAGCCCAACCC
>JAZJYS010000022.1:35771-70093 GCA_040390265.1 Pseudomonadota bacterium | reverse complement strand
ATTATGTGCGAACTAACTTTGATACACCAATTACTACCCGAAATATAGATCACGAGAATGCAATGAATATGCGCGTGCAGTTTGATTTTTAATAATTAGACTATAAAGAATAGGGGGCAGAATGTTTCGTCATTGTTTTATATATGCAGTGCTACTTGTTATTCTGGCCGGTTGCGGTAAAGCGGATGATGCTGTGTATGCACCTAGTTTTAGTAAACAAGGCAAGGAAGTGCTTAAAGAATATATCGTAGGTATACACCCCTTGCATAACCCGCAGCGTCTCAATGAAGTGTATGGGCCGATTATTGAGTACATGAATATTCATATACCAGAAGTGCACTTTAGATTGGAAGCCTCACAGAATTACGATGAATTCGATAAAAAACTGTATGCAGGGCACTTTGAGTTTGCTATGCCTAATCCATATCAAACGGTTCGCTCTTTGAAGTATGGGTATCGCGTATTTAGTAAAATGGGGGATGATGAAGATTTTCGTGGCATTATTTTAGTCCGTAAAGATAGCGGCATTAAAGAAGTGTCTGACCTTAAAGGCAAGGCGGTCTCTTTCCCAGCACCAACAGCACTAGCGGCTACCATGATGCCGCAATATTACCTACATACGCATGGGCTTGATGTGAATAAAGATATTGAGAATCGCTATGTAGGTTCACAAGAGTCCTCTATTCTTAACGTGCTGCGCAAACATGTAGCGGCCGGTGCTACATGGCCTTTGCCATGGAAGACTTTTAGTGCAGAACATCCAGAACTGGCGAATCAGTTGGAAGTGAAGTGGCAGACAGAGCCATTGCAGAATAATGGCTGGGTTGTACGCAAAGATGTTCCCGCTGAGATCGCAGGAAAGTTCCAAATGTTACTCAATGGTTTGAATAATACTGAAGAAGGACGGCAGATGCTTGCGCGTTTACCCATTTCACGTTTTGAGGTGGCGACAGATGAAACCTTTAAACCGGTGCAAATATTTTTGGCTACTTTTTCAAAGCAGGTTAGAACAGTCGAATGGTAAAGCCTTCGAAATTTTTTGTTAAACAAGTTGCGCTATATTTGCGCAGCTTGAAGTCTTACTGGCATGGCTCTATTCGCAAACAGTTAGTGTTGTCATTTAGCCTTGTATCGCTGATTTTAATTGTCAGCTTCAGCACCTTGATGTATTTGCATCAGCGCGATTTTCTGTATCAGGCGTCTACTGACCGCGCCGTTGGTTTAGCGCATGCGTTAGCTTCAAGTAGTACACCATGGGTATTGGCAGATGATGTGGCTGGCTTGCAAGAGGTGCTTGCAGGATTTTCTAATACACCTGACCTTAAGTTTGCATTGGTGTTGTCTTTACGTGGAGAGGTGCTTGCCGCAACAGATATTGCGCAGATTGGTCGGTATGTAGATGACAAGGTTAGCTTAGGTTTATTGTCATCTGGTGCAGAACCTGTTGTATTGATCAACCATCGCGCTATCGTAGATGCTGCGCAGCCTATTCTGGCAGGCAATCGCTTAATCGGCTGGGCGCGTGTTGAAATGTTGCGAGACTCTTCAAACGCAAATCTACATGCGCTTGAGGTCGCGGGTTTGGGTTTCTCATCCATTGCGATTGTGTTGGCTTTTCTTATTGCAAACATGCTTGCAAGGCGGTTGACGCGCGGCTTGTATGATTTAAAGCAAGTGACAAAGGCCGTTGAGCAAGGTCAGCGTGATGTACGTTCAACGATGCCGCGTAAAGATGAAATTGGTGAGTTAGCGCATAGTTTCAATAGCATGCTAGATACGTTAAATGACTCTGAAATCAAGTTAAATCGTATCAATCGGCTATATGCGGCTTGGACGGATTGCAATGAAATTACCGTGCAAGAAAGTGACGAGTCCGTACTGTTAAACAGTATTTGCCGCGTACTGGCTGATCGCGTTCCTTTTGAACTTGTGTGGATTGGCATTCCAGCTCGGGATGGTTGGGTCTCGGAATCAGCTGCGGCGGGCGTAGGGATCGATAGCTTGTCAGGAATTAGAATTTCGGTAAACGCTAATCGGGTTGAAGGTCAAGGGCCATTGGGTACAGCAATACGAGAGCGAGCGCCAAAAATATTTAATGACTATATTAACGCGCCCGAGTCTGCCTTGTGGGGCGATCGAGCCAGCAAACATAAGTTTTGTTCTGCCGCAGCTTTTCCAATCTTTAAAGGTGGTGAATGCTTTGGCGGCATTGCAGTGTATTCCGCAGAAATTGGGTTTTTTACACCTGAACTGATTAGTTTGATGATTGGTTTATCTGACGACATTTCATTTGCACTGACCAACCGTGAGTTAGAGCGGCAACGTTTAGCTGACGTGGTGAATTTAGAGCGTGCAGCCAAGGTGTTTGAGCATAGTAAAGAAGGTATTCTGGTGACGGATGCCCACAACAACATTATCTCTGTGAATCAAAGTTTTACTGAGATTACAGGGTATCACCCTCATGAAGTGATCGGAAAAACGCCAAAGATTCTTGCTTCTGGACGCCATGATGAAGAGTTCTACAAGAAAATGTGGGACACTCTTTCTCAAAATGGTAGTTGGCAGGGTGAAGTATGGAATCGACGTAAGAGCGGTGAAATTTACCCAGAAGCACTCACATTGATTTCAGTGAAGGATGATCATGGTGCGCAGATTAATTACATTGCCATATTTAGTGATATCTCAGAGCGTAAGCTGGCTGAAGATCGCATTCAGCAGCTAGCACATTACGATGTGTTGACTGGTTTACCTAATCGCGTGCTGTTCAATGACCGTTTGGTACAGTCGCTTATTCAAGCGCAACGTAACAAAACACCCGTTGCGCTATTATTTCTGGATCTGGATCGCTTTAAGCAAATTAACGATACTTTGGGTCATGATGCTGGTGATCAACTGCTACAAATGGTGGCAGTACGCTTGATGGAATGCGTGCGCGAGCAGGATACAGTTTCACGTCAGGGCGGTGATGAGTTTATTGCAGTACTGCCAGGAACTGACTTAGAAGGTGCTGAGCTGGTTGCAGAAAAAATGTTGGAATTGATCGTTCAGCCCTATGCGATTGCTGGTCATGATTTACGTATATCGACGAGTATCGGCATTGCGATGTACCCAGATCAGGCGCTGGATGCCGATACTCTTATCAAATATGCCGATGTTGCCATGTATCAGGCAAAAGAAAGTGGACGCAATAAATATCTACGTTTCGATCCGAGTATGAATAGCCATTCTTATGAACGGCTGACACTGGAAAATAATCTGCGCGTGGCACTGGAACGCAATCAATTCCAGCTTTATTACCAGCCACAGATTAATTTGGCGGATGGCCGCATTATTGGTTGTGAAGCACTGATCCGCTGGCACCACCCTGAATATGGCATGGTTCCGCCAGCCAGATTTATTCCTTTAGCAGAAGAAACCGGATTAATCGGCGCGATTAGTGATTGGGTGCTGCAAGAAGCTATACGTCAATCTCACGAGTGGCGTGAAGCTGGGCTACCGGAGCTGATTATGGCAGTAAATCTGTCTGCACTTCAGTTCCGTGAAGGTAGTTTGCAGGATCAGGTACGTCGTCTGTTAGCGGAGTATGCGCTGCCAGCCAGCTTACTTGACCTTGAGTTGACGGAAGGTATTTTGATGCAGGGCGTGGAACGCACGCTGACCACTTTGCATGAGTTGACTGCATTAGGCGTGAAAATTTCAATTGATGATTTTGGTACAGGTTATTCTTCATTGTCTTACCTGAAGCGTTTTCCTATTCATAAACTCAAAATTGACCAGTCTTTTGTGCGCGATGTTACCGTAGATAGCAACGATGCTTCTATGGTAAGAACGATTATCGTGATGGCGCACAGCCTTAAGCTAGAAGTCATTGCCGAAGGTGTAGAAACAGAAGAGCAAGCAAACTTTTTACGAGAGGCTGGTTGTGAGCGTGCACAAGGATATCTGTTTGGGCGGCCTATGCCAGCAGATGCTTTTGCTGAAATGCTGAAATGCTGAAATGCTGAAAAAAAACAGCTAAGACCTTTGCTTGGCGTCACATGCGTAATTCACGCTAAGTGTATGTTGCAGCGGCATGATAAAATCCCGCCTTATGAATGCCAATAAGCCTGTAAATCCAAAACCTGTTACCTTTAATACCGCCGATTTAGCCGCTGGCCTGCAAGCCAGTATGCTGGCTGATCGCCATGCACTACGTCGAAAACTGCGAGATGTTGCGGATTTGCAGAAGCTTAAGGATGATAAGTCTGCATTAAAAGCACAACGTATATTGGGTGAAATTGCACAAAAACTGCATGCCTCTCAACAGAAATTTGCAGCACGTCTAGCCAATCTTCCCAAACCGGAATATCCACCAGAGTTACCTGTCAGCGGTAAAAAAGATGAAATTGCGGCAGCCATTACCAAACATCAAGTGGTGATTATTTGCGGTGAGACTGGCTCAGGTAAAACCACACAAATTCCTAAAATCTGCCTAGAGCTCGGGCGCGGTGTGTCCGGCTTTATTGGCCATACCCAGCCACGCCGCATTGCCGCACGTTCAGTAGCTTCACGCATCGCCCAAGAGCTGCAAAGCCCGCTGGGTGAGGTTGTTGGCTATAAAGTGCGTTTTAACGACAAGCTTTCAGAGTCCAGCTATATCAAGTTGATGACAGATGGTATTTTGCTGGCTGAAACGCAGGGCGATAAATTTCTTAATGCCTATGACACCATCATTATCGATGAGGCGCATGAGCGCAGTCTGAATATTGATTTTCTGCTGGGCTATCTCAAGCAGTTACTAGCCAAGCGCCCCGACTTGAAAATCATTGTGACCTCAGCCACGATTGATGCCGATAGGTTCTCAAAACACTTTAACGGCGCACCGGTGATTGAAGTGTCTGGTCGGACTTATCCGGTTGAAGTGCGCTATCGTCCTTTAGGTAAAGCAGGTTTCCGTGCAAAAGAAACGGCGGAAGCAGAAAATGCGCAATTCGATCTGGAAGATGAGACCATTTTCGGCATCGCTCGCAAGGCTAAGACAGAAGCACGCTGGCTAGAAGAGGATGACGAAGAGGAAGCCATAGAAGAGGCGATTCTAGATGCTGCCGATGACTTACTGCGTCAAGGCGATGGTGATATTTTGGTGTTTTTACCCGGTGAGCGTGAGATTCGCGATACCGCTGAGCATCTTAGAAAGTATCAAGGGCGTTCTGCAAAACTCAAACATATTGAAGTGCTGCCACTATTTGCGCGCTTGAGTATTGAAGATCAGCAAAAAATATTCAAAAGCCACAGCTCACGTCGCATTGTGCTGGCGACTAATGTGGCGGAAACTTCACTGACGGTACCGGGCATTAAGTATGTGATTGACGCCGGTTTGGCGCGGATGAACCGTTACAGCACCCGCGCTAAAGTTGAACAGTTGCAGATAGAGAAAATCAGCCAAGCGGCAGCCAAGCAAAGGGCAGGGCGTTGCGGTCGTGTGTCTAACGGTATTTGTGTGCGCTTATATTCCGAAGAAGACTTTAATGGTCGACCAGAGTTTACCGAGCCGGAAATTCTTCGCAGTTCGTTGGCCTCAGTCATTTTGCGCATGGCGGCATTGCGCTTGGGCGACGTAACCGAGTTCCCGTTTATTGAAGCACCGAGTAGCCGACTCATTACCGATGGCTACCAACTGCTGCAAGAGCTTGGCGCGGTCGATAGCCGTCGTCAGATTACTGAAACTGGTTTGCAGTTAGCTCGACTACCGCTAGACCCACGCGTAGGCCGTATGATTCTGGCTGCAAAACGTGAGCATTGTTTGAATGAAATCCTGATTATCGCCAGTGTGCTAAGCATCCAAGATCCGCGCGAAAGGCCGATGGATAAACGCGAAGCGGCGGATAATGCGCACGCCAAGTTTGCCGGTGAAGGCTCGGACTTTATGAGCTACCTCAAGCTGTGGGATTTCTTTGATAACGCGCTCAAAACGAAAAAATCCAATAAAGACTTATTGAATCAATGCCACACTAACTTTCTATCATTCCTGCGTTTAAAAGAATGGCGCGAGCTGCACGGGCAAATCAAGCAAATTACTGATGAAATGGAGTTTAAGCTTAACGAAAAAGAAGCCAACTTTGAGCAGATCCACAAGGCACTATTGGCGGGCTTGTTAGGCAATATTGGTTTCAAAGATGGTGATAACGATTCATACTCCGGCGCACGCGGCATTCGTTTTCATGTGGCACCCGGTTCTACACTTAAAAAAACGCGACCAAAATGGGTGATTGCTGCCGAGCTGGTAGATACCACCAAGTTGTATGCGCGCTGTGTGGCGAAGATTGAGCCAGATTGGATAGAGCCACTCGCCAGAGGTTTGACCGAAAGCCAGTATTCAGACCCGCGTTGGGATAGAAAAATGGGTATGGTCAATGCTTGGGAACGCGTTTCCTTGTATGGCCTGACGATTATCCCCAAGCGCCGTGTACATTACGGGCCAATCAACCCACAAGAATCACGCGAGATATTTATTCGTGAAGCCTTGGCTAACGGTGAGTTTGATACGCGCGCGGCATTTTTTACTGCCAATGAGCGCTTGATTGCCGAGGTGGAAGAACTCGAACACAAAGCACGTCGTCAGGATGTGTTGGTAGATGAACACCAGTTGTTTGCGTTCTACGATGCCAAAGTACCAGCCGATGTTTTTCAGGCGGCAACATTTGAAAAATGGCGCGAAACGGCGGAGAAAGATAACCCACGGTTGTTGTATCTGACCCGTGACGATTTGATGCGTCATGGTGCAGATGCGATTACCGCAGTGCAGTTTCCAGAAAAAATCGTGTTGGATGGCGTAGAGGTGCAGCTCAAGTATCGATTTGAGCCTAGTCATGTGTTGGATGGTGTCACCGCTACGGTACCGCTGGCATTATTGAATCAGCTTAACCCTACGCAAACTGAGTGGCTAGTGCCGGGCATGTTGCGCGAAAAACTCACTTATTTGATTAAAGCTTTGCCTAAGACTTTCCGACGCGTGTGTGTCCCTGTGCCAGAGTTTGTGACCAAATTTCTGGAGCAGACCAAAGTGGGCGAGGGTGCAATCAAGCAAGTGTTGGCCGCGTATATTCAACGTGAAACCACTTTGAAAATATCGGTAGAAGACTGGACCGAAGCTACACCAGCACATTTATTGATGAACTTCAGTGTCATAGACGACGCAGGGCGCGAACTGGCTATGGGGCGTGATTGGAATGCGCTTAAAAAGCAACTTGGTTCAGCCGCGCAACTCACGTTCAGAAACACCTCGCCTGACATTGAAAAAACTGGTTTGAAACAGTGGGACTTTGGCGATTTGCCAGCCACACTCAGTTTTGAACGTGATGGTTTGAAGGTGATTGGTTATCCGGCACTTGAAGATGAGGTGGACAGCGTTTCTGTGAAGCTGTTTGATACAGAGCGCGAGGCCGAGGTAAATTTACGTAAAGGTATTTGCCGCTTAATGCGTTTTGAGTTAAAAGAACAAATGAAGCAGCTGGAAAAAAGCCTGCCAAATTTTAATCAATACGCGCTAACGCTAAGAAATGTAATGTCGCCAGAAGATTTACGTGAAGATATGATTAGTGCTATTGCTGACCGCGCATTTATTGGTGAAGATGACTTGCCGCGTACCAATGCCGAGTTCATGAAGTTGAAACAACGTGCTAGAACGCGTCTGCCAGCGGTAAGCGAAGCGGTTGCACGTCAAGCGCAAACCATTGCGACGGAATATCAATTGCTGGCAGCCAAGCAAGGTCAAATGGCTGCCACGGTGAATCGTTTAAAACGTGACTTGGAGCAGCAAGTGGGCTTGTTGGTCTATAAAGGTTGTTTCAGCCAAACGCCGTGGGAGCAATTGCAGCATGTACCGCGTTACTTGAAAGCCTTGCGCTTGAGAATTGAAAAGCATCCAGCCAATCCAGAGCGTGATGGTAAAAATGCCGGTAGCGTAGGCGTGCTGTGGCAAAAGTGGCAAGATAAAATTAATGCACTCAATCAAGCGCATCTGGATATTCCACAAGCCTTGCAAGACTATCGCTGGCTGCTAGAAGAGCTACGAGTTTCGTTATTTGCGCAAGAACTTAAAACGCCATTTCCTATCTCAATCAAACGACTTGAGAAAATCTGGCAAGACATGCGCCTTTAAATGCAAATAGAAGAAAATCAAACCACGCCTCAAGTTTTTGATGCGTTCATACAGGAATCGCGTTTGCTAGCAAAACGCGGTGACAATACGATTAATATCAATATTAGCCGCAACACGCTGATTGCGATTGTCTTTTCGTTGTTAATCCATGCGTTGATTTTTTTCGTAATGCCTAAAATCGATTTTGATCAGGCTTCAGCACCGCCAGCGCAGTCGATAGAGGTGAGTCTAGCGCCACCAAAGTCAGAAAAAATACCGGAAATTAAGCCGCCTCCTCCAGAGAAGTCTAAGCAAAAACCTTCTAAGAATACACCCAAGGTAATGACACAGAAGTCCAACACCAAGCCAGTGTTTTCTGTGCCAGACACGCCTGTCGTAGCTAAGCCTAGCCCCGAGGCTTTACCCCCTAAAGATAATGCGCCTACCGACATGATGTCTTATGTAAAAGCCAAACAAGCGCAGCGGCAGGCCACGGAGACTGATGCAGCGAGACAGAATGCAGATGCTGTGGCAAAAGAGCGAGGCCCAAGTGCGGAGCAGATGCGTGATGAAAAAATCAAGCGTAACTTGCAAACGGGGACTAATGGTATTTTTGATATTACTAGCTTGAGTAGTCGACATGCTACTTTTGCATTCCGTGGTTGGACGAGTGATTACAGTAATTCAAGACAACAGTTCTTTGAAGTGGAGGCCAGCACTGGACAGGATATTCGGTTGGTCATGATTAAGAGGATGATTGCCCTGATTCGTGAGCATTATCAAGGCGACTTTAACTGGAACTCGCAACGCATGGGACGCGTTATCACGTTATCTGCGCGGCCAGAAGACAACGCTGGCTTAGAGGATGTCTTAATGATGGAATTTTTTGGCGCCAATTATAAAAATACGCAATAGCTGAGGTTTACTTTTGGGTGAAAAGAGCATGTTAGTCAATGTAAACTCACCGGATTAAAGTGTGTCGTTTTGCTCTATATCAATTACGGTTAATTCGATTAAAGATAAAATTTGATGAGATTTTAACTGCTAATTTAAAGATGGATTTTCATCTTCATGGAGGAATTGATGCGCAACATTCAGTTGTTTGGAACGAATAATCATAAATTCGTACTACTTAATGAAAGCGAGCCCGGTGAAGAGGATGGTGTTCGATCTAATCAGTATTTAATCGTGCATGAAAATGCTGGTTTATTGTTAGACCCAGGTGGTTTTGGCGTGATGCCACGTGTACTGGCTGAAATGTTGCGTTATGTGTCTGTCGATCAAGTCCGTGGTATTTTCTTGTCACATCAAGATCCAGATATTGTTGGCGGCCTGTCTACTTGGCTGGAACTGATTAAAGCGCCAGTGTATGTTTCCAGTATCTGGATGCGTTTTTTGCCGCATTATGGTTTAAAAAACATGTCGCAGTTCATTGGTGTACCAGATGAAGGCATGGATTGTGAAGTTTCACCAGACTTCAAAGTGAAAATCGTGCCTGCACACTTTCTGCATTCAGAAGGGCAAATCAATGTTTACGACCCGGTATCTAAAATTCTCTTCTCGGGAGATATCGGTGCGGCCATGGTGCCGATGGATAATGATGATGCTTATGTAGATGACTTTAAAAGCCATCTGCCTTATATCACAGGTTTCCACCGTCGCTATATGTGCTCTAACAAAGCGATTCGTTGTTGGTTGGATACCATCGCTGATTTGGAGATTGACATGATTGCGCCGCAACATGGGCCGATATACCGTGGTGCAGCGGTGCGTGAGTTCTTGGATTGGTTGCGTGATTTGCAATGTGGTATCGACCTATTACAGAGTGGTGGACGGTTCTCCGCATGAGTAACATCCGCCCTAGCAACTTAGAGGAAGTGCGCCTGCATGAAATCGACCGCATGGCGGCGCTACTGGAGAGTCAAACACGCATTAAGATGTTTGATGAAAGCATCAATTCATTGGTTAAAGATGTTCACCATGAGCTGATTGCAGACTTGCAGCAGCTTGCTAAAAGTGAGGAGGTGCCGATACTGGCTTCTCACTTAGAACATGTCATTGAGTCGTGCGAATGTCTCGATGGCACGCTAGATCTTTTGCTCAATGAACGTCAGCAGCAATGGCAGCGTAGTGGCCATCATGTAAAAGCGGCAATGCAGGAGTTCAACTCTACATTAACTGAACTTTCCTCTACGCTGATTGAAAAAGACTTGTTTGAACGCCAAAGTAAAGTGCTGGAACGCATTATTCTTTCGCATGAGAATATTACGCATTGGAAAGCGTTTGTGCAGGATATTCTGTCCGATTTTCACGAAATATTCCCGTTCAACTTTTTTTATATCGCGTTTGCCGAAGAGCATGGCTTATCGCTGTTTCTCTACTATCTAGGTGATTATGCTGAGGAAGTAAAGAAAACGGCGCGTGATATGTTGTCGAGGAAAATGCTCAGCAGCTTGAATCTGCCGAATGATTCATTGCTTGATATAGAAGAGTTTGTTGTCAAACCACATGAAGTGGCTGGCAAGATTGATGATGTACGTATGATTACGGTAGCCGTGCCTGAGCATACGCCAAAGTTGGCTGGATTATTAGGTGTGGCTTATGTTTCTAGCGGTGAATTGACCCCGCAGGAAGAAAGTGTGGTGCGCGCCATCCTATCTGTGATGGTAATGGTGGTCGGCTCAAGTAAAGTATTGTCACGCACGCTAGGCGAGCTGGAGTACTACTCTATGCATGAGCCTCTTACTGGGCTTTATAATCGGCGCCATTTTAATAATATATTGTCTTATGAGTTTGGTCGTTCTGAGCGGCATGGTCACGAGTTTTCCTTACTACTGCTTGATCTTGATGATTTTAAAGATATCAACGATTCATACGGGCATCCGACTGGTGATAATGCCTTATGTGGCGTCGCTGAAATACTCCGCGAGCATATTCGTATGGGCGATTTGGCGGCACGTATCGGTGGTGACGAATTCGCTGTCATTCTCATGGAAACTGGTCGTGAAGGCGCCGCCAAAGTTGCTGAGACACTTGGAAGGACATTACGTGAACATGTGTTTTCAGCGCCGGATGACAAACATTATCATTTGACGGTTTCTATCGGCATTGCAACCTACCCAATTGACGGACTCAATGAAACTGACTTAATGGCGGGTGCAGATGTGGCCATGTTCCAAGCCAAGGATATGGGTAAGAATGGAGCCTGTACGCTTGACGCGCTGAAAGGACGTGTCGAAATTCACCGTAATTCACGAGACCATACCGAGAAGCTGCGTACGGCTTTAGAAGAGGATCGTATTGTTCCGTATTACCACAATATTGTGAATTGCCAAACGGGTGAACTGTTTGCCTGTGAAACCTTGGCCAGATTAGTTGAGCCTAATGGCGATGTGATCTCTGCCGGCATGTTCATTGAGGCCATGGAAAAGTATGGCATGGGACGCGAGCTTGATCGCATTATGATTAACAAAGCGTTACAAGCAAAACGTAAATTGATGAATGATGATTCATCTGGCATTAAAGTGTTTCTCAATCTGTCTGCACAGGAAATTCAGGGGCGCGGCATTTTGGGTTATGCCGAAGAACTATGTAATACATTAGAGATTAAGCCAGAATCGATAGTGTTTGAGATCTTAGAGCGTGACGCTATCGGCGATATGACCAATATGCGCAAGTTCCTCACTAATCTGCGTCAGAAGGGCTTCGCTTTCGCGCTAGATGATTTTGGCAGTGGTTATAACTCATTTCATTATTTACGCGAATTGCATTTTGAATAC
This sequence comes from Pseudomonadota bacterium, assembly GCA_040390265.1. GTDB lineage: Bacteria > Pseudomonadota > Gammaproteobacteria > Burkholderiales > Methylophilaceae > Methylotenera. The sequence goes on along the minus strand of JAZJYS010000022.1, from coordinate 58,195 downwards.
GTGAAGATTGACGGTGCCTTTGTGCGCAATATTATTAACTCCAAGATAGATTATGCATTGGTACATAATCTATCCAGACTTTGTCAGGATATTGGTACCTCTACGGTAGCGGAGTTTGTTGAGAATCAGGAGATTTTTGATGCCCTTAAAAATATGGGTATCAACTACGCACAAGGTTTTCACATTAGTCTGCCGACGCGTGAAATGCCTAAAGGTTAAGCTGGCTGTATTTAATTAGAACTGTGATCAGTGACGGCTTATTGCTCGTTGGAATAACCAATAATGCCTAAAAATACTCGGACAAAGCCGTAGGCTAGCCATGAGGTAAAGCGTTTGGCAATGTTGCCGTGAACCCACTCTTGTTGGTGGATGCGATAAGCGCCTTCATCCATGGACGCTACAATGCTAGATCTTAATTCGGCAGCAAATGATTTATCCTGAATCATCACGTTCGCTTCATGCCCTAGCAACAGGCTAAATGGATCAATGTTAGATGAACCTACAGTCGCCCAGTAGGCATCTATCACCGCGACTTTGCTGTGCATAAAGCTTTTACGATACTCGTAAACTTCAATGCCATTCTCCAAAAATACATTGTAAAAAGCATGTGTCGCAAACATTAAAAAGTATTCTTTACGTCCTTGGAGCAGTAGCTGAACTTTTACGCCACGCTTGGCTGCATCAATTAGCGATTTTCTGAATTTTCTACCCGGCACAAAGTAAGCGTTAGCGATAATAATTTCTGTTTTGGCATGTGTGATTGCTGCTAAATAAGCATGCTCAATATCACGTCTATGCAGGACGTTGTCTCTAAACACAAACGCGGCCTTTACATGTTCAGATGCACTTTTATTTTCTGGATGTAGTGGCAGCAATGGCGGTTTAATTTGGTGCGGTAGATGTGTGTCCGCTGCCGTTACATGCCGAAAGTGAGCCCATGTAATCCGGCGCCACAAACTGTGTACACTGGCGGCTATTGTGGCTAATAATGGCCCTTGAATCTGTACTGCATAATCAATGCGTGGTGGTGAATTATGCGGCACATCATAGTCATCAATAATATTGATGCCACCTACAAAAGCAACGCTATTATCAATGACGGCAACTTTGCGGTGCAGACGGCGCAAACGTGATTTTTTGAGTGTCCACGGTGAAATTTTGGGGCGGTAAAACATGACTTGCACGCCAGCTGCTTCTAACTCTTGTACGTAATTTTTGGATAGCTCCTTACAGCCAAAACCATCAAGCAATAGATTGACGCTTACGCCGCGTTGTGCGGCTTGTCTCAGTGCGTCACCAATACGCCGGCCTGTTGCATCCGCTTCGTAAATATAGGTTTGTAGGTAGATTTCGGTTGTCGCATTTTCAATGGCGGCTTCGAGTGCTGGAAAGTATTCGGCACCATTTCGTAGTAGTTTGATCTGATTGCCGCTAATAAAGTGTGTCATGTTTTATGAGGCTTGCTGTAAGCATTGCGTGGTCTGAAACTTTCAGAAAGCCTGCGCCAGAGTGCACTTCTGCGTGCTTTATTTGAAAGCCGCGCACGTACATGCGATCCAGTCTTAATATTGGCAACCATGATGGAAAGCTGCGTGCAGGTTTGCCAGTATGCTGCTCAAACACCTCGTGCATTTGCAGGCTTTCTGCAAAGATGCGTCCGGTACGCATGCCCCAATCATTGAAGTCGCCAGCAATAATTAGCGGCGCGTTAGGCGGAACTTGCTGACGGATATAGTCTGCGACTGCCAATAGCTGCTCACGCCGCCATCGCGCAAATAAGCCGAGATGCACACATATCGCATGTAGTGGCGCGTGCCAATTCGGCACTTCCATTTCACAATGCAGCATGCCGCGCTCTTCAGATGCGTGTGCAGAAATGTCAATGTTAATGGTTTTAATAATTGGGAATTTTGAAAGCAGTGCATTGCCATGATGGCCTGCCGGATATACCGAGTTTTTACCATAAGCATAGTCTGGCCAAACCGCGTCAGCCAAGTATTCAGCTTGACCAGCATCCGGCCAAGCCGCAAAGCGTTTGCTATGTTGTGTATGCGCATCACGAACCTCTTGCAGAAACACGACGTCGGCTTTCAGTTTGCGTAGTAAATCACGCTGATGTTGTAAGGCAAAGCGGGCGTTAAAGTGAGTAACACCCTTATGGATATTGAATGTAGCAATATGTAACGTGTTATGCAAACTGGTTTTGCCTATATTGTATGGTTAAGAAGTTAGACTAAGCATTATCTTCACTTTAATCATGAGAGCAGACCAACTGTACGCTAATGATTGATTTGAAAGTAATGATATATGTCAATATAAATGAGGTTGTTATGCGATAACATAATAACTCAACTTTAACTCGATTAAAAAAACCATGAGCCAGCATCATCTCAAGCCTTTATTTGCGCCTAAATCAGTAGCCGTATTTGGAGCGAGTGACCGCGTAGATGCCGTTGGGCAAATTGTATTTCAGAATATGCTGCAAAATGGTTATCAGGGCGCACTTTATCCGATTAATCCGATGCGTGCTGAGGTGCAAGGTTGCAAAGCATATGCTTCAATCGCAGAGATTGCCGAGCCTGTTGAACTCGCTGTGATTGCAACCCCAGCTCAGACTGTGCCAGACATTATTGAAGAGTGCGGAAAGCATAATGTTAAAGCGGTCATCATTATTACCGCTGGTTTTGGCGAGGCTGGTGAAGAGGGTAAGGCTTTGGAGCGCGCTGTGCTGGAGATTGCAAAGCGCTATGGCATCCGTTTAATCGGCCCAAACTGCCTAGGCGTTATGCGCCCGGACATTGGCTTGAATGCTACCTTTAATAACGGTAGCGCCATTGCTGGCAACCTAGCCTTTATTTCACAATCTGGTGCGCTGTGTACGGCTATTTTAGATTGGGCACAATCCAGCGATATTGGTTTTTCCAGTGTAATTTCCATGGGTTCTTCTGCGGATGTGGATTTTGGCGAGATTCTGGATTATTTAATTTCAGATACAAAAACGCATAGTATCCTGCTGTATATCGAAGGTATTCGTGATGCACGCAGTTTCATGAGTGCGATTCGTGCTGCGGCGCGTATCAAGCCTGTGATTTTGGTTAAAGTAGGGCGTCATCCCGTTGCTTCTAAGGCGGCGATGTCACATACCGCTTCTCTGGTAGGTTCTGATGATGCTTTTGAAGCTGCCGTACGCCGTGCTGGCGTGGTGCGAGTGCAATCTGTTACCCAACTATTCTCTGCGGCTAAAGCGCTATCATGCGGCTTTCACCCGACAGGAAACCGGCTCGCAATCGTCACTAATGGCGGCGGTCCAGGCGTCATGGCAACAGATTGCGCCGCTGATCTCGGCTTGGTAATGGCTAATCTATCTGATGCTACTATGGAAAAACTCAATCAGGCGCTGCCATCTACATGGTCGCACGGTAATCCGGTTGACATTATTGGCGATGCGCAGGCAGACCGTTACCAGAGTGCAGTGAGCGCTTGTCTGGAAGACCCTAATGTTGACGGCGTGTTGACGATATTAACACCGCAAGCCATGACTAAGCCATTGGAAGCGGCTAATGTTGTGATTGAGTTATCAAGCAAGCATAACAAGCCATTGATTACCTCATGGATGGGCGGTCATCAGGTGACGGAGTCTCGTGCCGCATTTAATAAATCCAGAATTCCTACCTTCCGCACACCAGAGCCAGCAGTCGAAGTATTTTCATTTCTTTCTGCGTACCATCGAAACCAGAAACTCTTGATGCAAGTGCCAGGGCCCTTGTCTCACCATCTTGAGCCTGATATAGAGGGCGCACGCATGGTAATTGAAGGCGCATTGCAGGAAAGACGCAAGGTGCTGAGTGAGATGGAATCAAAGGCCTTGTTGTCAGCATTCCACATTCCTGTTGCACAAACAATGGTGGCGCGTTCGCCAAATGAAGCCTTGCTGATTGCGCAACAATTGGGTTTTCCTGTCGCCATGAAAGTAAATTCGCCAGACATTACGCACAAGTCAGATGTTGGTGGGGTGCTGCTTAACTTAGCCAATGCACAAGCTGTGCGTGGTGCGTACCATGAAATTACCGAGAACGTAAAACTTAACCGCCCAGATGCACATATGGATGGCATCTCCATTCAACCCATGATCGTGAAACCGAACGGGCGTGAGTTAATGATAGGCGTGACCAATGATCCTGTATTCGGGCCCGTTATTACTTTTGGTGCTGGTGGTACGACAGTGGAAGTGATGGGCGATAGATCGGTGACACTGCCGCCACTGAATTCATTTCTGGTGAAAGATCTCATTCAAGGAACGCATGTTTCCAAAATGCTCGGTGCGTTCCGCCACATGCTGCCAGCCGATATGAATGCGCTCGAAAGTGTATTGCTACGCGTATCGGAAATGGTGTGTGAACTGCCTATGCTCATGGAAATGGACATCAATCCACTGATCTTGGATGAGAATGGCGCTTTAGCTGCCGATGCGCGCGTAGTGGTGGATTTCCGCCAACCAGGAGCTGATCGCTATGCGCACATGGCAATCTATCCATACCCAACGCACATGGCGAGCAGTTGGCAATTGGCTGATGGAACTGACGTGTTGATTCGTCCAATTCGCCCTGAAGATGCTGCGTTGTCACAGGATTTTGTGCGTAACTTATCTGAGGAATCACGTTATTTCCGCTACATGAATAGTGTGCATGAGTTGAGTGATGCGATGCTGGTGCGTTTTACACAAATTGATTACAGCCGTGAAATGGCGCTGGTCGCTGTGACTGAAGATGAATATAAGAATGAAATTGAGTTGGGCGTGACGCGTTATGCGATTAACCCCGATGGCGAAAGCTGCGAGTTTGCCTTAGTGGTTGCCGATAGCATGCGCGGCAAGGGGCTTGGGCAAAAACTTTTGACTTTGCTGATGGATGCCGCGCGCGTTGCCGGACTAAAAACAATGGAGGGTGAAGTGCTCAAAAGTAACGCTAGTATGTTGAAGCTGATGACCCGTCTTGGTTTTAGTATTGAAGCCGATCCAGAAGATGATGCGCTGAAGTTTGTGCGTAAAGTGTTGTAAGTCGCCTTTTAACTGATTAAGACCAGAGTTACAACATGCGTACTGCCTACATTACACATCCCGATTGCCTCAAACATGATATAGGGGCAGACCACCCTGAAAGCCCTGCACGGATTCATGCGATTAAAGACCAACTTATTGCTTCTGGCATGCTGGATTTTCTTACGCACTATGATGCCCCCGAGGCCAGCAAAGAAGCATTGGCACGTGCACATACGCCGGAATATATTGAGCGGGTGTTTAGTCTGGCACCGCAAGCTGGGCTCATTAATTTAGATGATGATACGGCAATGAATCCATATAGCCTCAGTGCGGCTCTGCATGCGACTGGGGCAGTGATGCATGGTGTTGATTTGGTCATGTCTGGTGAAATGCAAAATGCCTTCTGTAACATTCGACCACCAGGTCACCACGCAGGACGAGCCAGTGCGGCAGGTTTTTCTATTTTCAATAATGTAGCCGTGGCAGCCCTGCATGCTTTAGAGCATCACGGTTTACAGCGCGTTGCAATTGCAGATTTTGATGTGCATCACGGCAACGGTACTGAAGACATTGTGCATGATGACCCACGCGTGATGCTGTGCTCAACGTTTAGGCATCCTTACTATCCGTATAACGGTGTTGACACTGGCAACGAACATATTATTAACGTACCACTTGCTGCGGGCAGTAGTGGCGCGGAGTTTCGAGCAGCAGTTACGGAGCAATGGTTGCCTGCATTGGAGCACTTTCAGCCACAGCTCATATTGATTTCAGCTGGTTTTGACGCGCATTGGGAAGATGATATGGGCGGGCTGGCATTACGTGAAGCTGATTATTTCTGGGTAACAGAAATGCTGAAAGGTGTTGCTAAGCGGCATGCCGATAATCGCATTGTATCCGCGCTTGAAGGCGGTTATTCTTTACATGCGTTAGGGCGCAGTGTCATGATGCATATTAAAAGCTTGAGTGGTTTTTAGAGCGGATGTTTTTTTGACGTAATGCTTAGAATGAGTGCGATGAATTATCGTAGGTTTTAGTTTCTAATTAAAGTTAATTAAAAGGGAAGTGCGCATGGGTGATTTGCGGTCGGACTCGGGTCTGTCGGGAATATTGAAAAAGCTGGGGGCAATGACTGCTATTCGCGATACCTACATGGTTGAGCAAAGTTTGTTACGTACACTTGGGCCATTACTTGGTGTGCTTGAAACATCATTTTACCGGCTGGATGATAAAGGCAGCATCGCCCGAGCACTGTACCACTCTCGTAAGGTTGAACAAAAAGATGGGGTGCAGCGCGTTGTTGAAAATATTGAAGAGGTAGCGAGTGACAAAGGTATATCAGACACAGAGCGTAATCTGTTTGATAGCGTTCGTCTGTTAGGTAAATCATGTACCAGAAAATTAGACAATGATTTACACGTCTGTTACCCGATTTACGGTAACAATGAGCTGGTCGGCTATTTTGTGTTTAAGCGAGATAGAGAGGTTACGCCTGTTGAAGATGCGATTGTGAATGGTGTTCTCGAAGTGTTTACCAATTACTTTGACTTGCTAGACACTAGCCAGCGTGACCAATTAACCGGCTTGCTCAATCGCTACTCCTTGGAAATCAATCTAGACCGTTTGTGGAATCTATTGTCAGCACGCTTGCATGAATCGAATGAGGAACATACAAAACGCGTGAATACGCCAGAAACCTACTGGCTTGGCGTACTTGATCTTGACCATTTTAAAAACATTAATGATACCTATGGGCATGTGATTGGTGACGAAGTGTTAATAATGGCGACTCGACTGCTACAAGCATCATTACGTCAGTCGGACTTACTTTATCGCTATGGCGGTGAAGAGTTTATTGCCATTATTGCCGCAAATGATCTTGAGTCTGCTACACATGCCTTCGAGCGTGCCCGGATGAAAATTGAAGAGTTTCAGTTTCCGCAAGTGGGTCATATCACCATCAGTGGCGGCTTCAGTAGTGCGGACCCAGGCGTTCTGCCGCAGGAAGTGATCAATCGTGCCGATAGATCACTTTATGCCGCCAAGGCTGCAGGGCGTAATCGTATTTTTCACTATGACACATTAGTGCACGAGGGTGTGTTGAAAGAAGCTCCGTCTGGATCTGTTGATCTTTTTTAAACTAAAACTGCATCAATGCTTTTCTGATTTCGAGTTCATTTAAGCCTTTGCCAATAACCACTATGCGTGAAGTCGGTGTTTCTTCGCTCCAGCCTTCAAGTAATGTTGGTGGATAAGGCGTGAAATGTACCGCGTGAATCGCCAATGGGGCAGATTGATCAGAGGCGTGAATAATGCCTTTGAGGCGCAGTAAATTTTTGCCATAGGTTTGGCAAAACCATAATAAATGCGGCTTTAAATCTGCCCAGCGCAGCGGACTAGGCATGGTGACGGTAAAGCTCACGATGTCTTCGTCATGCACTTTGCTGTTTTGCGGTAAAGTGCCCTTAGGCGCTTTTGCTTTGCTTGGTGTGCGTAGCCAACGCTGTGGTTCAGGTTGCTTGCTCGCAACGTCAAATAGCCCGACATCAATCACGAAAGCAGGGTCTAGCTCGCCTTGTATGATTTGATGCTGTGTTGCACCAGGGTTTATAGCGTTGAGCTTTGCTTGCAAAGCGCTTATTTGCTCGCTGCTGGCTAAATCGGTCTTGGTTAGTACTAATACATCGGCCACTGCGGCCTGTTTTAATGCTTCTGCATTCCCCGCAATTTGCTGCAAACCATAAATACTATCAATGGTTACCACAACCGCATCTAGCCTGTAAGTAGACTCAATCACCGGTTCGTTCATGAGGTTGGCAAGTATCGGTCCAGGGTCAGCCATACCTGTGGTTTCAATGACTAAGCGCTTAAACTCAGGGATGGCTTGCAGTGCGCGTTTAAAGAATAAATCGCGCATGGTATCCGCCAGCTCATTTTTTAATGAGCAACATAAACAACCTGAGCTCAGTAGCACGGTATTGTCAGCAATGTGCTCACTCTCAATATTTTGCGCTAGATTGCTATTGGCAAAGACTTGGTCTAAACCTGCATCACCTAATTCATTGATGATGATGGCTGTATCCCGCATTGCGGGATTGTGCAGCAGTTTGTTGAGGAGGGTGGTTTTGCCAGAACCTAAAAACCCTGTGAGCAGTGTGACGGGTATGCGTTTATCCATTCCGTCATTTTATCTCGCATCTTTACATATTGCATCAAGGCTAATTCGCTAATACAAGGTAAAATGATGCCAATTGAGTCAGTAAGACTTCGTGTTAATGTCAAACCAAGTATGAAAAGCCCCGTATGAACGTATTTTTTGAAGAAGATGGCAGTTTTAAAGTTGCCTCCATCATGTCCGAAACGCAAGGTTCATTGCAAATTGAATCTGTGAGCGGTAAACGTAGCAAAATCAAAGCCAATAATGTGCTCATGCGTTTTGAAACGCCGTTGGCAGGGTTTATGGATTCAGCCAATGCTGAAGCTGACACGCTAGATGTGGATTTTTTATGGGAATGCTGCACTGAGCCAGATTTTGGTGGTGAATTTGCGTTTGATGCATTTGCGCAGGAATACTACGGACGTAAGCCAACGTCCATAGAGGCTGCTGCTATCGGCATCAAGTTGCATAGTGCGCCTATCTATTTTAATCGCAAGGGTAAAGGCCGCTATAAAGCTGCACCTGCTGACATTTTAAAAGCTGCGCTAGCCGGGCTTGAGAAAAAGCGTCTACTGGCTGAAAAAATGGCGGGCTATGTTGAGCAGTTGAAGCGCAACGAAATGCCAGACGAGCTTATGCAGAAACTGGACATGCTGCTGCACGACCCTGATAAAAACTCTTTCGAATATAAAACATTGGATGCAGCGGCTAATGAGTTGCATGTCAGCCACCTCAAACTACTGCAAACTTGTGGCGCAATTCCATCGACACACGATTTTCACTTGGGTGCTTTTTTACGCGAACACTTTGCCAAAGGTACCGCGTTTAATTCAGAAGAAGTCAGCGCGATTCCAGATGATTTGCCTATGGCGGATGCCGAAGCCTTCAGTATTGATGACAGCACGACGACAGAAATTGACGATGCATTCTCTATTAAGCAACTGGAAAACGGCATTACGCGTGTCGGTATTCATATTTCAGCCCCGGCATTAGGTATAGCACCAGATAGCATGCTGGACAAAGATGTGATGCAGCGTTTATCCACTGTGTACATTCCCGGTCATAAAATCACCATGATGCCAGAGGCGGCGATTCGCCCATTTAGCTTGGATGCAGGCGAAATCAAGCCTGTGCTATCGCTATATTTGCATGTGAATGCTGATTTAACGATTACGCAACGCGATTCGAAAGTGGAGCTGATTAAAGTTGCAGATAACCTGCGTCATGACACATTGGAGCCTTTTTTCAATGAAGCAACGCTAGAGTCTGATAGTGGTCATCCTTATTGGGCTAAGCTTTTGTTTTTGTTTAATCTGGCCGAGTCGCTAGAGAAAGCGCGTGGTAAATATGACCCGACTAAACCACTGCAAATTGACTACAATTTTTATGTGAATGATGGAAAGATCAGCATTGTTGGCCGCCGTCGTGGTTCACCGATGGATAAGCTGGTGGCTGAGTTAATGATTGAGGCAAACAACCAGTGGGGCGCTTTATTAGCCACGCATGATGTGCCAGGGCTGTATCGTGCGCAAACAGGTGGTAAGGTGTTTATGACAACACGTGCCGAGCCGCATATGGGCTTGGGTGTAGCACAGTATGCCTGGAGCACCTCGCCATTGCGTCGTGCGGTGGATTTAATCAATCAGCGTCAGTTAATCAGCGTCATATTAAACACTGAACCTAGCTATCCAAAAAACAGCGAAGCGCTCACCACGCATATGCGTAACTTTGAGCAGACTTATCAGGCGTATAGCGAGTTCCAAACCAAGATGGAGCGCTATTGCTGCTTACAATATTTGATTCAGGAAGATATTCAAAATCTACATGCTACCGTATGGCGTGAGAACTTGGTGAGGCTCGATGAAGTGCCTTATATGACTAAGGTTTATGGTCTACCAGAACTCAAACCGGGAACGCGGGTAAGCTTACAGGTGCAAGAGATTGACACACTAATGATGGAGTTAAGGACCAAGTTTATGGGCGTGCTAGAGGACGAGCCTGCTCAAATCGTGCCGATTGACATTGATTCGGAACAAGCTGAACTAGTGACAACAAGTGAGGAAAGCCAAGAGGTACCAGCTTAATGTTTCGTATGGCTAAACATTTAATGCGTGGGCTGACCGGCGGCAATAGTGACTCGGTTGATGTCAGTGAAGTCGAGGGTGTGCGTTCTTTACATCTAGGCTCAGCAACAATACAAAGCGCGATGCGCATTCGCGATCCATTTGCGTTAGAGTTGACCTACTCACGTGGCATGATGTGTTTTCTACTCTTTAAACCAGAGGTTAAACACACGTTGGCAATTGGTCTGGGTGGTGGTTCTATACCTAAATATGTACATGCACATTGCCCAGAAGTCGTCAGTAAGGTGATTGAAATTAATCCCAAAATTATTCAAGTAGCACGTAGTCAGTTTTATGTGCCAGAAAATGATGAGCGGCTGGAAGTGATTGAAGGTGATGGCTTACAGTATCTAGCCGAGCATGACAATGCGACGGAAGTGCTGATGATTGATGCCTTTGATGGTAATGGCATCCCGCCTAATTTTTGTAGTCAGGACTTTTTTGATCAGTGTGCATCAATTCTGCAACATGATGGTATCTTGGTGATCAATCTATGGGGTAGTGACAAGAATTTTGATATTTATTTGCAGCGCATAGAACAAAGTTTTAGCGGTAGAGTATTGATATTGCCCACCGGCAAGCCCGGTAATATTGCAGTCTTTGGCTTTAAACGTGAGCCTATTGATTTAAGACTAGCTACTTTGCGAGAGCGTGCAAAATCGTTAGAAAAAACACACAAGATTGAGTTTTTGCAGTTTGTAGAGAAGCTAGCAGAACACAACTCAAGTAGTAATAACCGAATTTTTATGAAAAGTGATGCGTAATTCCATGACACAAAATCAAGCACCTAATAGATACTTTGCAACTTGTCCGCGCGGCTTGGAGCAACTACTTGCCGATGAGCTTATGCAGGCCGGTGCGAAAGCAATTAAGCCAACCGATGGCGGTGTGAGCTTTGATGGTAGTTGGGCGGTTTGCTACGCTGCTAACCTGCATTCACGCATTGCAACACGTATTCTATGGCAAGTAGCGCGCGGTAAATACCTGAATGAGGAAGACTTGTTTAACGCTGCATACAAACTCAATTGGCCGCAATGGTTTGATGTAAAACACGACTTCATGGTGAAAGTAACGGGCGTAAAGTGTCCGCTAAAAAGTCTTGAGTTTGCCACATTGAAAATTAAAGATGCAGTGTGCGACAAGTTTAGATTAGCAGTTGGTAGCCGCCCTTATATTGATACGAAAACACCATCTGTGCGCATTCATGCTTATTTAGCGGCTGAAGAATATCAGTTTTACCTAGATACCTCTGGCGCCGCTTTGTATCAACGCGGTAATCGTGGCGCCAGCATTGAAGCGCCTTTGCGTGAGAATCTGGCTGCAGGGATTTTGAAACTGTCTGGTTGGCAAGTCGGTCAGCCTTTATTGGACCCGATGTGTGGCAGTGGTACATTTTTATTAGAGGCGGCAATGGTGGCGTTAGACATGGCGCCCGGCATTAAAAGAAGTTTTGGTTTTGAGAAGCTCAAAACTTATGAGTCTGATACATGGAAAAAAATTAAGAACCAAGCTTCAGGCAAAGTTAAGCCGGTCACTTTCCAGAAAATCTATGGCTCAGACCTTGATCTACGTGCTGTGCGCGTCAGTAAACAGAATCTTGAAGAAGCAGGCTTATTAGAGGCGGTGCAATTGGCGCATACCGATATGGTTAACGTGATTCCGCCAGCGGATAGCGGCGTGATGATTGCCAACCCGCCTTATGGTGTGCGCATTGGCGAGGATGAAGAACTTGCCGTGCTATACCCAAAAATGGGAGAAACGCTTAAACGCAAATTTGCTGGCTGGAATGCTTACTTTTTAACCAACGATCTACGTATGCCTAAGTTAATGCGACTTACGCCTAGCAAACGCACACCATTGTTTAATGGGCCGCTGGAATGCCGTCTATTTGAAATTAAAATGGTGGCGGGTAGCAATCGGAAAGATAAAGAAAATGGCTGATTCATTAGATGAATTGCGCGGCAAAATAAATGCTTTTGTAGAAGAGCGCGATTGGGCGCAATTCCACTCGCCTAAGAATCTGGCAATGGCGATGATTGTAGAAGCGGCTGAATTAGTTGAGCATTTTCAGTGGAACACTGAAGAAGAAAGCCGTGTATTAACTGATGCTAAGCGCGAGCAAGTAGGGCATGAGTTAGCAGATACGTTTGTTTATTTGTTACGGCTTGCAGAAGTATTGGAGATTGATTTAATTGAAGCTGCAAATAGCAAGATTTTGCTCAATGCAAAAAAATACCCTGTAGAAAAAGCGCGTGGCAGCAATGCCAAATATACAGAGTACTTATAGATTTGATGGTAGGCACAACCTTTTAACCGCGCACCTACCTATTCTGTTTCTAACGCTTTATTTTAAAGTCGCTAAAGCTGCTTCATAGTTCGGCTCATTGGCGATTTCACCAACCAATTCCACATGTTTTACAACGTTGCTTTCATCTAGCACAATCACTGCACGTGCAGCTAAGCCTGCTAACTTGCTGCTTGCAATCAATACGCCGTAGTTTTGTAAAAATTCACGGCCGCGCATGGTAGATAGGTTTTGAACGTTTTCTAAGCCTTCTGCAGCACAAAAGCGGCCTTGTGCAAATGGTAAGTCAGCTGAGATATTTAATACCACGGTATTCGTCATGTTGCTGGCATGTTGGTTAAATGTACGTACAGACATCGCACAAGTTGGCGTATCAATGCTTGGGAAAATGTTAAGTACTTTACGTTTGCCAGCAAACGCTTCCAAAGTCACGTCTTGCAGTGCTTTGTCTACCAATGTGAAAGCCGGTGCCGTAGCGCCTATTTTAGGCAAATCGCCTGAAACTTCTACTGGATTGCCTTTTAAGGTAACTGAGTTTGACATGATGATTTCCTTTTAATTAATTTGCATTCTAATGAATGAAAAACAGGCCTTATTTACAAAAGCCTGTGCTATCTAACATTTATTAAGCTAGCGCTTATTATGCCAGTAAATCTTCGCTCAAATAACCAATTGTCATGGTCTGATTGTGTAATACGCTATCTTTAGTGTCTGGGCGAGGTGCAAACTCGCCGTAGGAATAGAATCCTGTTAGCGCTGTCTGTGGCCCTAAAATTTGTTGCACCAGTTTAACCTCATCAACTACTTGCTCAGCCATTACGCCTTTGCGACCAACACAGCTTACACAAATTGCCAGCCCCGCCTGATTTGCATTAATTTGATTGGCTACCAAGTGTGCCGCATCACCCGCACCTTCAACTAATCGGTCATGTGTCGCTTGGCAAAAGCGCACGGTTTCACCTTCATCGACATTACCTGCGAAAGTGAGGCTGTTATTGGCAGCATCAATCGCTAACAATGTGCGAATTTTTTCAATATCACGTTTACCTTCTTCAATAATGGCAAATGGGAATTTCAATCCGCTACCAGGCAAACCTTTGGCTGAATGCTCACCAATATACATGCGGTATAGGGAAAGGGCTGGTTTTCCGTCAAGCTCCAACACCATGTTCTTTTCAGATTTAGTAACTTTACGTGGCGGGCCATAAGGTTTCCAGCCACGGCCTACGCCTGTAGCTGCAATAAGATTGTTGCCATATAAACCTACAGCAATGACCAGACCATCTGAAATGGTTTCGTTAAAAAGCTGCACTGTTTTGCTAAAGCCGAATCCATCGCCAGCCATGCCGCCCATAATTGGGGTCTCACCCAGCACGCTTTTGAAGCCATCGAGAAGTTCTGAGCCATTCACATGTAAGCCATCGGAGTAGACCAATACGGCTTTCAGATTGTCCGCTTTTAATTGTCGCGCTAAACCTGCAGCTGTTTCGTGGGAGTTCTGCATACTAGTCATTTTAGTATGCGTAATACGTTGCACGGTTTTTTCCCACTGAATAGCGGTGATTTGCAAGCTATCATCAAATACGCCCGTAGCGTTAATTTCACCAGAGGTAGAACAGCCAATGATTTGTGCTGTTGGGTAGCGAGCTTTTAAGATGGCTTGTAGCTTAGATTCACTAAAGCGTTTTACTGAACCGAATACAAGAACTAGGCTAGCTGTAGGAAGGGGGGAGTTAGCAGGCAAGTCTTTTAAAGTCATTTTAGCCGTTAACGATTCTTGCCTTACTATCATACAAACCCCTTGGATTATGGCTTTACACTTCAAGCCTGGTTGATCTTAATGCGTACTTTGCTGCTAATTTTCGTTTTATTATAGATTACGATAACGCACAATTGTAATGAAAATGTAATTTCTTTGTGAATCTTTGTTAAACTGATTGATAGTGTTGCTAATTGTGTAATCCTATATATACAATGGGGTCATAATTAAAATTAGTCTTCAAAGTTTAGAAAGACACTAGATATTGGTAAGGACACTGGGTGTTTGCTGTGTATCAATAAAGGGAGCTTGTTGGTGAGTCAAGAAATATTGATCCAAGAGAAGTCTACGCAAGAAAATGCATTGGCCAGAATGAAAATTATGGTGATTGATGACAGCGTTACTATTCGTCGTAGTGCTGAGATATTTCTGAAAGCATCTGGCTGTGAAGTAATACTGGCGGAAGACGGCTTTGATGCTTTAGCTAAAATCTCCAATGAACATCCTGATTTGATTTTCGTTGATATTATGATGCCACGACTTGATGGCTACCAAACCTGCTCTCTTATTAAAAGAAACGCGCGTTATAAATCTACTCCTGTGATTATGCTTTCTAGTAAAGATGGCTTATTTGATCGCGCACGCGGCCGTATGGTCGGTTCAGATCAGTATCTCACCAAACCTTTTACACAAGAATCGCTGCTCAGTGCAGTACAAACTTATGCTACGGCCAATAGAGCCGGTCAAGATGAGGCTGAATAATAATGGCAATACAAAAAATTTTAGTAGTAGATGATTCCGCGACAGATAGATTCTTTCTAACGGAATTGTTAGAAACCTCTGGTTACGAAGTGATTGGTGCTGAAAGTGGTGAAGAGTGTTTGGCGAAAGTGGCAACAAATCCACCAGACTTAGTGTTATGTGATGTCGTGATGCCTGGTTTGACTGGTTTTCAAGTAACTCGCGCACTCACGAAAGATGCCAGTACAGCACATATCCCTGTCATTTTATGTACAGGTAAATCTCAGGCCACAGATTTGGCATGGGCGATGAAAATGGGTGCAAAAGCCTGTGTTACCAAGCCTGTAGTCGGCGAAAATTTATTGGCATTAATTAAAACGTTAGGCTAGCTTTGGCTAAATCTTCTAATTTACGTGAGTTTCAAGAGTCAATTCTTTTAAAACTCAAACAAGCGGTTGAACAGGGTGGGGCTGTCACCACTTCTCGCCTTGGCGTAACTGTAGGTGAAAAAAAACTACTGATTAATCTAAGTGATGTGCGTGAGGTTTTGCCTATGCCATCCGTGCAGGCCGTTCCATTAACCCAGCCTTGGTTTTTGGGGGTTGCAAACGTACGCGGTAATTTGTATAACGTGACAGACTTAGCCCACTTCATCAAGCTGACTCCTACGCAAAAATCTGCGAATAATCGCATTGTGTTGCTAAGCTCGGAAGTGACTACACAGGCCGCGTTAATGATTGAGAGCTTGGTTGGCTTGCGCAACATTGATACGATGCAAGTAAAAACGCTTGCACATGCTGATCAATCGAATGTGGATGGTTCACACTTTATCAAGCAAGCTTATGAAGATGCGGACGGTAACGAGTGGCTTGAGATTGATATAAATGCGTTAGTACAAGACAAAGTATTTATACAGCCTACGTTAGCTTAGCAAGATAGGCATGAATAAGTAGTCATTAATAATACAAAACTATAAAACGAATAGTCTTAAATACGGGGCTCAAAATGGCATTAAATTTCGCAATGATCAAGAACTTGCCTATGCAGATAAGTGGTTTCCTGAACCAGCTTGTAAGTAAAATTGCAAAACCAAAAACAACTGGTGGAGGCTCTGCAAAAGTTGGCGGATTGACTTCAGATAATCGGCACTTGTTTTTGCAAATTATTGCTTTTATGTTGTTTGCTATGTTGAGCTTTTGGGTTATTAATCAAGTGCGAGTCAATGGTCCGATTTTTAACATATTAAAAGAATATCAGGACTTGACTGCGGATACCTCACCTCCAGCAATGTATCCACTAGATGCTTTTGCATCGTACAACGAGGCTTATGTGGCTTCTACCAATTTTAATAATGAAAAACGTGATACCGCCCTAGCTAATGCCGCAAAAAGTGAAGCGATGTTTAAAGAGCGTTCAGAATATTGGCGCAAAAATCTGGATAATAAAAAGCTTCAAGCTTCTTTAAACGCCGTGATTGTCGCTGGTGAAAACTTCTTTCAAGTAGCGAATAAACGTTATATCCCTTCTTTACCGCTAGGTACTGTTGCTGCTTCTGCACCATTGTCTGATCTAACTGCAGCATTTGTGGCAACTAAGCAAGCTGGTAATAAGTTTACAATGGAAATTAAGAAGCAGAATGATGAGCTAGTGCAGTCTCAAACCAGCTTTATTAAGTTAGTGTTATTTGGTCTGCTGTTCTTAGGTATTGTCTTATTACTGTTAATGCATTTTTACGGTAAAAAACAAATTACGCAATCGGCGGCTTTGACTGAACAGTTAATCCAAGATGGACAAGATAACCAAGAGGCTGTTTTACAGTTGCTCGATGAAATGGGTGACTTGGCGGATGGCGACTTAACGGTGAAAGCGCAAGTACGCGACAATATTGCTGGCGCCATTGCTGACTCTATTAACTATACGATTGATAGCTTGCGTGATTTGGTAGTTGAAATTAACCATGCGACAGAGCAGGTAACGTCAGCGACTTCAGTGGCGCAAGAAACGTCTGTTCAGTTATTAAGTGCGGCTGAAACACAATCTGCTCAGATTCTGCATACGACGGATGCGGTGACGGATATGACGCGTTCAATCTTGCAAGTTTCAAGTAATGCGGCCGAAGCTTCTCAGGTGGCACAACGCTCTCTAGAAGCAGCAAATCAAGGCTCTCAAGCGGTACAAAATACCATCTCAGGCATGAATGAGATCCGTACGCAGATTCAAGAAACATCTAAACGTATTAAACGTTTGGGTGAGAGTTCACAAGAAATTAGTGAAATCGTTGAATTGATTTCTGATATTACCGAGCAAACTAATATTCTAGCGTTAAATGCTGCCATTCAGGCCGCATCTGCCGGTGAAGCTGGGCGTGGCTTTACGGTGGTTGCGGAAGAAGTACAACGTCTGGCTGAGCGCTCATCTGAAGCGACCAAACAGATTAGTGCGATTGTGAAAACGATTCAAACGGATACGCATGGTGCGGTGGTTGCGATGGAAAAAAGTACCGAGGGTGTGGTTGAGGGCGCGCGAGTTGCGGATGCAGCAGGTCAGGCACTGACTGAAATTGAAGCGGTTACTACTAATCTGGCGCAGTTGATTCAATCCATTTCAACTGCAACAAGTGCGCAAACGAAATCTGCGGATACGGTTGCAAGCAACATGCAGAAGATTCAGGATATTACGACGCAAACCACACGCGGAACGCAACAGACTGCAGACTCTGTTGGTCAGTTAACTTCATTAGCGGAAGAGTTGCGTGATTCTGTGGCTGGTTTCAAACTTTAAGTCGTTGTGTTGCTTACATCAATTGAACTTGTATCAACTGCAATCGGATAAGGTAGAAACTGCATGAGAATATCGCACATCAGAGTGGGGATGAAAAATGCCTGAAGCATTTGATACCGGTCCGCTATCATGGGTGAAAGATGAAATAGACCAGTCACTTAATCAAGTGCTGGCTAGTTTTAATGCGGTAAATGAAGCGCCTGAAGAGTTTGCCTCTTTACGTTTTACGATTGCACATTTATACCAAGTCAGTGGTGCTTTGGACATGGTTGGGCTTGAGGGTTGTAAACGTTACTGCTCAGAAATAGAAAAGCTCACAAACAAACTTGAAAAGCAGCTCATCCCGATTAGTGAAGCGGTGATGGCGCACTTGATTCATGCGGTTAATACCCTGTCGCAATATTTGCAGGACTTATTAAATGGCGCACCAGATACCCCAACTCGTCTATATGCCAGCTTAAAGCCTTTGGTCGATTTGCAGGGTGAACCGCTGGAAGAAAGCGATCTGTTCTATCCAGATACTACGAATAGTGCGCCTAAAGACTTACCTTCAAATCCGATGGAAGAGTCCACACTTCCTAGCTTTATTGCTGAACAAAGATCAGCTTTCCAAAAAGCATTATTAGACTGGTTGCGTACTAAAGATGTAGATGCGTTAAATAAAATGCGTACTGCGTTATTGAATGTGCAGCAAGTACAGCAGAAAAATGCACAAAGAACATTGTGGTGGGCGGCAACAGCTTTTGCTGATGCGTTAGCACAAGATAAAATTTCAGCCATTAATGGTGCGAAAAAACTGTGTCGTAGATTAGATCATCAGCTACGCATGATGTCTGAGGGTGAGGTAAAAGCACCTTCACAGTTATTGCGTGATGTACTTTACTATGTGGCGCTTAGCAGCCGAAACACGGCCGTAATCGGAAGCGTTAAGGATGTGTTTGAGTTGGATCATGTGCTACCAGGCATCTCTGGTGAAGAGGGTCTGCTTGAGACCGATGCGGAGCGCGCTGCTTTAGCCAGACTCATCGCAGATCTGCCTATCTTTAAAGATTTATGGACGAGCATTAGTGAAGGTAGTGTCGATAATCGCCAAGCTAATCTAGTACTACTTAATGCCCAGTTAGACAGCTTAACAGCAGTTCTAGAGAGCCTAAGCAATCAACAAGTCATTCACTTGTTTAATACACTTAAAGCCACGACACAGGCGTTGCAAGCTGGCAATATAAGCATTAATGAGTTGACTTTCATTGAAGTAGCCGCTGCACTTAATCTTTTTGAGTTTATCGGCGAACATTATCAGCAGCTTGACATTGAGGCTCAGCATAAAATATCAACGCAAACTACTAGGTTACAGTCAATACTGGATGGCGTCCCACTAGCATCAGCATTAGATGCTTTTGCTACAGATAAATTAGACGCCAATGTCGTGAGTGCTGTTGCAAAACAAATTATTAGTGCGTTACAACTCGTAGAAAAAGCATTGGACACTTTCTTCCGTAATCCAGAAAGTTTTGTTGTTTTGGACGAAGTTAGCAAGCCTTTAGAACAAGTTGCAGCAGCGTTTGAAATGCTGGAAATGCCTACACCAAAGGCAATTACGCAGTTAAGTACTCAATATGTAACATACTTTAGAAATAATCCCAGCCAGCCTGATGATCTAAACTTCGAGCTCGTTGCTGAGAGTTTGAGTATGTTGGGACTTTTTGCAGAGGAGCTACCTCATATCCGCATGGAGTCTGAAGCGGCATTGTCTGATGCATTGCAACGGTTGGTACAAGGTGCACAAACGCTAGGTTTGGTAGCTTCAGAAAACGAGGCTGAGCGTAATCAAGCCAATGATACTGAACAAGTTATTAGTGCTTTACCCGATGCTGAAACCGTATTGGTGGAGCCCATTACAACCGAGCATATCAGCAATGCGTTAACTGTTGATGAGGTAACGGATAAAGCGATAGATGCTGAATTACAAGATATTTTCTTAACTGAAGCAGAAGGCGTGTTGGCAAGTCTAGCGCAACATCTACAGGCATTACGTGTGAATGCAACGGATAGCGAATCGCTGGCTGAAGTGCGTCGTGCTTACCATACGCTCAAGGGTAGTGGTCGTACCGTTGGCTTAACAGGCATGGGTGAAGTCGCTTGGGCTGTAGAAAAATTACTCAATTTAGTGATGGAGCGTAAAGCTTTTCCTACACCAGCAATGTTGGCTTTTATTGAAAAAGTAAGCGCAGAGTTTGCAAATTGGGTTTCAGAGTTACAAGCCAATCAAATCGTAACGCTCAATCCTGGTAAGTTCCAGAAACAAGCGGCTGAACTTGAACTGGATTTCGAACGCAGCTTGGTCGTTAATAAGCCAGCACCGCAGAAAGAAGAGGTGCTGATTGGCGGCACACGTAAATTAAGTAAAGCATTTTTCAATATATTTTTGGCTGAAGCACAACAGCATTTAGCGGTGTTGGTCGAGGCGCAAAAAGCAATAACAGCAGGTTCTACAGACTATCCTACAGATGAGAGTCGGCGCGCCGCGCATACCTTAGGTAGTAATGCGCTCACCGCAGGCTTTAAGCCAATCGGTGATTTAGCCAGAGCTTTGGAGCATTGGCTAGATGCACATACCTGCGCTTGGGTTGAACAACATCTGGCTTTGTACGGCAATGTGGTTAAAGCGCTTGCTGATGGTTTAGAGAAAGCAAAGGCGCTTAAAAATCCTAAATCCACCCGCGCGCTTATTCTTGCCTTAAGCGAATCGACAGCCGCGATACAGGCGGCTGCGACTCAGCAAGCTGAAGCTGATGTGCTGGAAGCGCAGATGGCTGAATTGCCTACTAAAAAATCAAAATCAAAAACAAAAGCCAAGAAAGCGGCTTCTGTCGATAATCTTCCGCAAGAGCTTGATGCTATTGCGAATGTCATTGATTTACCAGAAACGCTTAATCTTGAAGTCAATATTGAAGCAGAGACTCTTGAGAGTCTTGCTGTAGAAAGCGTCAATACTGCTCCGACTAGAGATATTTCTGTAGATCAGGAGTTGCTAGGTTTATTCCTGGAGGAAGCACGAGAGTTAGTGCCGCAACTAGGTAAGGATCTACGTGGTTGGCGTGCTAACCCACAGGATGTTGAATATGCCGATTCACTACAACGCGCGTTACACACGCTTAAAGGTAGTGCTCGCATGGCGGGTCAGTCTGATATTGGTGATAGCGTGCATCACATGGAAGATCTCGTGATTCATGCGCTGCGGCATAAAATCACGGCAGATGATTTTGATGAATTGTTTGTCGAATTTGACCGTATAGGTTACATGCTGGAAGCCATTTCTGGCGGTACTGATGTAGGCAAACAAAATCTAGCATCATTAGAAAAAGTCATTACACCGACACGTTCAGTTGCACGTAAATCACAATTCTTACGCATGCCAGCAGATGTGCTTGATAGACTTATTAATGAAGCTGGTGAGGTATCTATCACCCGTTCTCGCATGGAGCGAGAAATGCAAAACTTCAAGCAATCCTCTACCGATTTAACTGATAGCGTCAGTCGCTTACGTGCTTATTTGCGTGAGATTGAAATTGAAGCTGAGACGCAGTTACAGTCTCGTATGAGTTTGCTACAAGAAGCGCATGAAACTTTTGACCCATTAGAATTTGACCGCTTTACACGCTTACAGGAATTAACCCGCATGATGGCGGAAAGCGTAAACGACGTGGCAACGATACAGCATGGCCTTTTGCTGAATCTTGATCAAACTAATGCGGCATTGCAGCAACAAAACCGCATGAACCGTGAGTTGCAGCAAGGGCTCATGGGCGTTCGTATGTTGCCTTTTTCCACAATCGTTGAGCGTTTACAGCGCATTGTGCGACAAACAGCTAGAGAGCTAGATAAGCGCGTTGAAATGAGCATTGATGGTGAGACCGTTGAGCTAGATCGAAGCGTACTGGATAAAATTGGTGCTCCACTAGAACATCTGTTGCGTAATGCGGTTGCGCACGGCCTTGAGTCGACCGAAGAGCGTATAAAACAAGGCAAGTCTGAAGTTGGGCAAATCAAGCTAAAAGTCAGTTTGGATAATGATGAAATTAAACTTGAGATAGCCGATGATGGTTCAGGCATTAACTTAAATAAGGTTAAACAAACAGCAATTGAAAAAGGCTTTTTTAGTCCAGATCAAGAGATTACCGATCAGGCATTAATGACCGTAATTTTTGAGCCCGGCTTTTCGACTGCAGATGCCGTGTCGCAAATTGCAGGTCGGGGCGTGGGTTTAGATGCAGTACGCAGTGATATTGCAGCTTTAAGTGGTCGCATTGATGTCAGCAATGTGCAAGGCACAGGCGCAATGTTTAATATTTACTTGCCAGTTACGCTTTCTGTGGCTCAGGTGGTCATGGTTCGTGCTGGTAATAAAGTTTTTGCGATTCCATCTGTAATGGTGGAGCAAGTGCAAAAGTTGAAACAAGATAGATTAATTAGTGCTTATGCAGCACACAAAGTTGATTGGGCAGATCGTGAATACCCAT
>JAZJYS010000022.1:31162-35671 GCA_040390265.1 Pseudomonadota bacterium | reverse complement strand
TTAATTAGTGCTTATGCAGCACACAAAGTTGATTGGGCAGATCGTGAATACCCATTACACTTCTTGTCAAAATTGGTGGGAGATGTAGACCATATTGCGCAACACCATAGTTACACACCGGTGATTTTGCTACGTAGTGGTACGTATCGCAGCGCGGTGCATGTGGATGAGGTGATGGGTAACCAAGAGGTTGTGATGAAGCCAATGGGCACACAACTAGCCCATGTGCCTGGCATGATAGGCGCAACAGTACTGGGTGATGGCGCGATTGTGCTGGTGATAAACCCTGTGCAACTTGCAAACCGTGAAGCATTGTCGAGTGGTGCAATCAAAGTTAGCTCAGTTGCACCAGTTGTGGAGCAAGCGAAGAAAGTTGCATTGGTGGTAGATGACTCTCTCACCATGAGAAAAGTCTTGTCTCGAGTGTTGGAACGTGATGGCTTTGAAGTAGAGACCGCAAACGATGGTATGGATGCAATCATGAAGTTGCAATCCATGACACCAGACATCATTCTGACCGACATTGAGATGCCTCGTATGGACGGTTTTGAGTTTTCGCGCTATGTACGTGATAACCAAGCAACCACAGCAACGCCATTAATTATTATTAGTTCACGTACGGCAGATAAGCATCGCAATGTTGCCATTGAAATCGGTGTTAATGCCTTCTTGGGTAAACCTGTACAAGATGATGAGTTGCTTGAACAGGTGCATGCGCTACTTAAGCACTAAATATGCTTATTGAGATGTAAATTTAAGCAGCTATACAGATGTGTAGCCGCTTAAATCCTATTCAGGAATGACGTAAAAATCACTGCATGGTATGATTCAACCAATTGAAAATTGAAAGAATCTCATGCAAATTGGTACCCCATTAAGCCCTAATGCAACCCGCGTGATGTTGCTTGGTAGCGGCGAACTTGGCAAAGAAGTCATTATTGCCTTGCAACGATTAGGTGTTGAAGTCATCGCTGTAGATCGTTATGCAAATGCACCCGGCCAGCAAGTGGCACATCGTGCGCATGTCATTGACATGACGGACGATAAAGCACTTCGTGACCTGATCGCTCAAGAAAAACCACACCTAATCGTGCCTGAAATCGAGGCGCTTAATACCAGCACGCTTGCTGATATTGAAGCTGCGGGCATCGCAACAGTTATCCCTACCGTAAAAGCCGTGCAACTCACCATGAACCGCGAAGGTATTCGCAGATTAGCGGCTGAAGAGCTGCAGTTGCCGACTTCACCCTATGCCTTTGCAAAAAGCGAATTAGAACTGCAAGCTGCGATTGATGCTGGCATTGGTTACCCATGTTTTATTAAGCCGACCATGTCATCTTCAGGCAAGGGTCAATCACGTATCACTAATGCATCTGAAGTGAAAACTGCTTGGGACTATGCGGCATCAGGCGGGCGAGTGAATCAAGGGGTAGTGATTGTAGAGGGGCAAATCGATTTTGATTACGAAATCACTTTGCTGACGGTACGTGCAAAAAATGCACAAGGTGAGATCACCACTTATTTCTGTGAGCCTATCGGCCATGTGCAAGAAAAAGGTGACTATGTTGAGAGTTGGCAGCCACAGGCGATGAGTGCTGCGGCATTACTTGAGTCGAAGCGGATTGCAAAAGCTGTCACTGATAGTCTAGGCGGCTTAGGTTTGTTTGGGGTTGAGTTGTTTATTAAAGGCGATTACGTCTGGTTTAGTGAAGTGAGTCCGCGTCCGCATGATACCGGCATGGTCACCATGGCAAGCCAACGCTTTAGTGAGTTTGATTTACATGCACGTGCCATTTTGGGTTTGCCAGTTGATGTGAGCCTGCGTGATGCTGGTGCTAGCGCAGTGATTTATGGCGGACATGAGACACAAAACCTTGCCTTTGAAGGTGTTGATGCCGCGCTTGCCGTGCCCTGTAGTGATATTCGTTTATTCGGCAAGCCGGAGTCTTTTGTTAAGCGTCGCATGGGCGTGGCGCTTGCGACAGGTAAAGATGTTACTGAGGCGCGAGCACGAGCCAAGCTGGCAGCCAGCCTTGTTAAACCGAAGGTCATTTAAGAAAACAATATGCTGAATAAAGTAGAAGAAGCAGGTAGCAATAAAAATACATTTTTTGAATTGCTTGGTGGTGAAGCGAGTGGCACTGAAAACATTCGTAAATTGGTAGAAACCTTCTACGATATTATGGATAGTGACCCCAAGGTTCAGCCTCTACGAGCCATGCACCAAGCCGACCTAACCTCTGCAAGAGAAAAGTTGTTTATGTTTCTTACTGGCTGGACAGGTGGTCCACAGCTCTACATAGAGCGTTATGGGCACCCAGTATTGCGCAAGCGGCACTTACCTTTTGCTATTGATGAGTCTGCACGTGACCAATGGATGTATTGCATTATTAAAGCCATGCATCAATTGGGTTATGAAGACGAACTGATGAAGCGTTTGGCCGAGCAGTTGTATGGCGTGGCTGATTTTATGCGCAATCAATAACTCCAAAACTACATTTCTGTAGATTTCAGAGGAATTGTAGACTCTTCGTTGTCAACTTATCATGCCAGCTTCCGCTAGTATGATAAGTTGAAGGTGATTTACTGTTGTGTCATTTGTTGAATGCGTCCCGCAGCTTCAACACACTCATTCAGACTTGCCACTAGCGCGAGTCGCACAAAATTCTGCCCTGGGTTAACGCCATGTGCCTCACGCGCTAAAAAGCTGCCTGGTAATACAGTGACATTAAAGTCACGATAAAGTCGCAATGCAAATTCAGTGTCAGGTTGATTGCTTCTCGCCCATAGATAAAAGGCTGCATCAGGCATTTCAACGGCTAATGCGCCGCTCAATAACGGGGTTACCTTCTTGAACTTTTCTGCATAGAGTCTGCGGTTTTCAATGACGTGCGCTTCGTCATTCCAAGCTGTTGCGCTGGCGGCCTGTACTGCTGGATTCATCGCACAGCCATGATAGGTGCGGTACAGCGCAAACTTTTCAATAATTTTTTCATCGCCAGCGACAAAGCCAGAGCGCATACCAGGTACATTGGAGCGCTTCGAGAGCGAGCTGAATACCACAAGATTTTTATAGTCGCGATTAAGCTGTTTTGCGGCTTGCAAGGCACCTAATGGCGGTGTTGCTTCATCAAAGTAAATTTCTGAGTAGCATTCATCTGCCGCAATTACAAAGCCATATTTGTCTGATAACTCAAAAATAGTTTTCCATTGCGCTAAAGTCATCACCTTGCCAGATGGGTTGCCAGGACTACACACGTAAACCAGCTGCGTTCTACTTAACACATCGACAGGTACGCTTTCAAAATCCATTGCGTGATTATTTTCTGGCAAGGTATTTAAAAAGTAGGGTGTTGCTCCAGCTAGAAAAGTTGCGCCTTCGTAAATCTGGTAAAACGGATTCGGTGAAATAACGATTGGGTTAGTTTTTGTGCGGTCAATGATGACTTGTGCAAATGCAAATAGCGCTTCGCGGCTACCTGTTACGGGTAATATCGCTTTTTCAGGGTCTAATGCTGGAATGTTATAACGTCGTGAAATCCATGCTGAAATTGCTTCGCGCAGCGCTAATGAGCCTATTGTCGTGGGATAATTGGCTAGACCTGCCAAGTTTTCGACCAAAGCGTCTTTAATGAGCTGTGGCGTAGCGTGTTTAGGTTCGCCAATTGACAGATTAATCGCAGTAAAAGCTGGATTAGGCGTCACACCTTTGAATAAATCGCGCAGGCGTTGAAAAGGGTAGGGCTGGAGTAAATTTAGATTTGGATTCATAAACGTTATTGTAATATAGCGTGCAGACTATCTAAACAATTTGCCGAATAATTTGACAGAAACACTCTCAAATTTTTGACTTAGGTTTCAGGCATAACATGCACTAACCAAGAGAATGAAGTGAGCTAAGTGGGTAACGTGGAAAATAACAAACAAATAAAAATACCAGTAGATACTAATCACGCAATGGCGGTGTTTGGTTTGTTATTTGGCGCAGTTTGTTGGGGAATTATCTGGTTCCCTTATAGGCTTATGTCAGAGGCAGGGGTATCTGGTGTTGCCTCCAGTTTTTATACATACAGTATTGCATTAATTATTGCGGGTATTTACTTTGCTAAATACTGGCGCGGCATTTTCAAATTACCTATCAGTATCATTTGGCTGGGGCTTACCGCAGGCTGGACAAATCTTAGCTATGTATTGGCCGTAATTGATGGTGAAGTGATGCGCGTGATGTTGCTGTTTTACCTATCTCCTTTATGGACGCTGATTCTGGCGCATTTCTGGTTAAAAGAAAAAACAACATTGAATGGCTATATTGCTATTGCAGCCTCATTAGTAGGCGCGTTTATTATGTTGCATAACCCTCAAGTGGGTGGTTTTCCCTTACCCCAAAATACCGCAGAATGGCTAGGCTTCTCAGCGGGGCTAGGCTTTGCTCTCACCAATGTGATTGCTCGTAAATCCAGTCATCTCAGCATACGTGCCAAGTCTTTTGCTGTGTGGGTTGGCGTACTG
>JAZJYS010000022.1:0-31062 GCA_040390265.1 Pseudomonadota bacterium | reverse complement strand
CAGTATAAGTTGTTGAGATGCAACTCAATAACAGGTATTTAGCTTTCTATTCTGAGACACATACTTGATTACGGCCTTTTTTCTTGGCTTCATATAATGCTTTATCTGCCTGACTTGCTAATACGTCCAGATTGTCGTCTTTGGATGTCAGAGAGGATATGCCAATTGAAACGGTGAACTGAATCGGTAAGCCACTCTCCATTGTGACTCGGGTATCAGCAATGGTTGCTCTTAAACGTTCAGCGACTTCACTGGCCGCAACTTTATCTGTTGCAGGTAATAGAATGGCAAACTCTTCACCGCCGACCCGCCCCAGAATATCCACCTCACGCAGGACTTCACGGCAGATTTTAGCTAGTTTCTTTAAAACATTGTCACCGACTTTATGGCCATAACGGTCATTCACTTGTTTGAAAAAGTCGATATCCATCATAAACATAGACAATTTACTGCCGTAACGTATCGCACGCGCTAGCTCCAGCTCGGCTTGCTCCATAAAGTAACCGCGACTATTGACGCCTGTCAGGTAGTCTATATGTGCTTGTCGCTCAAGCTCTTGCTGAAACAGTTTATGTTCCGTAATGTCTCGTGTCACTGCTAGCAGATTGGTGACGTGACCTAGACTGTTACGTAGCGGGGTTGAATGGGTTTCCATCCAGCGTATCGTACCTTTTTTGCCTTTAATCTTGAACTCTAACGTACGAGGGTTGCCAGCATAAACATCAGCAAGCAGGTCAGTAAATGCTTGATGGTAATCAGGGTTAATAAAAGCGGAGCATCCCAGTTGCTGCGCCTCTTCTAGACTCTCAACCTCCAGTATCTTGAGTCCTGCAGGGTTGATGTCCACCAGAGCGCCGTTTGGTGTTAAGACTTTTACACACTCAAGTTCGTTTTCAAAGATGGCCTGCAAGTATTCTTTTTGTAGATATAGCTCATTCTCGTAAGATTTTTGTTTGCGTAATAAACGAACCAGCAAAAATGAAAAGGCTGTGGATGAAAGCATTAAAATGAAAATAAGAACGCCTGTTTCCCAAGCTTGTTTGCGCCAACCAGCAAGGTATTCAGCTTCTGTTATTCCAGAGTTAATGTAGAAGGGATATGTTTCAAACTTACGATATGAGTGTGTGCGGCTAATGTGGTCAATACTGGTGTCGTCGCTGATGTAAGTGCCTTTATTAGGGTTATTCTTTAGTGCGACTTCAAATGGAATCGACTGTTTTTTCAAGCCGACTAGGCTTCCTGAGAGTTGCATTCCTCCAGAAGTCGCAATGATTGCAAACTCATTATCTCGAAGCGTAATGACGCCTTGAAAGCCTACATCGACTACAGTGAATAGCTCTTTGATGTGCTCCAAACTAATCGATGCAAAAACAACGCCACCAAATGAACCATCCGATTTGTTGAACCTTCGTGACAGTGTGAGTAACCATTTCTTGGTAGTTTTTCCAAATACAGGCTTATCAATAAAGATACCTGTCTCTGCGCTGTCTCGTTGCTGTCTGAAATAGTCACGGTCAGCATAGTTTACGCTGGGTAATGCCGAGAAATCTGAACCATAACGAAGATTGCCTTTTTCATCCGTGATTCTTAAGTTAAAAATGTCAGGGACACGCTGATTCTGAAGTTTAAGAAACTCGGTCAGTTTATGTTTATCTACATGACCAGTAGCTATTTGATTTTGAATTTCGTCTGCAGTAGCAAGTAATACCAGATCAATCTTATCTACTAGTCCGGTGATGGAGTTTTCAAGGACTTGTGACAGATTCTGTGTAGTAATCGCTGCTTGCTTTTCAGCTTGTTGCTTACTTTTATAGAGTTCAAATGAGGCAAATAAAACAATCGCTAAATTGAGCAGAATTAAGCCCGATAGCAAGGGCTTAATAATGTCTGTCGATAAATTAGTGTTTCGCATGGCTGCTATTCGCTATTTATAAGATCAACCGCGCAGTGTTTAATTATAAAATTAATTAAAACCAGTGCTACGCGTCGCCTCCGCTGCAAAGCGAATTTTCAATGACAAGTCATTGCGTGAGTCTGCATTGGCTAATGCATTTTCTTCATCAATTCTATCGCTGGTAAATAAGTTAAATAATGATTGGTCAAAGGTATTCATACCAATGTCGTTGTTATCCGCCATAATCTCTTTCATATCACTCATTTTTTGCTTCTGAATCAGTTCTGCCATGTATGGTGTGTTAATCATGATTTCGCTTGCAGCAACACGCTTACTTTGTTTGCCTGGAATTAAGCGTTGAGAAACAATCGCCACCAGATTCATTGATAACCCCAGCAGTAAACCTGCTCGACCATCTTCAGGAAAGAACGAAATAACACGTTCAAGCGCTTGGTTAGCGTTGTTAGCATGTAAAGTGGCTAAGCATAAATGTCCTGTTTCAGCATACGCTAAAGCGTTTTTCATGCCATCCATATCGCGTACCTCACCAATTAAGATGACATCCGGTGCCTGACGCATGGCATTTTTAAGACCATTTTCAAAAGACAACGTATCAATACCAACCTCACGCTGATCCACCACAGATTTTTTGTGAGGGTGGATAAACTCAATTGGGTCTTCAAGGGTAAGAATGTGCCCATTACAGGTTTGGTTGCGATAATCAATCATGGAGGCGAGGGTGGTTGTTTTGCCTGAACCAGTGGCACCAACCACCAAAATCAAACCGCGCTTACGTGCGATTAAATCCTTTAAAATCGCTGGTAAGCCTAAACTCTCAATGGATGGAATGTCAGTCTTGATGTGGCGAATCACCATGCCAACTTCGCCACGCTGTTTAAACACATTGACGCGGAAACGCCCAATGTCTTTTTTGCTAATGGCAAAATTACTTTCCAGTGTTGATTCAAACTCTTTTATTTGATCTGCACTCATAATTGAGTAGGCAATTTCTTTAATCATGCCTGGTGCCATTGGCTGCGCATTGATAGGTAAGGTGTCGCCTTCTATTTCTATATGAATGGCCGTGCCTGTACTAAAAAATAGGTCTGAACCATTTTTATCCAGCATAAATTTCAAGATGGGGCTGATGTCAATTGCGGCCATGAAAGTGTCCTGTTTGCTTATTCTTAATTAGGGTAGATTCAGTATTAATGTTTTTAGGTATTTAGGCTAATGTTGATGCTGCCGGACATTAAAACCAATTGAAACTGTAGCACAACATTCTGAGTAGCAAGTTGGCTTTATGTTAGGGGCTTATTGTTCAGGTAGCGCGACCATATGGTTTCATAAATAGACTCAGTTGACTCTGCAAAAAGCGTGCTATTAAATAGCGGTGAATCTGTTTTAGACGCTAATACTTTTTGTTTGATTTCTAAAAGATAGTCTGGATTATTTGAAATATAAATTGCTTTACTTTCATAATCTTGCAATGAATATGTAATAACTTGATTTAAGTTTGATGCGCTTAATAAACTACCTGCTACTCGCGCAGCAAAGGTATCTCCCACGCAGGTTAAAACTGGCAAACCCATCCACAAAGCGTCACTGCAAGTGGTATGTGCATTGTAGGGCTGCGTATCTAAAAACAAGTCCGCATGTACATGGCGAGCCAAGTGGTCGGCAATTGAAACGCGTGGTGCAAAAATAAGGCGTTCTGCTGCAACGCCTTGTCCCAAGGCTTCATTGATTAGATTCTGTTTAGCCCAGCGATTGCAATCGAGCAGCCAGAGTACGCTGTCCAGCTTGGCTTTAAGCAAGCGCATCCATATTGCAAAGACTTCAGGGGTAATCTTGAAGGTTTGGTTGAAGCAGCAAAACACAAAAGTGTTATCTGGTAAGTTGCAGTCTAGTCGTGTAGGTGTTTTGCCTATGGGGCGCTTGCTGTCGTTGGGTTGATAGCAGTGTGGTAGCAAAGCCAGTGTTTCAGCATAATGCTTTGCTGAGTCTGGTGGGCTAATAAAGCCATCGGTCAGAATGTAATCAAATAGCGGCTGCGAGCTTGTCGCACTATCTGTAGTAAGGCTGCCCATCGTGCAAGGAAAGCCTAGCCAGTTCACGTTAATCGGAGCAGGGCGCAATGCAACAATGCCGCTACGGCTGGTTTGTGTGTAACCAGTCAGGTCAACTAGGATATCGATGCCGCAAGCATGTATTTTTTTTGCAGCATCAATCTCAGATAGGCTCCTAATGTCATGAAACGCATCAAAGGCTTTTACCAGCCGCGCTCTGGCAGGTGTTTTGTCGTTAACGCCGTATGAAAAGCCAATGATCTCAAATTGCGTACGATCGTGTAGTTCGATGAGCTCGCTGATTAAAAAGGCGAGTGGGTGTAGCCTGAAGTCTGCAGATAAATAGCCGATTTTAAGTTTACGTGTTGCATCTTTTTCTGTATCTGCATGACTTCTCGTGGCATTGAAATCAAGTTGCCTTCCCATCCTAAACAACGCGCCATAGCGATTGTTCGCCCAATTGTCTGCGCATTTTTTTTGTTCTGCGGCCGTGGTGGATGGCATGGCTAGAAACGCAAATGGTGAAACTTGCGCTTCAGGGATGGTATTGACCCAATGACGAATCTCGGCAATGTCGTCATTTAAACCATGCCAGTCGCATATATGCTGCTTCTGATGCACTAGATGCACTTTGGCGTGATACAGGCGTGGGTTGATTGCTAAGGCCTTTGTGTAGCATTCAATAGCTAAATCCAGGTGACCTAATTCACGCTGCACATTGCCTAGATTGTTATAAGCATCTGCATCATCAGGTGCCAGTTGAATGGACTTTTGATATTGTTTCGCCGCTTCAGTAGCTTTGCCTAGCTCACGCTGTGCATTGCCTAAGTTGTAAAACAATGCTGCATCCTTGGGGTTAAAGCTGGTAGCCTCTTGAAAGCATGCTTCTGCTTGCACAAAGTTGCCAACGACGTGTGCCTGATTTCCAAGCGATGATAAGCAATGGCAAAGTGCCGCGCGTATATCGTCTTTTTGAGGAAACACGCGCAGTATTCGTCTATAGTAACCAGCGGCTTCTTCGAACCGATTGAGAGAGATTAGGGTATTCGCCAGATTTAGCTGAACATCCATATCTTTCGGCTGTAATAAAATGGCTTGCTGAAAGCACTTGATGGCCGCTTCTGGCTGGTTAGCAGCACGCAGTACTAGCCCAAAATTATTCAAGTAGTCCAGATTCTTTGGCTGGATTGCCAAGGCTTGTTCTATCAGCCTGACAGCCTCAGTAGATCTATTGGTTTGGTGATACAGCACGCCCAGCATGTGTAATGCGTCAGCATGCTTTGCTTGCATGGCAATTACTTGTTGATAAAGCGGTTCAGCTAGTGCGAATGCGCCTTCACGATGATGGCCTAAGGCCTGTAAATATAGTGTTTGTGACATGCGCCTATTTTAGCTTGAAATGGCGATTGTTTTAGCGAGTCGCTTCAAACCCATTTCACGTAATATAAACCGGTTCGGGTTGAGCAGGCCGGTAAGTGCTTCTGAAATTGGCAGTGGTTCATGGCAAATTAATGCCGCCAACAGTTCGGCACACAGAGGCGCGCTGGTGAAGCCTTTGCTGCCATGTGCCGCATTGATATAAAGCCCTGACAGCCAAGGCAGCGTACTAGTGTCGGCATTGGGTCGCGGCGGCTGGCTCTGCAAAGCTTCCACATCCAATAGTTGCCCCAATAACGGGAAGTAATCTGGTGTCGTACACCTTAAGGCGACGCGTCCGGCAGTCGTATGCTCTGACTCATTTTGCAGAAGGTCTTGGTGTAGCTGTTCTGAAATCAAGTTGAGCGTGCTGAAGTTGGTCTGATGATCTTTAGCGCTCAAGGTCAGTGCTGTATTTTCTGTGGAATAAGTTGCGCCTAGGCTATGCTTGCCATCTACTGAAGGACTTAAATAGCCATCGCTACAGATGATAGTATTCAGGTGTTGACTAAGTGGCGTTGCATCAAGCAGGCTAATTTGTCCACGCACCGCTTGTGTTTCAATGTGTGCACTTTGCTGAAAATTCTTGGCATGATTCGCATTGGCGATGACAACAATCTCGGCCTCAATGTGCGTATTTTCTGAGTCGTAAATTTTAAATATATCATTTTCTTTCATTAGCTTATTTACACTAGTTAAAGTTTTAACTGAGATATTTTTGTGTTGAGTTATCTGCGGATACAGGTTGGTTGGTTTTACCCAGCCGGCATCAGGAAAATACAAAGCATCGTGCTGAATTTTCACGCCAGCTATTTCGCTAGCTTCTTCTTGAGAGGCGTAGCGCAGTATATGTGTGTCGTTATAACTTGCCGCTACTTTTTGAATGCGCGCCAATTCTCTGGCATTAAAACCGAGTTGCAGCATGCCGCAGTTATTAAATTCCGTTGCTTCAAATTGCAGTGATTTGAACAGATTCAGGCTGTACAAATAACCCGCTAAAGCAAACTCACTCAAATCATTGTTGCCGCTTAAACGTGGGTAGAGCATCGCGCATGGGTTACCGGAAGCTTCATTTCCCAGCGTCGCATGGCGTTCAATAAGCGTGACTTGCATACCGCGTTTGGCTAGGGCATGCGCTGAACTGCAACCGGCAATGCCGCCACCGATAACAACGGCGCGCTTCATGAGCGCTCTCCTACAAAATGCCCACGCAGCATTTCCCGTTTTTTACCAAACCCAACCAGTTTATTTACTTGAAAACCTGCCGCTTGTAAGCCGCGCCTAACATCGCCTGCGCTGGTGAATGTTGCAAAAGTTGTCAGTGGGTGTGAGAGCCGAGCCATGTTTTGAAATAGGGTGGCAGACCACATGTCAGGGTTCTTGGCGGGTGAAAAGCCATCCAGAAACCATGCGTCTATGGGTGTATTCATCTGTGGCAGCATTTCGGTAACATCGCCGATGAATAAGCTTAACGTTACCTTGCCGTCTACAAATGACAGTTGGTGTATGCCCGGCGACATTTGTTGATATTGCGCTAATAATTGCTGGCTATAATCGGCAAGCGAGGGCCAATATGCAAGCGCCAAGCGAATATCGTCTAGGCTGAGTGGGTATTTCTCTACGCTGATAAAGTGCAAAGAATTATCTGACGGTGCAAGTTCTGACCATAATTGCCATGTGCTTAAAAAGTTAAGCCCTGTGCCAAAGCCAGTTTCTGCAATAGTGAAATTTGCATTTTTAAGATCTTTGAAACGTGTTGCTAAATCATTTTGCATCAAGAATACAAATTTAGTTTCTTCTAAACCATTGTCTGTAGAAAAGTAGACGTCTTGGAATGCGCTAGCGTATGGTTGGCCGTCACGCCATTCGATAGAATTTGAGGTTGTAGGTGTTTGCATGACGCGTTCAGCCGGGCTGATTTTTAGATAGAAAAAGCGGAAAAACTAAGCCGTTGTTCCGCTTTTCCGCTTGTGCTCACAGGTGTATCGAAGATTACTTGTTACGATTGCTGACCAACTCATGAATGAGTGGTGCCAAAATAATTTCCATCGCCAAAGCCATTTTTCCACCCGGTACAACGATGTTATTGCGACGTGACATGAATGAACCGTGCAGCATGGATAATAAATAAGGAAAGTCTGCGATTTCAGGATCTCTGTAGCGGATTACAACAAAACTTTCATCCAGCGTTGGAATGTCGCGCATGACAAATGGATTGGAGGTGTCGACAATCGCTACGCGTTGAAAGTTGATGTGCGTATTCGAGAATTGCGTCGCAATGTAGTTAATGTAGGACGGCATGCGTCTTAAAATCGTGTCTACAGTCTCTTCTGCGGCATAACCACGCTCAGAACTATCACGATGGATTTTTTGAATCCACTCCAGATTGATCACAGGTACCACGCCGATGCCTAAATCAACATGCTGTGGCAGATTGACTTGATCAGTCTTTACCAAGCCATGCAGACCTTCATAAAACAGTACGTCGCTATCCACACGTAGATCTTGCCATGGAGTGAACTCACCAGCACCTAAATTCGTACCTAGGCGTGCATTATGTGATGCAGCTTCGGCGGCATTATGAATGTAATAACGTTTTTTACCCTGACCAGTTCTTCCATAAGTCTCGAACAACTCTTCAATTTTGTCGAAATGATTGGCTTCTGGGCCAAAATGACTGAAATGGTGGTTACCTTGTGCTTCAGCTTTTTTAACCGCCACACGGAACTCTTGGCGATTTAAAGAGTGAAAGCTGTCACCTTCTATCACGGCAGCATTGATGTTTTCACGGCGGAATATATGCTCAAACGTGCGCTTGACCGTTGATGTGCCAGCACCTGATGAACCTGTAACTGCAATAACTGGGTGCTTCTTTGACATGGTACCAACTCCCCTAAAAATATTATGGTTTTATTTAATGTATTCTAGCAGCGACTCATCTGCTAGTTAATACTAAATTACACGCCACTTAATAGAAAATGAGTTTTTCTAACTGGTTAAGTTAGTTTTTCTAACTCATCACGGAAATACTGACTCAGCGTGTATGTTCCCTAACACAAAGTCTTTGAATGCTTGTGCCACTGTCGTGAGGTGTTTGCCTTTACGGTGTATGACATACCAATGTCGTTGAATCGGAAAATTTTCTACATTTAACACGGCGAGTCGATGAGTATCCAATTCCAGTTGTATGGTGTGTCTGGACAGAATGCTTAAGCCCATTCCAGCTTGCACAGCTTGTTTGATGGCTTCGTTCGTACTCATTTCCATACCGGTCGTTAACGTGATTTTATGTTCGTTAAAGAATTGCTCCATTGCCGTTCGCGTGCCAGAGCCGGATTCGCGTACTAAAAAAGTTTCTTGTGCCATACGTGTCATGGGAATGTTACGCTCATTAGCCAGCGGGTGATTGATCGGTGCGATGACTACCAGTGGGTTTTCCATAAACGACACCGCTTCAAGATCATGCCCTTCAGGAGAGCGACCCATAATGGCAATATCCATTTCATTATTTGCCAACAATTGTAGCAATGTTTCTCGGTTGGTTACATTCAGGCTGATTTGCGTGTTCGGGTGTTGTTTGCAGAACTCTGCCAGCAATGGTGGCATAAAGTAACCTGCCGTACTGGCAACGCAGATTGTGAGCTTTCCGTGCATGCCATTTAAGTTCGCCAACATAGTCTCAGCATCGTTGAGTTGTTGTATTATATTTTGGCAGTAGGGTTGAAATCGTTTCCCAGCTTCGGTCAGGAATATTTTCTTACCGAACTGTTCAAATAATGGAATGCCTGCAACTTCTTCTAATTGTTTAATTTGCATTGAAGTGGCAGGCTGGCTCAGGTGTAACGCCTGAGCTGCTCTAGTGTAAGATAAGTGTCGAGCTACCGCTTCAAACACTTGCAATTGACGTAATGTGATATTAATCATAAGTAAAATATTATCATAACCATTAGAAACTTTGACTGTTACTTATGGTTTTCGTTGGTTATAGTGTTTGAGCTTTGGAGAGTAGTGCCAAATTTAAATTATAAAAAACTGACGTTGACCTAATATTAGTCCCAGACTTAGCTAAAACTCTAGCTTAGTTAAAGATATCGTTAATTTTCAGTGAATGCTTATAGGAGAAAAAGATGGATCAGTCCGTACGTTACTCAGATCTGAGTCTCAAAGAAGAAGAGCTTATTAAAGGTGGCAAGCACATCTTAGTAGCTTATAAAATGAAACCGAAGTCTGGTCATGGCTACCTTGAGGCGGCAGCTCACTTTGCTGCAGAGTCTTCAACAGGCACGAACGTGGAAGTTTCTACTACAGATGACTTTACCAAAGGTGTTGATGCGCTGGTCTATCACATCGACGAAGCGACTGAAGATATGCGTATCGCGTATCCGCTAGAACTATTCGACCGTAATATCACTGACGGTCGCATTATGATCGTTTCATTCTTGACCTTAGCCATTGGTAATAACCAAGGCATGGGCGATATTGAACATGCCAAGATGGTTGACTTCTACGTGCCAGAACGCGGTATACAATTGTTTGACGGCCCATCTAAAGACATTAGTGATATGTGGCGTATTTTAGGCCGCCCAATTAAAGATGGCGGCTACATTTCAGGCACTATCATTAAACCTAAGCTAGGTTTACGTCCAGAACCATTCGCAAAAGCGGCTTATCAATTCTGGTTAGGTGGCGACTTCATCAAGAATGATGAACCACAAGGCAACCAAGTATTCTGCCCAATGAAAAAAGTGATTCCATTGGTTGTAGATGCAATGAAACGTGCGCAAGATGAAACTGGTCAAGCCAAGTTATTCTCTGCCAACATTACGGCCGATGACCATTATGAAATGTGTGCTCGCGCCGACTATATTCTTGAGCAGTTTGGCCCAGATGCCGATAAGGTAGCCTTCCTAGTAGATGGTTACGTTGGCGGCCCAGGCATGGTAACGACTGCACGTCGTCAATATCCAAACCAGTACTTGCATTATCACCGTGCTGGTCATGGCGCTGTGACTTCTCCTTCAGCAAAACGTGGCTACACGGCATTTGTACTCGCTAAAATGAGCCGTTTGCAAGGTGCTTCTGGTATCCACGTGGGTACTATGGGCTACGGAAAAATGGAAGGCGAGGGCGACGACAGAATTATTGCCTACATGATTGAGCGCGACGAGTGCCAAGGTCCTGTCTACTTCCAAAAATGGTATGGCATGAAACCTACTACACCAATTATCTCGGGCGGCATGAACGCATTGCGTTTACCTGGCTTTTTTGAGAACTTGGGTCATGGTAACGTGATTAATACGGCTGGTGGCGGTGCTTACGGCCACATTGATAGCCCTGCGGCTGGTGGTATTTCTCTACGTCAATCATACGAGTGCTGGAAATCAGGCGCTGACCCGATTGAATATGCGAAAGAGCATAAAGAGTTTGCGCGTGCATTTGAGTCATTCCCGGGTGATGCAGACAAATTATTCCCAGGCTGGCGCGAGAAGTTGGGCGTTCATCGCTAGTTTGTTGCGTTGAATGAATGAAGCCCCTGCGGTACAAATGTCGCAGGGGCTTTTTTAACACAGACTGTAACCTATTAAGTCTGATACTAATCAAGCCTAATACCTATCCTGCTAACAGAAGATAAGCGAGAGCACTATGAGCTTCGATATTAACCAATACCTCATCAAGCAAGAACCTTTCTATCAGCCTACCGGCAAAGAAGTCGCATTGTACGAAGCGGCCTATGCCGCGCGTTTACCTGTGATGCTAAAAGGCCCGACTGGTTGCGGAAAATCACGTTTTGTTGAACACATGGCTTGGAGGCTAGGCAAGCCGCTCATTACCGTAGCTTGTAACGAGGACATGACCGCATCTGATCTGGTAGGCCGCTATTTGCTTGATGCAAACGGCACACGGTGGCTGGATGGCCCGTTAACACTGGCTGCTAGACATGGTGCAATCTGCTATCTGGATGAAATTGTAGAGGCTCGTCAGGATACAACCGTGGTGATTCACCCCTTGACTGACCACCGCCGTACATTACCGTTGGATAAAAAAGGCGAGTTAGTGGCTGCACATCCTGATTTTCAGTTGGTGATTTCTTACAACCCGGGCTATCAAAGCCTGATGAAAGACTTAAAGCAATCGACCAAACAGCGTTTTACTGCATTTGATTTTGACTATCCTACGGCTATGTTGGAAGCCAGTATTCTAGCCAAAGAAACCGGTTTGGATGAAGCGCTAGCAGGCAAGTTGGTAAAAATAGGTCAAGCCGCCCGCAACCTCAAAGGACACGGCTTAGATGAAGGTATTTCAACGCGTCTGTTGGTATATGCAGCAACATTGATTAAAGGTGGCGTTGCACCGTGTGATGCGTGCCGTATGGCCTTGGTACGACCGATTACCGATGATGCCGACATTCGCGACACGCTGGATCATGCTGTGGATGCGACTTTTAGCGAATAGTGGCCTACGTTAATGGCTGAAGCGGCAACATTTCAAGGGGATTTACAAGGCTACTGGAAGCTACTGGATTCGCGTTTTCCACAGGTACATGATGTATTTGATTCATGCATGGCTGAAGCGTTTAAGGTGCTAACGAATGATGGGCTGAACGCTTATCTGGAAAGCGCCAGTTTCTTGGGGGAAATGGGGCGTGGTGTCGAGCCGATTTTGGTGTTTTTGGAATCTTGGCCACAAGTTGCAAGGGCATTGGGAGAGGCCTCTCTGCCAGCTATTATGGGTTGCATTAAAAAGATGTGGCGCTCACCAAATAGCAAAACGATTACCGATTTTTTACAGGTGCTCCCCGCCATAGCGCGCAGACTGCACTCACAAGAGCAGATGCAGGATTATCTGGAATTGACGCTAGATTTGATGAATCGAACCAGCGGTTCTATTCATGGTAATCAAGCCACTATTCCCAGCCCAGGCTTGCCGGACTTTTTTGGCAAATCGCCTTATTTGGTGAGTCAACTGGCGTTGGCGGGTTTAAAAAATTGGGTTGATTACGGTGTGCGTAACTATGGCGACCATCCTGATCGCCAACGAGATTATTTCAGCCTGCAATCGGCTGATAGCAAAGCCATGCTGCAACGTGAACGGCACGGCACATTACTGGCTGACAACGAACGCAAGCTGGATCTGTATTTGCGCTGCTTGTGGCAGGATAACGATTATCTGGTGCCATATTCAACGGGCTATGATGAACTGCGTAAGCCCATACCTTATTACGATAAACTGGGCATTCGATTACCTGATGTCTACGATGATGCCTGCGGCACATCGGGCATAGACCGCTACCGTGCAGTATTGGCGCACATTGCAGCGCATCGCCGTTGGACAACACCTATTTTTGCTGATAATTACAGCCCGTTTCAGCGTATGGCAGTCGAGTTCTTTGAAGATTCTCGCGTGGAGTATCTGGCCATGCGCGAGTATCCCGGCTTGCGTAAGCTGTTTTTGGCCTTACACCCAAGTCCGGCGGAGGATGCTTGCGACCCGGAACAACATTCAGCGGTAAGGCATCGACTGGCTATGATGTCGCGTGCATTGCTGGATGAGCAACACGGCTACCAAAACCCGCACATTATTGATTTTGTACAGCGCTTTCACCATGCTATGGCACAGGGCGAATCCAGCACACAGGATATTGCTGATCTTGCGACTTTATTTGTTGCTAAGACGCGTCGCCAGAGCGACCAATTGCCCAATGTGCATTTCTTGGATACTGAAATTGACTACCGCGACGATAACCGTCATATGTGGCGTTATTACGAAAATAGTGATGACGAAGAACAGTTCGAGGAACATCGTCAAGTTGAGTCGGATGAAGTTACTGGCGGCTTGCCGCCTAGGCATTATCACGAGTGGGATTACAGCACACAAAGCTATCGACCAGACTGGGTGAGCTTGTACGAAACCTTGCATCCGCAGGGCAACGCCTTGGTGATTGACCAACTTTTGGAAAAACACGCGGCACTGGCAAAGCGCCTGAAACGACTGCTCGACTTATTAAAGCCGCAACAAAAAGTGCGTATTAGATACCAAGAGGAGGGTAGCGAGCTTGATCTAGACGTGGCGTTGCGTTCGTTAATTGATTATAAAAGCGGCTCTGCACCTGACCCACGCATTAACATGAGTCATAAAAATGATGGCCGTAATATTGCCGTAATGCTGCTGTTGGATTTATCCGAGTCGCTGAATGACAAAGTAGCTGGTACCGACCAAACCATACTGGAGCTTAGTCAGGAAGCAGTGTCTTTATTAGCTTGGGCAGTAGAGCAATTGGGCGATGGTTTTTCGATCGCCGGTTTTTACTCAAATACACGTCATGAAGTGCGCTTTTTGCATATCAAGGGTTATAGCGAGACTTGGGATGATACTGTGAAAGGACGGCTGGCAGCGATGCAGGCCGGCTACTCTACGCGCATGGGTGCAGCCATGCGCCATGCTGGGCACATGCTGCAACATCGTCAGGCGGATAAAAAACTGATGTTGATTTTGACCGATGGCGAGCCCGCGGATATTGACGTGAAAGACAAAAAAATGTTGATTCAGGATGCGCACAAGGCGGTGCAGGAATTGGATCAGCAGGGTATCTATACTTACTGCATCAACCTTGACCCGAAAGCGGACGAGTATGTTGGCGATATTTTTGGTAAAAACTATACCGTCATCGATAACGTTGCTCGCCTGCCAGAGCGACTACCACAGTTGTTTATGGCGTTGACAAAGTAGATAGTCTGATAAGTGACAAGCTGGCTCAGCAGCAAGCTTTTTTTACTTA
The DNA here is from genome assembly GCA_040390265.1 of Pseudomonadota bacterium. Taxonomy (GTDB): domain Bacteria; phylum Pseudomonadota; class Gammaproteobacteria; order Burkholderiales; family Methylophilaceae; genus Methylotenera. Next base: position 16,907 of record JAZJYS010000022.1, on the reverse strand, counting down.
CATTGGCACTTTGTAGTTATCCTGCGTCATTAAATCAATTCCACACTCAAGTTGTTCGACCCAATCAATAAATTGGTTGACCATTTTCTTGCCTACAAAAGATCGCCCGTGTTGCGGTACGATAGATTCAATATCCATGGTACGAGCCATATTGGCCCATAGCCGACAAGCTTTGTTGGATGTCATATAGCGGCGGTGAAACGGCAACATGGTAGGTAAGTGAGCATTAAAATCCGTCACAGGCTCTGCTGCAAGATCATGATGCACTAGAGATGCGCCAAGATCTCCTGAAAATAGAATTTTGCTGGTGACATCATAGAATTGAAAGTTACCTTCAGAATGCAGGAAATGGGCTGGGATGGCTTTTATCATTTCTTTGCCAAGCCAGATATTCATGCCTTGATCCGGGATGCCGATAATACGGTTTTCAGTATTACCGACACTGCAAAAGTGCGGCAGAAATCGCTCCCAAATGGCAGGTGCAATCACTTGGCACTCGGTACCAACCAGCCATTTATTGATAGAGGCTACGATGTCTGGATCTTGATGTGAGGCAAGAATATATTGCAGTTTACGGAAGTGAAAGTATTTCCCCATCCCCATGACTAAGGCGTTGTAAGTCATGTTGCCACCTGGGTCAATTAATGCGCCATGCCCATCACTTACAATCAGAAACTGATTTGACTGCACTGCGTCCTGAGAGGCATCTGAATCAGAGAGGTCACTGAATTTTATACAAATATGTGTCCCATTGTTGAATAGTTCTGTTGCCATGACGTTGATCTTTTTGGGAGTTTAAAGTGGCGCGATTTTAATGAAAGAGGCTTATGTATTCGCTAGAAAGTAACGCGGTGATGCATACATGTTATGCATCAAGCTACAGTGCCAATATTACGTGACTCTGCGTTAAGCAGATTTGATCTATCACAATGAAACCTTAGAATAATTAGCAGTAATACCTTACCGCATCATTCGTTATGACGTGCTCTTTTCCTGATGCTGCAATTGGTTGATGTTTTCAAGCACATTTTCACTACCTATTTGACCGATAAAGCCCGCAAGCTTTAGTTTATTAAGCACATTTGGTCGTGTTTCACATAGCACCAAGCGCGTTTTGTGGCGCTTGCAGTTGTCAAGTAAATCCCAAAAAGACTGTGTACCGGTTGCATCAATAAATGGCACTTTGCCCAAGCGCAGCACTAAAACATCAGCATGTTCATGTACGCTTTCCAGAGCGCTTTCCAAGTGTTGCGCTGCACCAAAAAACAGTGGACCTTCCATTGCAAATACGGTTGTTTTGGGCGGAAGCTTAAAGTCGATAGTGCTTACGTCTGCCATCAACGCTTCGCTAGACTGCTGCTGAATACTGACGGCATCTGACATACGCTTCATAAATAACAGGCAAGCCAGTAGTACGCCGATGTTGACGGCAATGACTAGATCGCCAAAGACTGTTAACAGAAACGTAATCAACAACACTGCAACGTCAGGTTTTGGTGCGGTGCGTATCATGTGTGTAAAGCGATGTAGCTCACTCATGTTATAGGCCACAACAAACAATATGGCGGATAGTGTGCATAGGGGAATGTGTGATGCTAATGGCGCCAGTACCAATATGATGATGATTAATGTAATGACGTGAGTAATGCCAGCCAGAGGACTTGTACCACCATTACGGATGCTGGTTGCAGTTCTGGCAATTGCGCCGGTAGAGGCAAAGCCGCCAAACAATGGCGAAAATATGTTGGCAATGCCTTGGCCAACCAACTCCTGATTAGAGTCATGTTTAGTGCCTGTCATGCCATCGGCCACTACTGCGGAGAGTAACGATTCAATTGCGCCTAACAAGGCAATGGTAAAAGCTGGGCCTATCAATTTAAGTACTTCAGAAAACGTCATGGAAGGTGCCTGAAAATGCGGCAGGCTTTGGGGAATGCCGCCGAATGCACTGCCGATAGTAGCCACGTTTTCAAATTGAAATAACCATTGCACTAAAGTGACCACCACCATTGCGACCAAAGGTGCTGGCACGCGCTTAAATATGCGTGCGGATAGTAATAGTATCGCCAGTGTCAGCAGGCCTAGTAGAGTAGTTTCAATCTGCAAACTGGGAAGGGCTTGTATTAAATGCCAGAATTTTTCATGAAAATGTTCCGCGCTGGCGACTAATGGCAAGCCAAAAAAATCTTTCCACTGACCAACCCAGATAATGATGCCGATACCACTGGTGAAGCCGACAATAACTGGGTCCGGGATAAACTTGATGACACCGCCAAGTTTTGTTAATCCCATCAACATGAGCATGATGCCTGCCATTAGTGTGGCAACTTGTAAGCCTTCAATGCCATATTTGGCTGTAACGCCAGCCAGAATGACGATAAAAGCCCCAGTTGGGCCAGCAATTTGAAGCTGACTGCCGCCAAATAGCGATGTTAATCCACCCGCCACAATGGCAGTATAAAGGCCTTGTTCTGGTTTGGCGCCAGATGCTATGGCAAAGGCCATGGCTAAAGGTAAAGCGACAACGCCAACAATGACACCTGCCAATATATTGTTGAGCCAGTGCCCCTTTGATAGCAGGCCTGCACGCTTAGCTTCGAGAATAGCAATCATGATTCAAATTTAATATTTGTTATTGAGTGTTAATTATATTAACATGTGATTAACATTACATGTAAAGTAAGCTCATGGAAAATCGTACTGCTAGACTCACGCTGTTGATCGACCCCACAAAGAAACAGATCTTTGAAGAAATCTGCTCGCAACGAGACTTAACACCGTCGCAAGTGGTTCGCCAGATGATTCGCGACTATGTTCAACAATATGGAACGCCTGAGCAGTTAGCTCGTATGCCAATTAATAACTGATTGAGCTTGCGATGAGATTGCCAACTTATCTGCACCCAATACATGAAAGTGACTATCCAAAACTGATGAAGTTGTGGGAGTCCGCAGGTTGTATTGAAGTGCGTCAGACAGAAACACCTGAAATGCTAGCAACATTCCTCAAAAGGAACCCTGGCTGCAACTATGCTGCTTATGCTGGTACTAGACTAGTTGGGGCTTTGCTGGCTGGTCATGATGGATGGCGTGGATATCTTTATCACATGGCGATTAAGCCCGACTACCGTAAGCGAGGTTTGGGGATGCAGTTGGTCAATGCTGCGGTAGGTGGCATTAAGCGTGACGGCATTACTTATATTCATTGCCTCGTGAAACGAGACAATATAATCGCCCAACAATTTTGGACAAGATGTGGTTTTGATGCGCGAGAGGAGTTACTAGATTTTACTTTGCGCTTGCGCCCGAATGTTGCTGTCAGCTAAGTTGTAATTTAGCTAGTTTGTGATTTTGAAGTTGACTTGGATAACAAGTCGTGTGGCTTACAGGAGTACTTGGCGAGTGTCCGCAAGAAACTGATGAATTTGCTGCTCAATGGCTGGCGCAATCATTTCGACTGGTCTTTTGCCATTCGGGCAAGGCATTCGTGGTGTGGTACCAAACAGACGGCAAATCAAGGGGCGCTCGCTATATACCTGACAACCGCACTCACCAAGATACGGGCATTGGAGTTCTGCTAATGCGACTTCATGTTCCGCATCACTTTTGATAGGTAATCTAGCGACCTCATCGGATGATGCTGTCACTGGACCGCAACAGTCGTGGCAACCAGGAGCACATTCAAATGAAGGAATGTTGTTACGAAAAAAACGGATTTTTTGGCTATTGTTGTTCAATTGTGGGTCACTGAATCTTTACTAATTAACTGTTTTAATTAAATTTATATGCTAAATAAGCACTTAATTTTATCATGATATGAAATATGACAAGTCCTGCTGCTCAACTTAAATCTTTACAAGAACAATTAAAAAAATCAGCCTCAAAAACTTTAATTGATGAGCCATTTGTGTTTGAAGAAATGGCAACGATTTCTATGCATTTTGATCACTATTCAATCCAGAGTGTCATGTATAAACATGATCCTGAGTATTTAGTGCTGGGCTATACACGCACCATGATGGGCTTCTTGTTTTTTCAACCTGAACCTAAAAACATTGCCATGATTGGCTTAGGTGGCGGCTCTTTAGCTAAATATTGTGCCAAGTATTTGCCCAATACGCATTTCACTTCAATAGAAATCAATGAACAAGTGATTGCATTACGCGAGAAATTCAACATCCCAGATAATAGTGCCACGTTTAATGTGCTACATGCCAATGGTGCTGATTATGTGGCAAGCAAATCTGATTCAGTGGATGTGCTGCTGATTGATGGTTTTGATGAAAATGGACATCCCGCTAAGCTTTGTAGCGCGGGGTTCTACGACAACTGTTATGCAAAGCTTAAGGACGGTGGCGTGATGGTGGTTAATTTACTGGCAAGCGATCTCAAGTTTGGCACTTATGCAGCACGGATGCGTGACAGTTTTGATGGCAAAGTGGTTGTTGTGGATGCCGAAGATGATGGCAATAGAGTCGCTTTCGCCTATAAAGGAGGTGGTTTTCCAATCACAATAGAAACGCTTTTGGATAGCACTCGGCATTTGGAATCCAAACATCCTATTCCTTTGCATAATACTGCAAAAAAAATTCTACAGCGCTTAAGATAGCACACCACGCATTCGGAGTTGGATGAAATGTTTGGGGTTGTACGATGAAGAAAAAGTCGTCTAAAGTGGATGTGAAAAGCGTACAGCCAGTTGAGGAGCCTAAGGTTGCATCCAAAAAATTAGTCATGAAATCCTTCTGCGCTTGGGATGGGGAAACCTTGGTATTGAATGTGCTTGGTACACCTAGTGCAAAACAGGATGCGATTGGCAAGCCTAAAGGTCATCAGCTCAAGATAAGTGTGACCGCTACCCCAGTAGCTGGCAGAGCCACCGATCATATGGTCAAGTTTCTGGCAGAAGAATTTGGCGTAGCAACTAAAAATATTGAAGTGGTCTTTGGTCGAATGAACATCAACAAGCAATTGCGTATTCATGCTCCCAAAGCCTTGCCAGGGGTCATCAGTAAGCATTTGTCGCAAGAGTCATAACTATGTGAAGTATGCTCACTAGACTGCTGATGCATCTGTTTGCGATTTTCTGCTGAAAATTCAGTGTCAGCCTAATGAAGCTGGTTGCAGTATAAGGCTCCAGCATCATAAGAACTTAGGTACTGCAGAGTATTAATACTTATATTGAGGATTGACCTGCTTGCACTGCAATTTTAAACACCACTTTACGAATGTGATGGTCAGCCACTAATGGAGCATGCGTGTCTTCCGGAAAGAAAATGCAAAATGCGCCGGGTGGCGTGGCAACCCATGTGGTAGGGGTGTCATGAAAAAACTGGATGTCAGCCCCAGCATTGTAGTCGCTTACCGGTTCATGGCAGTCTGCCAGTGGCTTCCAGCCCATTTCATCAATACCTGCCAACACCAGCTGAATATCAATATATTTACGGTGACATTCTAGCTGCGCAGCTTCACGCATACGACCATCGACATGTTCCACAATGGCAAAAACATCGCGACCCAAAATAGAGTAACGCCCAGGCACTAGTGCATTTAAATCTGTATTGCGTATGTATTCAAATACATGCGTAAACAAAGGGTGCAATGCTGTGTAGCGCTCGGCGTTAGTAATCGTATCTAGAATCATATGGGTTGAATTATATTGATTGAATAGTAGCTGTGTATGGTTTTGTGAGGGAAAGGTTGTTATGGGTGATAGTTAAAAGATCTTTCCCTATAGAATTTACTCTACAATTACACGCCCGTTTAGCGGCTGTAAAGGACGGTTGTTATGATGTTTTACGGCTTCTTCAAACATTGCAATTTGTGCTTTTGATGCCGTCAGCGGCATTTTCATCATTAGCCAACGCACGCCTTCACTGCATGGTGGAGTCGTCAGCGAGCCGCTAAAACGATAGTAAGTACGGTTGACTGGTGTTAACTCACTGGCAAGCACTCTGCTTTTCAGGTCAATAGGGCTGTCAATTTCATGCGGTATTTGTAACCACAAACTTTCAAGTGCCGGATTAGCTTTGCCTTCATTAAACATGACAGCAATGACGGCAAGATTTCCTTTGGAGTCAGCATGCACAAAGTGCGCTTCTAATGGATAGGATTTACCGTTTATTTGATTTTCACTGGGCGCGTGAAAGTGCACTTGCTTCATCTGAAATACCGCGTTATCAAGAATTAAAAAGTTTCCTTCTTTAAAATTAGCTTGAACAGTGTGGCCATTATTTACTATGTCTTTTACCGCGTACCTTTGTACGACTTTCAGTGGTTTTAATGATGCGTGCGTTGAGTTTTCAATATTGATAGGAGATTGATTACGCCCAGCATCGCATGTCACAAACTCAGCATTTAATTTACCCCAATTTTCAGGACCTTCTTTACCTTCATACGTCCAATGTGTTTTGTGTGCATCATCCTTTTTAGCGTACGAAACTTTAGTTAATGCATCTTTGACTGCAAATTTTTCAACATTAATGGTTGGCTTGGCCTCTGACTTGGTTTCAGGTTTAACTTCTGACTTTGTTTCTGGCGTCACTTTAGGCGGCGCAGGCTCTTCAGTTTTTTTGATTGTTGCAGCTGGTTTAGTCTCTTTTACCGCAGGCTTTTTAACTGCCGCAGGTTTCTTTTCCATGCAAACATGACGCATTGCAATATCTAGATCTGTTTCAGGAACCGGTTCGATAAACTCTGCACTTTTTACATCTATGCCAGCCGAGTAGACCAGCTCATCATTTCGATATTGAAAAACTTGTGAAGTGGCTGATTTTTGGGCTGGACAGTCAAAAAACCATAATGCTTTTGACGTGTTGAATTCTTTTTCAGGTAATTGCTCATTTTTTTGTAATGATTTGTATTCAATCTTGACCCAAGCTCTTTTTAACTTATCGGCTTCCAGAATAGATTGTTTATCCAGCATCAGTTTTGAGTTGTTATTGTCACGCAGCTTTACCCATGTAGCCGCATGGCTATTGCTTATCATAGCAATCAGTAACAACAAAAATGTAATGATCTTCTTCATACGATCCTCAATCAGGCTTGAACTAAATCCAATATAACTTAAGCATAACTAAAATTAGTCACGATTATACAAAATGCACCAAGTAAATTTGGTGTGCTGACATTAAAATGGATACTAACTTAGTCGGTGAGATGTTTTATAATCGCCAGATGATAATAATGCAGTACTTTTAGAAGTGATAAAACGATGATGTCTAGTAGTAAACCAGTAGAAATTTACGCAGATGGTGCCTGTAAAGGCAATCCTGGACCTGGTGGCTGGGGTGCATGGATTAGCTATGATGGTCATGAAAAAGAGTTGTGCGGTGGCGAGTTATTAACAACTAATAACCGTATGGAACTCACGGCTGTAATTCGTGCTTTAGAAGCACTCAACCGTGCATGTCACGCTAAAGTATTTACTGATTCAGTGTATGTACAAAAAGGCATCTCCGAGTGGATTGTTGGCTGGAAAGCGCGCAATTGGCGTACAGCAGATAAAAAGCCTGTGAAAAATGATGATTTATGGCGTGTGCTAGACGTGTTAGCACAACAACACACCGTACAATGGATCTGGGTAAAGGGGCATGCTGGCAATGTAGGCAACGAGCGTGCCGATCAGCTAGCCAACAAAGGTGTTGAACAAGTACTGCAAGGAAAAAATGCATAATGCGCCAGATCTTTTTAGATACTGAAACCACGGGTTTGTATCATGCACAGGGGCACCGCGTAATTGAAGTGGCTGCGGTTGAGGTTGTTAACCGACGTTTGACCAAAAACCACCTTCATTACTATATCAACCCTGAGCGTGATATTGATCAAGGCGCACAGGAAGTGCATGGTATATCGTTAGAGTTTTTGCAGGATAAGCCGCTTTTTGCTGACATTGCGAATGATTTGATAGCCTTTATCGCTGACTCTGAATTGATTATGCATAACGCTCCATTTGACGTGGGCTTTTTGAATGCAGAGTTTGGCTTGATGGGTCTAAAGCCAGTCGAGGGCATTGTAGAAAAAGTAACCGATACGCTAAAAATCGCAAAAGAAATGCGTCCTGGTCAGCGTAACAATCTGGATGCGCTGTGCCGGCATTTTGGTATTGATAACTCAAGGCGAACATTGCATGGCGCGTTGTTAGATGCCGAGTTGTTAGCTGATGTCTATATGGCGATGACGCGTGGTCAGGATAGCTTGATGATGGAGCTAGACAAGCCTCACGTAAAAAGCAGTGAAACGATATCACACAATATTAAGCCATTATTTGTTAAACATGCCAATGAAGCGGAAGCCTCGGCACATGCTGATTATTTGGCCGGGCTAGCAAAGTCAGGGAATTGTGTGTGGAATACGTTAGAAACTAAAAATGAATAATAGAAAGAACACATTATGAATCAAACGATTATTGTGACAGGTGGCGCTGGTTTTATTGGCGCAAACTTTGTTTTGGCATGGGTAAAGCAGGGCTTGGGTACTGTAGTTAATCTGGACAAGCTGACATACGCAGGCAATCTGGAAAATCTGGTTGAAATACAGCACAACCCAAATTATGTTTTCGTGCATGGCGACATTGGCGACCAAGCATTAGTCAGCAAACTGCTGGAGCTTCATCGGCCATGCGCTGTGGTTAATTTCGCAGCAGAGAGTCATGTAGACCGGTCGATTCATGGCCCTGAGGATTTCATTCAAACCAATATCGTTGGTACGTTTCATTTGTTAGAGTCGGTACGCGCTTATTGGAACAATTTAAGTACCGAGAATAGACAGTTTTTCCGCTTTTTACATGTGTCTACCGATGAGGTGTATGGGTCACTAGGGCTAGAAGACCCAGCCTTTACTGAAACACATGCTTATGCGCCCAACAGTCCATATTCAGCGTCTAAAGCAGCGTCCGACCATTTAGTCCGCGCCTACCACCACACCTATGGCTTACCTACGCTGACAACTAATTGCTCTAATAATTATGGTCCACACCATTTTCCTGAGAAGCTGATTCCACTGGTTATCCATAATGCACTGGCTGGCAAGCCGTTGCCGATTTATGGTACTGGTCAACAGATACGTGATTGGTTATATGTCGAAGATCACTGTGCCGCAATTAGGCGCGTGCTCGAAGCAGGACGGGTAGGTGAGGTATACAACGTTGGTGGCTGGAATGAAAAACCAAATATCGAAGTGGTTAAAACATTATGCAGAATGCTGGATGTAAAAAAACCACGCGCTGATGGCAAGTCTTATATGGATCAAATTACTTTTGTTGAAGACCGGTTAGGGCATGATCAGCGCTACGCCATTGATGCGACAAAAATTGCCAGTGAGCTAGGCTGGAAGCCGACAGAAACCTTTGAGTCAGGCATAGAAAAAACCGTGAACTGGTATCTGGAAAATCCAGCGTGGGTTGAAAACGTGACTAGTGGCGAATATCGTCATTGGGTAGAAAAACATTACGCAGAGCGCGGGGAAGAGTTAGCATGAAAGGCATAATCTTAGCCGGTGGTTCTGGCACACGTTTATATCCTGTGACGCAGGTAGTTTCCAAGCAGTTATTACCGGTCTACGATAAACCCATGATTTATTACCCATTGACTACGCTGATGCTAGCGGGTATCCGTGAAGTATTAATCATTTCAACACCAGAAGATACGCCACGGTTTAGTCAACTATTAGGCGATGGTAGTCAATGGGGCATGTCTATTCAATATGCCGTGCAACCCTCGCCAGATGGTCTTGCGCAAGCCTTTATCATAGGTGAGCAGTTTATTGGTGGTGATAGCTGTGCACTGGTATTGGGTGACAATATCTTCTACGGACATGATCTTGCGGCTAAAACACAGGTTGCAGCGAAGCAAACACAAGGCGCCACTGTGTTTGCCTACCCTGTACGCGACCCTGAGCGTTATGGTGTAGTGGAATTCAATGCGCAAGGAAATGCTATTAGCTTGGAAGAAAAACCCAATGCACCAAAGTCAAGATATGCAGTCACAGGCTTATACTTTTATGATAATCGCGTCATCGAGATTGCCAAAAATCTTAAACCGTCACCACGTGGTGAGCTCGAAATCACTGATGTGAATCGCGTGTATTTAGAAAGTGGTGACCTGCAGGTAGAAGTCATGGGGCGTGGTATTGCCTGGTTGGATACCGGCACACATGAATCCCTACTAGAAGCATCATCATTTATCGAAACCATAGAGAAGCGTCAGGGTTTGAAAATCGCTTGCCCTGAAGAAATCGCCTATCGCATGCAATTTATTGATGCCGCAGCTTTAGACAAGCTGGCTGATAAATATATTAAGAATAATTACGGTCAATACCTCAAGCAAGTATTAAGTGAACAGGTGTATTGATGCAAGTGATTCCAACCGCAATTCCAGAAGTGTTGATATTGGAGCCTAAGGTATTTGGTGATGATAGAGGATTCTTCTATGAAAGTTTTAATCAGCAGACTTTTGAAAAACTAACTGGTGTCAAAGCCAACTTTGTACAAGACAATCATTCCAAATCAGCGGCTAATGTACTACGCGGACTGCATTATCAAATTGAGCAGGCTCAAGGCAAACTAGTACGCGTTACCGCAGGTGAGGTATTTGATGTGGCAGTAGATATTCGACGTCAATCCAGCACTTTTGGGCAGTGGGTTGGGGTAGTACTATCTGCGGAAAATAAGCGTCAGTTATGGGTACCACCTGGTTTTGCGCATGGGTTTTTAGTTCTTAAAAACGACACTGAGTTTTTGTATAAAACGACGGATTATTACGCGCCACAACATGAGCGCTGCATTCGTTGGGATGACCCTACCATTGGCATTCAATGGCCGCTGGCGGAGGTGCCTAATTTGTCGGCTAAAGATAAATTAGGGATAGACTTTTCACAGGCTGAAGTTTTTGAGGCGTTGCTTTGATTCGTAAGCCAAATTAAAGTAGACCAATAACTCACAAGAATAGATCAAGTGTATAAAAAAATACTAGTCACTGGTGTCAATGGGCAGGTTGGGCATGCCTTGCAAGCTGCTTTCACACATAAAATATCATTAGATAATACTGTTATAAGCCTAGATAGAAGTCAGCTGGATTTGACGAACACAGCTGAAATACGCCGTGTTATTCAATCTATTCAGCCAGACTTAATCATTAATCCAGCCGCTTATACCGCAGTGGATAAGGCTGAAACAGAACTAGAGTTAGCTTATGCGATTAATGCTACAGCGCCAAAAATACTGGCTGAGGAAGCCGCCAGAGTCGGCGCACGACTGATACATTTTTCCACGGATTATGTGTATAACGGCGCTAAATCCAGTTCTTATACCGAAGATGATGCTACAGAGCCATTAAGCATTTATGGCAAAAGCAAATTAGCTGGTGAAGACGCTATTCGCTCTGTAGGCTTGCCGCATCTAATTTTTAGAACATCTTGGGTCTATGGTGCTTATGGTAAAAACTTCTTAAAAACGATTTTACGTTTGGCTGCAGAACGTGATGAGTTAAGGATTGTGGCCGATCAAGTTGGGGCGCCAACGAGTGCAAATGCTATTGCCAATGCTGTGTTGGAAGTCATCACTCGATGGCAAGCAGAAACGACAGATACTTATCATCTGGTAAATGCTGGGCAAACCTCATGGCATGGTTTTGCTCGTGCCATTGTTGAGGAGTATGCACAGTTGCAAGCGATTCGTGGCTGGCCATCGCTTAAAGTAGGCCCAGAAGATATACAGGCGATTACTACGAAAGAGTTTCCTACTCCAGCCGTGCGCCCCGCGAACTCTTGTTTGGATTGCGCTAAGTTGGCGCGTGACTTTTCAGTGCAACTACCTGATTGGCACGAGTCGCTTGTATCAGAGCTGCAAGCATTAAAGCTGGTCTAAAAAACGTTCTCGTACAGTAAAGAGTTAAACTTAGGCTAATGCATCCGCCCAATTATTGGGTGTTTCGTACAATCGTACTTTTTCCAGCTTAAGATGATTGCCAAAAGTGTCATTGTATTTCACCTTAAGAATTTTGAATGCCTCGCTAGCCATATTCTCTGCGGTAGGTACCGTTGGAAATATTACGGTCTTATGATTTGATAGTGAGTTCAAAAAGTTCAAAACATCAGTATCGTGTTGGTAGACCAGAAAAGCATGATCCCACACATCCACTACAGCGCTTTTTGCAATGGATTTCACGTCTGAAAAATCCATCACCATACCATTTTCAGAGGCATGCTCTTGTTTGATAATATCACCAGAAAGCGTGATTTCTATCGCATAGCGATGACCATGCAGGTTCTTACACTGGCTTTTATGGCTAGGAATACGATGTCCGGCATCAAACTCAAGGCGGGTGGTAATGTGCATGGCATAGCTACTTAGAAATAAACGTTGTTGCGTATTATACGCTGACTGTTTGTGCTTTTTTCATGGGCTTGTGTTTCTCGTATTTTAAGCAGCAAAGTCGTACGATATCTAACAAAGATGAGTGATAGAGTGCAGAGTGAATCTATCTGTTAAACTTAGAAGTTAAGTTATTTTTTGGCAATCATGCTTCTATCAATGCGTGTTTAATCTACCTATACAAGACTGCACATTTAATTGGTTATGGAATAAAAGAATATGGAACAAAAAAGCTCACCTATTGAATTAGCTCGTCAAACCTTGATGCAGCTGGTTCAACGCAAGCTACCACCAACCCCAGATAATTATCGTAGCGTATATGATGAAATTGCTGGTATTAAGTCTGTAGATCAGTCTTTAGAGCTTGGTAGAACACTGGAAAAAGTGCTGCATGAAGCTGGAAAGCAACAAGCTAAATACATCGTTACGGCACAAGCGATAAGTCCTCTAATTGAAAAACAAGATTGGAGAAAGCTCGAAGACCAGTTGCGCAAACTGTTCATTACGGGCGCTGGTGGTGATGATGTCGCTGACGTTAATTGGTCTACATTGATACGCAACTTGCTAAAACAGCTTGAGGTCAGCCATAAAGGCGTGACGCTAAGTCGTAAAAAAGAGGGTTTAAGTAAAGTACTGAGCAACTTTGGCAGTGACTCTGATGTGTTGGGTCAGAAGATACAAGCCTTGGTTAACTCATGGGGGCTGGGTAGTGCAGAGACGGATGCATTGGCATCTGAAGTGTTGAATAGTGACGCAGTGCAGACACAAGCTTCTGTGGCAATGCAAGCTGCATCAACAAGTACTAATGGCAACAACGATAAATTATCATCGCACTGGCGTGAAATGTTGCTGAAAACCATTGAACTGGTACTTATTCCACATTTGCATGCGGTGCCAGACCAGCAGCAGAAGGCTGTTGCTTTGCTAGCCAAAATGCAACAGGCGCATACCGAGCCAACATTAATTAAATGTGCAACTGAGTTGCGCCCAATTCTTCTGAATATTGAAATACAACGCGACCTTCAACATCGTACGCATGAATCGTTACTGCAATTGTTACGGCTTGTTGTAGTCAACATGGGTGAGTTGATGACTGAGGATAAATGGTTCCAAGGTCAGGCCAAAGTCATTAGTGAGATTATCTCAAAACCGCTCAATATTAATACGTTATATGACGCAGAAAGTAGCTTGAAAGAACTCACTTATAAGCAGTCTCAGATTAGACCTGCGCTTACGGATGCTAAAGATACGCTCAAAAAAATGGTGTCTACTTTTGTCGACAGGTTAGTGGAAATGACAGAAAGCACCAGTGATTACCATGGAAAAATTGAAGGTTATCAACAAAAAATCACATCGACAGAAGATATTGGTGAGTTGAATATGCTTCTGAATAATATTTTAGATGACACGCGTGCTATCGGTCTTAACGTACAACGGACGCGTGATGAATTTAGTATTAGTCAGAAAAAAGCTGTAGAAGCTGAAAAGAGAATTATGGAACTGACTGCCGAATTAGACCATATCAGCGAGGTTGCTCATCAGGATTATTTAACGGGCGCTTTGAATCGACGCGGGATGGATGAGGCGATTGAACGCGAGTTTAATCGAGCTGATCGCCATAATGCCAACTTGTGTATCGCAATGATGGATATTGACCACTTCAAAAAGCTGAATGATACTTTGGGACATTCCACTGGCGATCAAGCGCTGACCCATTTTGCCAAGGTGATTAAAGAAGTGCTGCGGACAACCGATGTATTGGCGCGCTATGGCGGTGAGGAGTTTATTATCATTATGCCCGCCACGCCAAAAAGCGAGGCGGTTAACGTAGTGACGCGAGTGCAGCGTGAGCTTACTAAAAACTTCTTTATGAATAATAACGAACGTGTGCTGATCACCTTTAGTGCTGGCGTGGCAGAGCGTAAGCCCGGTGAGCCGCCAGAAACTTTAATCCCGCGTGCCGATGCAGCGCTTTATGAAGCGAAGAATAGTGGACGTAATCGGGTAGTTGCGGCTGAGGATGTGCCCGACTAATCAATATAGAAGTACCTCGTTACTTTAGCGAGGTACTTCTATCTATATCCATAGAGAACGACAGGTGCTAATTGTTGTAGCTCTTCGTCATTGTACAAACGACCACGCGTTATAAATGCCAGCCCTGTACCGCAATCCAATGAAAAAGATCCGCTAGAGCCAGCAACCGCATCCAGTATGGTATGAGTATTTTCGGCGAACTGAAAATGGCTGTGGCCCATATAGAAAGTTGCACCTGCAAGTTCACCCAAAATTACATCAGACGGGCCAGGTTTAAATTCGTTAGCTGGCATACATAATGGTCCGCTACCTTCACAACAGCCACCAGACAGCAAAAATATAATCTTTCCGTATTGTGCTGAGAGCTTGTTGATTAACGCTATAGCGGCAGGTGTCGCGGAAACACGTTCAACCATAATAATTCTCCAATAAAGACGAAAAAAGAGGCGGTCAATCCCGCCTCTTAATTTTACGCTTGAATTAAATCCTAAACTTTAGAAGAAGCCTAGCTTTTTAGGGCTGTAGCTCACTAACAAGTTCTTTGTTTGTTGGTAATGGTCTAACATCATTTTATGTGTTTCACGGCCAATACCAGACTCTTTGTAACCACCGAATGCGGCATGAGCAGGGTAGGCATGGTAGCAATTAGTCCAAACACGACCAGCTTTAATGCCACGACCCATACGGTACGCACGGCTGCCGTCACGAGACCACACGCCAGAACCAAGACCAAATACAGTGTCATTGGCAATAGCAAGTGCCTCAGCTTCATCTTTAAATGTAGTTACTGCAAGCACTGGTCCAAAAATCTCTTCTTGGAAAACACGCATTTTGTTATTGCCTTTAAGCAGTGTTGGTTGAATGTAATAACCATCTGCAAAAACGCCGTCTAATACGTTACGTTCACCACCAATAAGCACTTTTGCACCTTCTTGCTTACCAATGTCCATATAAGACATGATTTTGTTCAGCTGGTCTTGAGAGGCTTGCGCACCAATCATTGTGTTAGGGTCTAGTGGATTGCCTTGCTTGATAGCAGCAACGCGTGGCAATACACGCTCCATGAATTTCTCATAGATAGACTCTTGAATTAAAGCACGTGATGGGCTGGTGCATACTTCACCTTGGTTGAAAGCAAACAACACCAAGCCTTCTACAGCTTTATCAAAGAAGTCATCATCGGCTTGTGCAATGTCTTCAAAGAAAATATTAGGTGATTTTCCGCCCAATTCCAACGTGGCTGGAATTAAGTTAGATGCCGCAGCTTGCGCGATTACGCGACCAGTAGCCGTTGAGCCCGTAAAGGCAATTTTGGCAATACGGCGACTATTAGCAAGAGGAGCACCTACATCACGACCATAACCATTCACAATATTAATCACACCAGGTGGCAGAATGTCCGCAATTAATTCCATCAAAATCAAGATGCTGATAGGTGTAAATTCTGCTGGTTTCATTACAACACAGTTACCCGCAACAATCGCAGGCGCTAATTTCCAGGCCGCCATCAGAATAGGGAAGTTCCATGGAATAATCTGACCAACAACACCTAAAGGTTCATGGAAATGATACGCAACGGTGGTTTCGTCAAGTTCACTCAAGCTACCTTCTTGCGCGCGCATGCATCCAGCAAAGTAACGGAAGTGATCAATGGCTAATGGAATATCTGCATTCAGTGTTTCACGAATTGGCTTGCCGTTGTCAATCGTTTCAGCCGTTGCCAACAATTCAAGATTGGCTTCCAGACGGTCTGCGATTTTAAGGAGCAAGTTGGCGCGTTCGCCTGCAGCTGTACGACCCCATTTGTCGGCAGCAGCGTGTGCTGCATCTAATGCTAACTCAATGTCTTCTGCACTAGAGCGGGCCGCTTGAGTATAAGGTTTGCCTGTGATTGGAGTAATGACATCAAAGTATTCACCTTTAACCGGTGCAACCCATTTGCCGCCAATAAAATTATCATACTTGGCTTTATAAGGTATTTTTACGCCAAGGCCTTTTAGTAGATCTAAACTCATGCTGACTCCTTTAGTGTTGCTATTGTTAATATAAGGTGCTTTATCAGTAAAACACATTGCTTTGAAAGTGCGTATTGAGCATATTTAAATTGACTTAAAGTGCCGCATCAATTCGTCCATTAATTTAAAATTATTAAAATTAATTTGGTGCTAAACAGTAAACCTTTGATAGCAGCAAATCAAGCGTATGAATCATTAGTTTTCACATAAATTACAGCAATACTCAAATATATAAGGACTTCGCCTAGCATGAGTCTGGATAAAGCGCAGATCTTGAGCTATAGTGCTCCGAGCCTTCAATAAATTGGATTAATTTAAGACCGTCACCATGCCAGAAGATTCAGCATTTTCATCTTTATTTACACGTGATTTTTGGCGGAAATTCTCCAACCCAACGACTGATATTTTAAGTAAGTCGATATTATCTTTATTAGTATTGGCAGAGAGTTTTGTTTGTATTTTCTGGATACTGACATTATCCAATCTCGG
>JAZJYS010000021.1:25378-30613 GCA_040390265.1 Pseudomonadota bacterium | reverse complement strand
CATTTGGGCCATTTCTAGCGATAGGCGGAGTCGCCGCACTATTTTTAGGACAAACGCTTGCCAGCTTTTATCTCTATTAATTTACGCCAGCATCTATTTACTCCATGAGCACAAAAACACCCCCCGTACCAGTTATTGCACTTACCGGGGGCATAGGTTCGGGGAAAAGTGAAGCGACAAGGCAGTTTGAAAAACTGGGAATAACTGTTACTGACACCGATGCTATTGCACACGACTTAACAGCACCAGGCATGCCAATGCTGGCAGAAATCAATCGTATCTTTAATACCAATTTTCTAACGACTGACGGTGCTCTGGATCGAGCCAAGTTGCGCGCGCACATCTTTGAGAAAGATGAAGAGCGACGCAAACTCGAAGCGCTCATACACCCAGCAATTTATCAGCATGCGTTAAAACAACTCACTGAAAATGCAAACAATTCACATCCAGCCTATCAAATACTAGTTATACCGCTATTGTTTGAAAGCAATCGCTACAAAGGCATCGCCAGCAAAACATTAGTGATTGATTGCGATGAAAGCTTACAAATTCAGCGAGCAATGGCGCGCAGCAATCTGACCGAAACTGAAGTAAAAAGAATCATGGACGCACAACTGCCTAGATCTACTCGCTGCAAGCTTGCGGATGAAGTCATTGAAAATAATGGATCACTTGCAGAACTGACTGAAAAAATTAGTCAATTTCACAAAAAGTTCATTAAAACTTGCATAGTTAGCAAATAACTTTGATAATCCAGTTCAACTTTAAATTTAACATCAGATGCAACTTAAACATTAGGTGCAGCGCTATTTGGTTAACTATGCAATAAATCATGCCTAGCTACGACTACCCATTCAACGAGCGTATACGCACATTATTGCGCGTGGAAGATTTATTTGCCAAAGTTCTACACAATGTAGAGGCTGGTCACGAATACCACCACCATTCAGCACTACTTACACTGCTTCAAATTCTGGACGTTGTTGACCGCGCAGAACTCAAGTTAGATTTACTACAAGAATTAGAGCGCCAAAGACTAACAATGAGCGCGCTCATCGGCAACCCAGCCATTGCAGCAGATACGCTGACATCCATTCTCTACAATATTGATATTGCAGCAGAGGCGTTACGCGCCGAAACGACCAAACTCGGCCAAACTTTACGCGCCAATGAATGGCTGATGAGCATTAAACAACGCGCAGGCATTCCAGGCGGCGTTTGCGAGTTTGACGTACCTTCCTATCACTACTGGCTGGGTCTAGGTGAAGCAAGACGTAGACAGGACTTTCAAGCTTGGCTGACACCACTCATGCCTATGCATCAAGCCATTGGCATCATCCTGCATATCTTACGTGGCAGCGGCTTCACAACCCAGCTAGTCGCCAATAGTGGTGCTTATCAACAAATGCTCAGTGGTGCAAAACCCGCACAGATGCTGAGAATTGAAGTGGCTGACGACGTTACCTGCTTCCCTGAAGTAAGTGCAAATAAATATGCCATTAACATTCGCTTCAACACGCTTGATTGCTCACAAAAACCGCAGAAATATGATGAAGACGTTGAGTTCACATTAACACTGTGTAATCTATAAACCGCTTTAAGCAACTTATTGTTAATCAATGAGTCATCCTCCAATACCTAAGTAAACTTTCCTCCAAAAAAATTATGGTCACGACTAAAAAACGCATGGTTGCGTGCCCCAACTGCAAAAAACTGTCTGAATTTGCGCCTAGCAATGCTTTTCGCCCATTTTGTAGCGAACGCTGCAAGATGATTGACTTAGGATTATGGGCAAGTGAACAATATGCCATTCCCGAGAGCACCAAACCCGACGATCTCTCTAATGAACATACTGACGATTTTATAAACTAATTATTAGCCATTCATTTGAGAAATCAATTATGAAAAACTTTTTCTGCCAATCCAGCACTCTTTATTTATTATCGCTTTTACTCACAGTAAGCACGACGGTGACATCGGCATACGCGGCAGATACAAGTGGAAATCTGATCACAATACAAAACGCATGGGTTCGCCCAACGAACACGGGCCAGGATGTTGGTGCAGCTTACATGACGCTCACCAGCACAAAAGATGTGGTATTAACGCGAGTGGAAAGTGATATAAGCGACAGCGTAGAAATACACAGCATGACCATGCAAAGTGGCATCATGAAAATGCGTATGCTAGATACGTTACCTCTCACTGCTGGCAAGCCCTACAAGCTGGCCCCAGGCGGCTTTCATTTAATGCTGTTTGACTTAAAAAAACCGCTATCCATTGGTCAGCAAGTAAACTTTGTGCTGCATTTTGAGATGAGAAATAAGCAAAACAAAAAATCTGTTGAACTCAAACAAAATGTCAGAGCGATGGTGCAGCCTTCAGCCGACTGATGTAACAACGCTAACTAGCAACCCGCGAGAAAATCAATCCGCTTGGAGTTTAGCCGCCTAAGCCCAAACACTACGTAGCATTGCAATACCATGCGCACCATGCGACCGAGCGGTTGGCAAGTCTCCAGCCTGCATGCCGCCAAGTGCATACACTGGCAAGGTATAGCCAGCAATCAGCGCACTAAACCCATTCCAACCAAGCGGTTTAGCATCAACATGGCTTAACGTATCATTCACTGGAGACAGCATCACATAGTCTAGCCCCAATGACGCCGCATGCGCCAGTTCCTGAGGATTGTGACATGAAGCACCACACAGCATACCTTCCGGCTTCGCTTGCAACTGCATTAAATCCCTTGATGATAAATGCACCCCGGCCAGATTCAATGTAAATGCAAGATTAAAACTGGAGTGAATAAATACTTTAGTGCCATACGGGCTGGTCACCTCAATGACGCGCTCAACGAAGTGCAACAACGCTTCATCCGAAAGCTGCTTTTCACGCACTTGAATCATCATCAAGCCATTATTCAAAGCAACTTTCAAGCGCTCAAAAAACAACTCTTCACCCAGTTCACCTAGATTAGTAATGGCATAAATAGGCGAAAGACTCAGTGCGCTGAGTATCGGCGCATTGGCTGGTAGCATTGGCGCGACGGTCACTTTTTCCGGATTTTGCCAACTAATCGTTTGCTTCTCAAGACCGAACGGCTCACCTTGCCACTCCACCACAATAAAAAAATGGAGTTTAACCGTTTTAGCTGGCGACTCTAATTTACCTTGTGCATCGTACTTAGCTTCATAGTCATATGACCGTGTAAGCCACGGGTAAAGTACAGTGGCATGAATCCCAAGCTCTTCCTGCAACTCGCGCTTGAGTGCTTGCTCTGGCGTTTCATTAGCCTCAATCTTGCCACCGGGAAATTCCCAATAGCCAGACCAAGGCTTACCCACCGGACGTTCAGCCAACAACACCAAGCCGTTATCGCGTTGAATCACGCCTACTGCGGCGTGCGTAACATTAGCGTTAGACACAAGCGTGACTACATCAAGATCTGTAATCAGCATTGATTTTGACGTAATCGTAAGAAAAATCGCACGTCCAAACGGTACAAGCAGCATCACCACGCGCTAACTCTACGCGCACCAAAATTTCCGGCTCTTTCATCACTGCCGAGCCTTGTTCCTCTTGATATGCAGCTGCCCTACCGCCATTTTCAGCGACCAATACGTCACCTAAATACAGTTTCAATGCATTCACATCTAATTGCTCGACACCGGCATAACCAATCGCCGCCAAAATACGCCCTAAATTAGGATCTGACGCGAAAAATGCAGTTTTAACCAATGGTGAATGCGCAATCGCATAAGCCACTTTACGGCACTCAGTTTCATCTCGGCCACCTTGAACATTGATGGTCATGAATTTTGTCGCCCCTTCACCATCACGCACAATCGCTTGTGCAAGCTCAATCGCCACGTCTGTCAATGCATCCCGTAGCGCGATAAAATCAGCGCTGCTTTCTGAAATCTCAGCATTACCTGCTTGATTGGTCGCCACCATAATCAAACTATCATTGGTTGAAGTGTCGCCATCGACGGTGATGCAATTAAATGATTTATTGACCGCATATTGAATGATGCTCTCAAGCGCAGCTTGGCTAACTACCGCATCAGTTGCAATATAACCCAGCATGGTCGCCATGTTCGGGTGAATCATGCCAGAGCCTTTGCTGATGCCAGTCACCGTCACCTGCTGACCGCCGAGCACAATGCTACGCGACGTGCCTTTTGCCACGATGTCCGTAGTCATAATCGCTTCCGCCGCATTAAGCCAATTATCTTCAGTTAAATTAGCTATCGCCGCTGGCAAACCTGCAATCACCTTATCGGCAGGCAAAGGCTCTAAAATCACACCAGTTGAAAACGGCAGCACTTGCTCTGTTTTTAGATTCAGCGCAGTTGCCAACGCATCACAAGTTAACTTTGCACGATTGAGACCATCTTCACCTGTACCAGCATTCGCACAGCCCGTATTCACCAATAAGGCACGAATCGGCAGACCGCTCGCCAAATGGGTTTTGCACAACAACACCGGTGCGGCGCAAAATTGGTTTTGCGTAAATACGCCAGCCACATGGCTACCTTCTGCCAAGGTCATCACCAGCACGTCTTTACGATTGAGTTTACGCACAGCGGCTTCAGCAAAGCCAAGCTTAACACCCTTTACTGGCAACAGTTTATGGGCAGTCGGTGCAGATAAATTTACAGGCATATTGAATCAACTTTGGTAATTTTAAAGAGAAATAAATGGAATCAAAAAACACATGCAATTCTACCCATTTAGCCCACATAAAAACAACCATGTGCAAATGGCCTGCTCACATTACCAGCAAGTTATACGCTATTCAAAAACACTGAATAGCACATCAATGTAGGTGCAATATTTGAGAAGTGCTTATCCTGCTGAACTAGAAGACTACGCTCGTCGCCAGATCGTACCCTGTGGCGTATCTTCCAGAACAATACCAGCCTCGCCAAGCGCTTTACGAATCCGGTCGGCCTCAGCAAAATTTTTCGCTTTTTTCGCATCGTTGCGCTGCATGATAAGGGCATCTACATCCAGCGCACTGCCTGATTCGGCCTCAACATCCGGTGCGCTTTGCAGATAAGCATTAGGGTCACGTTGCAACAAACCGACTACCCCAGCCAAGCTTTTCAACAATGCCGCGGTCTCTAGCGAACGTGTTTTATTCAACTCATTTGCCAAATCAAACAATACTGCGAAGGCTTCTGGCGTATTAAAGTCATCATCCATCGCAGCCTTGAAGCTTGCTGCTTG
>JAZJYS010000021.1:0-25278 GCA_040390265.1 Pseudomonadota bacterium | reverse complement strand
AGGCTTCTGGCGTATTAAAGTCATCATCCATCGCAGCCTTGAAGCTTGCTGCTTGTGGCTGCTGCCAATCAATCACGGCACTAGGAATTTGCAAGCCACGTAATGAGGTGTATAGGCGCGTCAGTGCTTGCTTGGCATCATCCAAGTGCTGATCGCTGTAATTAAGCGGACTACGATAATGCGCGCGTAAAATAAAGAAGCGCACCACTTCGGCATCATATTTTTCCAGCACGGTACGTATCGTAAAGAAATTGCCTAAAGATTTAGACATTTTTTCATCATCGACGCGCACAAAGCCATTGTGCATCCAATAATTCACCATCTGGCAAGGCTTGCCATCATGGCTATGTGCAGCTTCTGACTGTGCAATTTCATTTTCATGATGCGGAAACTGTAAATCCTGACCGCCGCCGTGAATATCAAAGCGCTGACCCAAATGATGTGAGCTCATGGCGGAGCATTCAATATGCCAGCCCGGGCGACCTTTGCCCCATGGCGAATCCCAGCTTGGCTCATTGGGCTTTGCGGCTTTCCACAACACAAAGTCCATTGGGTCTTTTTTATGTGAATCCACCTCTACGCGTTCACCCGCCCGCAAATCTTCCAGCGACTTGCCAGACAGCTTGCCGTAGCCTTCGAAATTATTCACCGCGTAGTACACATCACCATTCGCTGCCGGATAAGCAAAGCCTTTTTCGATTAGGGTGGCAATCATGCTGAGCATGCCACCTACGAATTCAGTGGCTTTCGGCTCTATATCTGGACGTATCACGCCAAGCTTGGCTGAATCCTCATCCATCGCATCAATAAAACGCTGCGTTAACTGCGCGATAGTTTCCTTGTTTTCATTGGCACGCTTGATGATTTTGTCATCAATGTCCGTAATATTGCGCACGTAAGTCACATCGTAACCGCTAGCACGCAGCCAGCGATTCACCATATCAAACACCACCATCACGCGCGCATGACCTAAATGGCAATAGTCATATACCGTCATCCCACACACATACATGCTGACTTTTCCAGCAACAATTGGCGTAAATACTTGCTTATCACGAGCGAGGGTATTATAAATTTTTAGCATAATTTAATTAGGTGGATGATATTTAAAGTGTTGGAGCCGCCAAACTTCTGACTTTAAAAAGCGTCGAAGGGCAGTTTAGCGAAATATATTGCCTTAAACCTAAATGAGCTATTGGAGGTTACTTAGGCTATTGATAGAATTACGTTTTATCTTGCTAACCCAAAAAGTATATCACAATGAATAATTTTATTGCGTCACTCGCCCCATCTATGACAAGGTTTGCATGGATTTTGTCTGCAAGTTTATTATTGTCTCCTGCTCACGCAGATGAGTTAAAAGATATTTCACAAATGGCTGATCAAGGCCAAGGTGTTGCTGCTTTAGATAAAGTAAACGCCTACATAGTGGCTAACCCAAAAAATGCACAGGCACTGTTCATGAAAGGCGTTTTACTCGCAGAACAAGGTCGTCGTGACGAAGCGATTAGAACCTTCACTGACGTGACCGAAAAGTTCCCTAATCTGCCGGAGCCATATAACAATCTGGCAGTGCTGTACGCAGATCAAGGTCAGTTTGATAAGGCTAGGAAAGCGCTTGAGACTGCAATAAAAACTCACCCAAGCTATGCAACAGCACACGAAAATCTGGGTGACATTTACGCCCGCATGGCCTCCGAAGCCTATGACAAGGCGTTACAACTGGATACCGGTAACACGCGTGCTCAAGGCAAACTATCATTAATTAAAGACTTATTTGGCACAGGCAATAAAACTACTATTGCAGCTAAAGAGCCTGCTAAAGTTGCTAGCGCCACTCGCCCAACTGAAACCAAACCTGCTGACGTAAAAAAAGCTGAAACAACTTCAGAAAAAGCCGCGAACGAGTCTGAAAAATCAACTGATGAAGCCTTAACAAGTGCAGTGAATAATTGGTCACAAGCTTGGGCATCAAAAAATCTTGAAAAATACTTTGCAAGTTATGGCGCAAACTTCAAACCAGCCAAAGGTGAAAGCCGTAAAGCGTGGGAAGAGCAACGCCGTGAACGCATCACTCGCCCATCTAAAATCAATATTGAACTATCTAACATGAACATTACCTCAGTAGATAGCAATAATGCCAAGGTACGCTTTAAACAATCCTATCGTGCTGATGGCAAACCAATTCGCACAACCAAAACTCTGCTTATGAAGAAAGCTGGTAGCAACTGGTTCATTGAGCAAGAGATTGCAAGCAATTAATTAAGGCTATAGATTTAGTGATTACAGTAAACAAAGGCTTAACCTACGTACTTCTTGCGGCCATCACCCTCGTGCCGTGGAATGCAACGGCAATAAACCGCTACAGTTTCAGCAATTTATTGCCTAGGCCTACACTCGATGACGCAGCAAACCGTGCTACAGACATTGCTGAAAACTTGCTGGTCAAAAGTTTACTGGAAATCACGCAAGGCAAGAACCAGCAAGCACTCAATACGATAGACCAATTGCTTGAGAGTACGCCCAACTTCAAACTTGCCCACCTAGTGCGCGGCGATTTGCTAATGGCGCAAGGTAAATACTTACAAGCCTTTGGTAGCGCGGACGACAACCCAAGCGAAGCTGTTAAAGACTTACAAAATGAAGCGCGCGTACGTATTGAGCACTACTTATCACACCAGAATGTAGAAAAACTCCCAGACCTTCTATTGGCGCCCAATGAGCAACAAAGCCATGTAATCGTCGTTGACACGGACAAATCTCGCCTATATTTGTATAAAAATAATGGTGAGAACTTAAGCTACGTTGCTGATTTTTACGTGACTGTTGGCAAAAATGGGGTCGAGAAACAAAGCGAGGGTGACAAGCGCACGCCTATCGGTGTTTACTTTACCAAACCAAAACTAACACAACCTTTGGCTGATATGTATGGCGATGGCGCCTATCCACTTAGCTATCCTAATGAATGGGATGCCCAACATAATAGAAGTGGATCAGGTATTTGGCTGCATGGTACACCGAGTAATACCTATAGCCGCCCTCCACGCGCCAGTGACGGTTGCGTTGTACTAACCAACCAAGACTTAAAATCACTCGCGCCCATTCTGCAAGCAGGCAAAACACCTGTGATTATTGCAAACAACCTAAAGTGGCTGGATTCAAATAACACCGCGACTGAAAAGCAGACCTTACAAGATGCAATCAATAGCTGGTTGAGTGACTGGAAATCTCAAGACACAGAGAAATACTTAGCGCATTACTCACAAGATTTCTCCAGCAACGGCATTAACTATCAGCAATGGGCTGAGCACAAATATAGAGTGCAAGCTAACAAACCTAAAGTAAGTATTGCCTTGTCTGACATCAGTATGTTTGCTTACCCAGACGCTGAAAAGAACTTGGTTGTCGTGGACTTCATACAGGACTTTAGTAGCCCAGCACTCAGTAACAAGATGCAAAAACGCCAGTATTGGATTCAAGAAAACAATACCTGGAAAATTATCTATGAAGGCTCTGCCTAGCTATAGAAACTTTAGCTAGCGTAAGCCACATATCGCCTGTGCATTAAGCGTGCTATCCATTTGAACCACAAGGAAAATTATGCGTAAATTTTATACTTTAATACTGATTGGATTGCTAGGCAGCGCTGCGCTTACTAGTCAGCCAGCCCTTGCAGCCAACCCTTTGCTGACAGTTGAAACTAATCGCGGCAATTTCATTGTAGAGCTCTACCCTGAGAAAGCGCCAAAAACCGTAGCTAACTTCATGCAATACGTAAACTCTGGCTTCTACAAAGACACCATTTTCCACCGTGTTATCAATCGCTTTATGATTCAAGGTGGCGGCTTTACAGCAAACATGGTCGAGAAAGAAACACGCGCACCTGTGGTTAATGAAGCTGGCAATGGCTTACTCAACGAAGTGGGTACGCTGGCGATGGCAAGAACGTCTGACCCTAACTCTGCGACAGCACAGTTTTTTATCAATCTTGAGAACAACCAGTTCCTTAACTACCAAAGCCCAGACCCTGAGTTAATAGGCTACTGTGTATTTGGCCGCGTGTTAAAAGGTATGGATGTTGTACGCGAGATTGCATCTACACCAACGGGATTTTCTGGCCCATATAGCGACGTACCTAAATCGCCAATAGTTATTCAGCAAATTAAATTAAACAATAAGTCCTTGCAATAGGACGCGATTATTTTTTCATTTCAATTATTTTATTAAGGATTCCTTGTGGTTAAACTTCTTACAAACTTTGGCGAAATTACTCTAGAACTTGACGCTGAAAAAGCACCGATTACTACGGCTAATTTTTTACAATACGTAGATAACGGTTTTTACGACGGCACTATTTTTCACCGCGTAATCAGCAATTTTATGATTCAAGGTGGCGGCTTTGACACTTCAATGAATCAAAAAGAAACTGCAGCTGAAATCAAAAATGAAGCGGATAACGGTCTTGCGAATGACAAATACACCATTGCCATGGCACGCACATCAGCACCACACTCAGCGAGCAGCCAGTTCTTTATAAATGCCACAAACAATGACTTCCTTAACCACACTGCACCTACCGGCAGCGGCTGGGGCTATTGCGTTTTCGGTAAAGTAACAGAGGGCATGGATGTTGTAGATAAAATCAGACAAGTCGCTACAACAAATCGTAAAGGCCATCAGGACGTGCCTGTTGAAAACGTTATCATTGAGAAAGCGACACGCTGCTAAGCTGAGCGCTGTAATATGAAAAATCTCGGAGATAGCCCCATCCGCGATGGCTCTCAGCCAGACGCACTTATCTCCGAGACGATGCATACCGAATTGAGTAAGCCCGACTTATTCATTTCAGATTTGCATTTATGCCCGACTCGACCTAACATCACCGCCGCATTTCTGGATTTTCTGCGAGAAATAGTCTGTGCAGCCAACTCGCTTTATATTTTGGGCGATTTCTTTGAATACTGGGCTGGCGACGATGACATAGATGATGCACACACCCAATCCATTATTGCTGCTCTATGCGCCTTAGCTGACGCTAATGTCCGCGTTTACTTCATGCATGGCAATAGAGACTTTCTAATAGCTGAACGTTTTTGCGCTGCTACTAAGATGACTTTGTTAGCCGATCCAACATTAATTGTTCTGCATAATAAGAGAGTGTTGCTCAGTCATGGTGATGCGCTGTGCACAGATGATGTAGCTTATCAGAGCTTCCGCCAGCAGGTTAGAGCGCAGGCATGGCAACAGAATTTCTTGAGCCAACCATTACAAATGCGCAAACAACAAATTGAAAATATCCGTATGCGCAGTGAGCAGGAAAAGTCTCAGAAATCCGCACAAATTATGGATGTGAATCAGGATGCGCTCATGACCTTATTAGCCGCTCACGATTATCCTGAATTATTGATTCATGGGCACACACACAGACCCAACCAGCACCAGATTCAGCTTAATGGACACAATATTACACGCTGGGTATTGGGCGATTGGTATGAAGAAGGAAGTTATCTGGCATTTGACAATCGTGGCTGTAAATCAGTGTATTTAAGTAAGCAATAGTCCATCTCAAGAAAATGGTACTGTAATTGTTTACTGGAAATAGTGCTAAAACTAATTATCAAGGTTGATAACCAGGAATTTTTCTCTCATCAACATCATCAATCTGCTCTGGTTGCAAGAACTGCTTCGCATACCTCAAATAAATTTTCTCGCGGATAAAAAGATCAAACAAGTCGGGATCTATGTGATTATCCAGCTTCATCTTACCTAAAATGTCTAAAGACTCTGACAATGTTTTAGCATTCTTGTACGGTCTATCTTTAGCGGTAAGCGCCTCAAAAATGTCAGCAATCCCCATAACACGTGCTGGAATCGACATCTGCTCACGCGTCAAACCTCTGGGGTAGCCTTTGCCATCCATACGCTCATGGTGACCGCCAGCATACTCAGGAACACGTTTTAAAGCTTTAGGATAAGGTAGAGACTCGAGCATGCTAATAGTCACCACAATATGATTATTGATAATCTCGCGCTCTTCTGCCGTTAACGTTCCACGTGCAATATTGAGATTGTAAACTTCATTTTCACTTAAAAAATGCTGTTCATTTCCATCTGCATCCAATATTTTTATAGCGGCAATCTCTGCAACGCGCTGCTGATCTGCGGCAGTCATGAACTCGCCGCCAAAGTTAGCGCGCCGTAAAAAGTCTCGATCCTCATTACATTTGGAATTAAATATTTCAAGCATTGACTGTGACAAAGCAACATCAGCTTGCTTGCCGCTTTGTAGCGCCTCTATTTGCTTCTTAAGCGCATCACATTCAGCTTGCTTTTTAAGTAACTCAAAACGTTGATCAACCAGATTAATACGGTCAAAAATAGCTGACAATTTTGTTGGCTTATCCATCACCGATTCTGGCGTGGTCACTTTGCCACAATCATGCAACCAGCCCGCAATCTTTAACTCATAAAACTCTTTTTCATTCAGTGTAAAACTTTCAAGCGGCCCAGTTTTAGTATCAATAGCCGCTTGTGCCAGCATCATAGTGAGTTCTGGCACTCGCCGACAGTGACCGCCGGTATAAGGTGACTTCTGGTCAATCGCCTCGGCCATTAGCTCAATAAAGGACTCAAACAACCCTTTTAAGCCTTCAATTAAATTATGATTAGTCATTGCGACAGCCGCTTGCGATGCTAGCGACTCAACTAAACTTTGGATTTCCGCAGAGAAAGGAATGATTTCTTGCGTATTAGCATCAATGGCATTGATTAACTGCAACACGCCAATCACTTCAGACTCATGATTTTTCATAGGAATCGTCAAGAATGATTGCGAGCGATAACCTGTGCTCTGATCAAACTTACGTGTGCCACTAAAATCAAAATCTTGGACTAGATAAGAATTCTCTATATTGACAGTCTGGTCATTCAAAGCAGCATAAACCGCAACTGTTGTCAGATTCGGTTGGCCATCCGCTAAATACATATGCAACGCCGGGAATGGTATTTCTTTACCTGTAGTACCGCCCAATGAGATATCGAGCGTCGTATTACTCATAATTTCAAACTTGAGATACTTGTCGTCAGTCACCGTGTAGATTGTGCCGCCGTCTGCATTGGCAATTTCTTTTGCGCCCAGCAGAATAATTTCTAACAGCCGATTATTATTACGCTCAGCAGAAAGTGCTACCCCAATCGCATTAAGGCGCTCAAGACGTTTAAGCAATTGACTATTCTGAAGAGGATGCATTTTTACCTGCAATATTAATAAATCAATTAAATTACGGAGTAGTTTCCACGAGACTGGATACCTCGACTCGAACTACTTTGTGACTTCAAGCTGAATCTGATGGCGACTCAAGATAAAACTCCATTTTTACACCGGCCAATTCAATAGAGTCATGATGGTTGAGCGCAAATGCCTGCGCCCCCACAGAACTACCATTCACGAGAGGAAACACATTGCCTTCTATATGAGTAATGAAGTAACCATGTGGCCTTCTGGTAATCACAGCAACCTGTGAGCCAACCTTACCCAAAGTAGTAAGCGCCTTATTTAAAGTTAGTTCACGACCAGTATTTGAACCATTTAGCACCTTGATTCGTGCAATCGCCAATGTATCAAGGGCATCCGGCGTGTTAACCACTGTAGCTGGAGATATTCCCTTGGGAGCAGAAGGTGTTACAGCACTTAAATCAACTTCCGCGCCTAACTTAACTTCAGTTGAATGAGGCTTGACAACGCTATCTGAACTAATTGCGGCTTCATTAATGTACTTTAACTGATATTTCCCAAACTCAATTAAATCATCATGCTGTAACAAATGCCTCTTGATAGACTTAGCATTCACTCGCGTGCCATTAGTACTTCCAACATCCTCTAAAAAGAAGTCCTGACCGATTTTCAATATTGCAGCATGCTCACCACTGACTGCCAAATGATCAAGATGAATGTCACTAACCGACCTGCGCCCGATGGTAGTCCGTGCTTTATTAAGCGAAAATTCGCCTAAGACTGTATTTTCTAAACTAAGAATAACTTTCGCCATCACCTGTCCTACCACTTAACCAACTCGTCAACAATCAGTTAGATACAACACGATTAATTGCTAACAATCAGCAGCTAAAGACTAACCTCTAGCGCTATTAACTTCAGAGGCACGCACCTCAGCAGCGATTTTATCTAGCACGCCATTGATGTATTTATGACCATCGGTACCACCATACAACTTGGCTAACTCTACGCCTTCGTTAATCACGACACGATAAGGAATACTTAGATCAAACATCAACTCACAACCAGAGATGCGCAAGATGGCATGCTCTACAGGACTTAACTCAGCAATTGGTCTATCAATAAAGTTCGCTAAATTGTTATCTAACTCTTCTACGTGTTCCGTGACAGCTTCTAATAAATGCTTAAAGTAAGCTTCATCGGCTTTTTTATAGTCTGGATCTTCCACCATGTCGCGAAAAATAGAGGCCAACACAGATTGATTCAACATGCCACGGTAGACGGCCTTCAATACCAATTCGCGCGACTTTCTACGATTCTGACTAACACCTTTTCTAGCTGGGCTTTTTTTCTTTGGACTAAGCTCCGCGCTGCTGCTATCTAAAGCCTTATCAGATACCAAGCTGGTTATCGTAGAACTTGTAACGTCTAAGCCATCAATCTCTGATTTTTTTTTATCATCAATCATAGTGCTCTAACCAAATTGGCCATTTCAATTGCCACTTGCGCAGCTTCTGCACCTTTAATATGCATACGTGCGATTGCCTGATCATCGTCTTCAGTCGTCAACACTGCATTGGCAATTGGAATGCCAGTATTCAATTGCACTTCTGAAATACCTCGTGCGGACTCATTTGCAACCACTTCAAAATGGTAAGTCTCACCGCGAATAATCGCACCCAATGCAATTAATGCATCAAACTTCTCACTCAATGCCATATGTTGCAGCAATAGCGGCGTTTCTAGCGCACCAGGAACTGTTGCAATGGTAATGGCATCACTTGCAACACCAAGATTCAACAACTCAGCCTTACATGCACTCAGCAGGCCATCGCCAATATCGCTATTAAATCTGGACAGTACGACACCAATTTGCAGTCCTGCACCACTTAAATTCTTCTCTATCTCTCTCACGCCTTAATATCCTTAATCATCATTGCACTAAAGGTGCATTTTACCGCATATCCTTGGTGATTCTTAGCGCTAAATTATTATGACTCTCTAATGAAATAATGCCCACGCCTTCTGTATGGTACTCCATACCCCGTAACTAATAGGAATCAGCACCAAAGCCCACACAACTATGGCGCCAAACATGCTTGCAGTCTTTATTTGAACATGACTGCCACTCTTTGAAGCGCTAATACTCGCAGCCTGCTCGTGCGACTGCTTACGCTCTTCTGCTAACTCCGCATCAGTCATGTAATACTTATCGGCAACGGGTCTCACCAAAAAGTTTGCTATAAAGCCAATCGCCATCAAGCCAGCCAGCACCAAAAAAATAGACCCATAAATTTCACTAAATGGCACACCTGCTTCTAACCGCGTATCGTGCATATAATTCACAACTACCGGCCCAAGAATTCCCGCAGTGGACCACGCAGTAAGCAGGCGCCCATGAATTGCCCCAACAAACTGGGTACCAAACATATCCGCCAGATAGGCTGGGATAGTCGCAAAGCCACCGCCGTACATTGAAGCGATGCCACAAAAACAGGCCACAAATAATGCCAATGATTTTAATCCCGCAGCATAAGTAGCCGTGCAATATAGAATTGCACCTAAGATAAAGAATATATAGTAAGTGCGTTTACGCCCCAATTTATCAGACGACGTTGCCCAAGCAAAGCGCCCAAAAATATTAAACAGTGAAATCAAGCCAACAAAGCCCGCGCCTACTGCAGCAACCGAAGCTGTGAGCACTTCATCTTTTTTGACTTCAGCAAACCCAATATCCGGCTGACCTACCAGCGCGCCACCAAATGTTTCCTGCAACATAGGCGCAGCGGCGCCAATAATGCCGATACATGCGGATACATTCATGCACAGCACCAACCATAGCAGCCAAAATTGAGGGGTCTTGTGTGCATTATTCAAATGCACATGTCGCGAGGCAATCATTGCATTATTTTGCGTTGCAGGAGGCGTCCAATTGGCGGGCTTCCAGCCGATTGGGGGAACACGATATCCTAATGACCCACCTAACATGAACACAAAATACACGGCAGCCAGCACTACAAAGGTTTGCCATACGCCGACACTACCTTGTGTAGCAAAATAGCTCATAAGTTTTGCAGCAAGCGGCGAACCAATCATCGCACCGCCACCAAAGCCCATGATAGCCATCCCGGTTGCCATACCACGACGATCTGGAAACCATTTAATGAGTGTAGAAACAGGTGATATGTAGCCCAATCCAAGCCCAACACCACCTATCACACCAGAACCTAACCACATCATCCATAGCTGATGCGCATAAACGCCATAAGCAGAAATCAGCAAGCCGCCACTCCAACATAAAGTAGCAACAAAACCAGCCTTACGTGGCCCGGAGCGCTCTAACCAACCGCCCCATAACGCCGCAGAGCAACCCAGCAAAACAAAGAACAAGGTGTACATCCAACCCAGATCAAACTGTGTCCAGTTACAATCCGTAGCAAATAAGGCTTTGAAAGTACCTGACATTTTCTCACCAAACGTTGCCGCACCCGCCGCACAGGTGGCCAAGGGCTTTCCATCCGCCCCAATCAAAGCATTACCTAAAGGCTTCCAAAACACACTAAAGCCATAAGCCATTCCAATAGACAAATGCACAGCCAAAGCGGCTGGCGGAACCAGCCAACGATTAAAATCAGCATTTACGGTGATACGTTCTTTAGATAAAAACCCTGCCATGCGAACCTCTGAAAATTTATTCTATTTAGTATTATTTCGTTTGATTATATCAGGATACATATTGTTACATTACAGTAGAATTTGCAATTTAATTATGCAGTTATTTAACTCAAGCGCACGATTATGAGTCTGCATAAAATATTAAATTAAGTTTAATATTTGTCATGAATATGTCACATTTAAGTCATAAACTTGAAGACTTAAATCAATAGGAAAAGAATATGCCAGCAAACATATTAATCGTTGAAGACGAACCTGCAATTCAGGAACTGCTAGCGCTAAATATTACACAAGCAGGACACAATGCGATGCGCGCCTTAAGTGTTGAGCACGCTCAAGATTTAATGCGAGAGACCATCCCTGATTTAATTCTACTAGACTGGATGCTGCCTGGTATGAACGGCTTGGAATTTGCGCGTAAACTAAAATCTGATGCCGTCACAAAATCTATTCCAATCATCATGCTAACTGCACGTGGTGAAGAGTATGACAAAGTACGCGGCTTAGAAGTGGGTGCTGACGACTACGTCACCAAACCATTTAGCCCACGTGAACTGAATGCTCGGATCAAAGCCGTGTTACGACGCCGCGCACCGCAAATGACAGATGATCCGATAGAGTTGAACGGACTGCGTTTAGATCCGATTACACACCGTGTGACGGGCAACAAAAAAACCATTGATTTGGGTCCAACCGAATTCAGGTTGTTGCACTTTTTTATGACCAATGCGGAGCGCGTACATACACGCAGCCAGTTATTGGACAAGGTATGGGGCGATCGTGTTTTTGTTGAAGATCGTACCGTAGATGTGCACATTCGCCGCCTACGCAATGCGCTTTCGCTATCAGGTCATGAGGACTTGATACAAACAGTACGCGGCGCTGGTTATCGCTTATCTGTAGAGTAAAGCCAGTCAAACCTAGCTATAATAAGCCACTAATTTTTTAGAAGATGTTGAATCGTGCAAGATATTCGCTGGAACGCTTTTTGGTTAGGATTAACACTCACCATTATCTGCCTCATCGTATGGGTTAGTGACAGCGCGACTGCTGCACTTTTAGTATTTTCAGCTGGCGTTACCATCTATTTAGCCTGCCATTTATACTGGCTACATCAACTCAGCAAATGGCTTAAAAAACCAGTACTCAATCACATTCCGAACGGCTCTGGCGTCTGGGAGGATGTATTTGCAGCACTTTACCAAGAACACCGTCGTCACTCACGCAATCAAACACAGCTAAGCTCCGCACTAGGGCGCTTTCGCCATGCGGCAAGTGCTCTGCCTGATGGCGTGGTTGTCATTAATGCCACCAATGAAATTGAGTGGTGCAACCCGCCGGCAGAAACGCTACTCGGCCTAAATTTAAAACAAGACGTAGATCAACCCATCAATTATCTGGTGCGTAATACTGATTTTGTACATTACTTGTATGCCCAAGAATACACAGAATCCATCAAGGTCAGATCATGGCGCAACGCTGAAGCCACACTTGAGATGCAGCTGATTCCATTTGGTACAAAACAGAAATTACTCATTTGCCGTGACGTTACCCAATTAGAACGCATCGAGGCCATGCGCCGCGACTTTATTGCCAACGTCTCTCATGAGCTGCGTACCCCGCTCACTGTTGTTGGCGGGTTCATTGAAACTTTAATGGATGTAGAAGGCGCAGTACCAGATAGTACACGCAGCTATTTCAACATGATGCTGGATCAAACCACACGCATGCGGCATTTGATCGACGATTTACTAACACTATCGCACATTGAAAGTAATGTTCAAGCACCGGATGATGCTGAAATCCAAATGCCGGCACTGATCAACATGATGGTAAACGATGCTCAGATACTAAGTCAGGGCAAACACAAAATTAGTACAACAATAGACAATAATGTTAATCTTATTGGCGCCATGAATGAATTACAAAGTGCTATGAGCAACTTAATCAGCAACGCAATTCGCTACACTCCAGATGGCGGAGAAATTCATATACGCTGGGGAATACAGAACAATCAAGCTATTTTTAGCGTGCAAGACAATGGCATTGGCATTGAACAAAAACACATTGATAGACTAACCGAGCGTTTTTACCGGGTAGACCGTGGTCGCAGTCGTGAAACTGGCGGCACAGGGCTGGGACTTTCCATCGTAAAACACATTCTTACCCGCCATCAGGCCAGACTGGAGATTACAAGCGAACTTGGTGCCGGTAGCACATTTAGCGAAATATTCCCCCAAGCACGCATCGTGCAAAAACAATAGATGCGTTCTCAATAAATGCCAAAACTGCCCCACATTGCCGCAATCATCATATTGTTATCGGCAATGTCGGCATGTAGTTCCTCCAGCACCATTCCCAACAAAAAGCCCATTCCCGAACAACAAGACCGCAGCACAATCAACCAACTTGGCAAGAGCGATTTCGACCGTATAACCGATGTTGAGATACGCGAGAACTCCGAGAGCTTACGTCTGCTCATGCTTAAGCTTTACAAACGCAACCCACACGAACTGCAAAAAAGCACCTCGGGAAGTGCAGAAAAAATGATTACATGGGTATTTGAGGGGGAAGCACAACACCATTACAAGTTTGAGTCCATCAACAACCTGCAAGATATCGATGCCATTTTTCTGACATTTAAAGCAGACTACACAGGCGACCGCGTTTTACCATTTATAGTCGGATTACAAACCATGCTGCTTAAAGCGCACGGCGGAAAAACAGATTTTTACTTTACCGACAGCGTAGATCCGCAACGTATTTATAACGTGGCCAGAAACATAGAAATAGCCGCATGGAAGCTTTCTAACTCGCGTGATGCAAGTGGCGCGTTATACTTACTTAGCAATGAGATGAGCGATAAAGATAAAAACTTATCCTTTGAGCGCGAGTTTGGAAAAATGATAGGCCGCACAGACTTGTATGCCATTGCCCTGGCGGAAAAATCACAACGGCTGATTTCTCGCGTCATGCAAAATCTCGCAACGGCACTATTTTTACCCTTCTAATCGCTTACAGCCAATAAAAAAACCAAC
The DNA here is from genome assembly GCA_040390265.1 of Pseudomonadota bacterium. Classification (GTDB taxonomy): domain Bacteria; phylum Pseudomonadota; class Gammaproteobacteria; order Burkholderiales; family Methylophilaceae; genus Methylotenera. The sequence goes on along the minus strand of JAZJYS010000021.1, from coordinate 11,331 downwards.
AACAAGTTGGCTTTTTTTAGCTAGAAATAACGGATCAGCTATTGAGGTGCAGGTTCGGCCACAAAAATCTCCACACGACGATTCTTAGCCTTATTTGCAGCAGAATCATTAGGCACCAGTGGTTCACGTGACCCATGTCCCTCCACGGTAAATCGACTAAAAGCAACACCACCTCGGCTCGTTAAATAATCACGAACACTTGTCGCACGACTGAGTGACAAAGGATTATTAACCGCATCGCTACCTGAACTATCTGTATGACCAATGATAGTAATGTTACTGCTAGGATTCTTCACTAACCCTGTCGCAAAAGCATCCAATACCGCCCTGAAGTTTGGTTTAATATCCGCGCGACCCACATCAAATGAGATATCGCTAGGAATATCCAACTTCAAACGATTATCGGCAGTTTGAGTGACAGCAACGCCAGTACCGGCAGTAGCCGCTTCCATCTGGCGTTTTTGCTCCTCCTGACGTTTAGTCCAAACATTACCTGCCACTGCACCAGCTGCACCACCGACAACCGCACCGATAGCTGCACCCTTGCCCTTACCCGCGATAGCGCCGACTACAGCACCAGCACCAGCACCGATAGCAGCACCTTTGGCTGTTCCTTTTTGTGACTCCGTCATGTTGGCGCAACCGCCCACAGTAAACGAAGCCAGAATCAGCCCTGTTATTATCGTATTACGCATAAAACACCTCCCGCTTAATTAAACAACAACGAGTAATTAAGACAAGCGATGCTCAAGTAAGTTGCCGCTACCTACAGCAGTACCTTCTCGATTCCACCATTGTTCACCCGCGCTACGTACTCAGGCATCCAGTTATCACCAAGCAAATGTTTCGCCATTTCAATAACAATGTAATCAGCTTCAATCCCAGTATCTTCACCATAGCGCGATAAACCTTGTAAGCAGCTTGGGCAAGAAGTAAGAATTTTCACCTTCTCTTCTGGCGCGCCCACGGTCAAGCCCATTTTAGCCATACCTTTTTCCAACTCTTCCTGCTTACGCATTTTCACCTGCGTGGCAATATCTGGGCGGGCGACAGCAAAGGTACCGCTTTCGCCACAGCAGCGATCATTCAACTGCACATCAGTGCCCATCAGCGCATTAGTCACTTCCATAGATTTGTAGGTTTTCATTGGATTATGACAAGGCTCATGATACATATAACGCGTACCACTGACGCCTTGTAAGCGCATGTCTTTTTCCATCAAATATTCGTGAATATCCAGCAAGCGACAGCCCGGGAATATCTTCTCGAACTCATATTTTTGCAGCTGATCCATACACGTGCCACAGGACACAATCACCGTCTTGATATCCAAGTAATTGAGCGTATTGGCCACGCGGTGGAATAACACACGATTGTCAGCGGTAATTTCCTGTCCTTTATCATGATTACCACTCGCCGTTTGCGGATAACCACAGCACAGATAACCGGGCGGCAAGACAGTAATTGCACCAACTTCGTATAGCATAGCTTGCGTCGCCAAGCCTACATTTGAGAATAGACGCTCAGAACCACAACCCGGGAAGTAAAACACGGCCTCGGAATCTTCCGTCACTTTTTGTGGATTACGAATCACAGGAATCATGTGATCATCCTCAATACCCAGCAAGGCGCGAGAAGTCTTGGTCGGCATTCTTTTAGGCATAGGCCGATTAATGAAATGAATAACCTGCGCTTTGATTTCTGGCTTACCTACTGTCGCCGGCGGCCTGATTTTATCTTTCAATAAACCGAACTTCTTGGCGATACTATGCGCAAAGCTTTGTGCTTTATAGCCGATATCAATCATCACCGTATGTAGCAGTTTAATTGTCGCAGGATCTTTAGCATTCAAAAATGCCATACCCACGGCTGTACCGGGATTAAATTGCTTTTTACCTTGTTCACGCAAAAAGTTACGCATCGCTATCGATACATCGCCAAAATCAATATCTACCGGACACGGATTGACGCACTTATGACACACGGTACAGTGGTCTGCCACATCATTAAACTCATCAAAATGCTTGATGGAAATGCCGCGTCGCGTTTGCTCTTCATACAAGAAAGCTTCGATCAATAACGATGTCCCTAAAATCTTGTTACGTGGGCTATACAACAAATTGGCGCGCGGCACATGCGTGGTACATACAGGCTTGCATTTCCCGCAGCGTAAACAGTCACTGATAGAGTCGGCAATATCCCCAATGGCTGATTGCTCCATGATGATGGACTCTTGCTCTAGCAAGCCAAAGCTTGGCGTGTAGGCATTATCAAGCCCAGAACCAGCCAGTAGCTTACCCTTATTAAAGTGCCCATTCGGGTCTACCTTATTTTTGTAAGCCGTAAAGCGGTCTATCGTGGCTTGCTCCAAAAACTCCATTTTGGTAATACCGATACCATGCTCACCTGAGATCACGCCATTTAAAGCCTTTGCCAGCGCCATAACGCGATCAACGGCACCATGCGCAGCTTGCATCATTTCGTAGTCATCAGAATTAACCGGAATATTGGTATGCACATTGCCATCACCAGCATGCATGTGCAAGGCAATAAAGACGCGGCTCTTGAGCACGCTCTTATGCACTTCGTCACAACGATCCAATATTTTTTGATACTCACGTCCAGCAAAAATATCGGCCATGGGGCGTTTAAGTTCGCGCTTCCATGAAATGCGCAAATCGTAGGATTGCACCGCGCGGAAGATATTCTCGTATTGACCCAGCGCGCTACCAGCCGCACCCAGTATGGACACTGGCGCATCCAGATTATTCAGAATCAAGCTCCAGCGTGCACGCAATTCACTGAGCGACTGCAACGCCATCACCTGCTTGCTCTTCACCATTTCGATGTCAGCATTACCGTCTTCATCAGCCTGTAACGGCAAATCGCCCTGAATAAAGTCCTGCATTGCATCCAGTAATTTCAGCTTATTCTGAATAGAAAGCTCGATATTGATGCGCTCGATACCGTCAGAATAATCACCTAAACGCGGCAATGGAATTACCACGTCTTCGTTGATTTTGAAGGCATTAGTATGCTTGGCAATCGCGGCGGTACGCGCACGATCCAACCAGAATTTCTTACGTGCCTCAGCTGACACGGCAATAAAGCCTTCACCATTACGTGCATTACACAAACGCACGATATGCGATGCTGCCTCGCCGACGGCATTTTCATCATCAGACGCAATGTCGGCAATCAACACCATTTTTGGGCGTTGTTGTCTGGCCGCTTTGGTCGCATAACCCACAGCCTTGATATAGCGCTCGTCCATGTGCTCCAAACCCGCCATCAGCACTAACGGGTCTTTTTTGGCGGTCGCGTCCAGATAGTCTTTGATTTCCACAATCGCAGGCACGGCATTTGATACATTGCCGAAAAACTCGAGCGCAATCGTACGTACATGCTTAGGCATGCGGTGCAAAATAAAGGTCGCAGAGGTAATCAAGCCATCACAGCCTTCTTTCTGAATACCTGGCAAACCAGACAAGAATTTATCGGTAACGTCTTTACCTAAACCGACCTTACGGAAGCTAGGCCCAGCAATCTCCAGAATCTCCGGCTCTGCCAGCAAAGTTTTCATGTCTTCGGCATAGCGGCTTACTTTAAAGCGCGCCATTTCGATATCGTGAATCTTGCCCAGATTGTGATCCAAACGCTCGACCTCAAGCCACTCAGCATCCGGCGTCACCATGCGCCATGAAGCTAGGTTATCTAAAGCAGTACCCCATAACACGGCTTTTTTACCGCCCGCATTCATCGAGACATTACCGCCAATGCAACTAGCGTCGGCAGAAGTTGGGTCACAGGCAAACTCTAGGCCAGCGTCACTCGCGGCCTCCATGGCGCGGCGTGTCACCACACCGGCGCCACATTCAATCGTCGCCACTTGGCGGGCAACGCCTGGTAGCGTACGCATTTGCACGCCTGTATGTTGATCCAGCTTTTCGGTATTAATCACCGCAGACATTGGCGTCAGAGGAATTGCGCCGCCGGTATAACCAGTACCACCGCCGCGTGGGATGACAGTAAGCCCTAACTCAATACAAGCACGCACCAGAGCGGCGATTTCTTTTTCGGTATCTGGGTGCAATACAACAAATGGATATTCAACGCGCCAGTCAGTAGCATCTGTCACATGTGACACGCGCGCTAAACCATCGAAACTGACATTATCTTTACGAGTTATTTTTGTGAGTTTGCTGAGCGCACGCTTGCGCAAGTTGGCGGTGAGCTTGAAATCGTCTTCAAACTTTGTGACAGCACGCCGTGCAGCCATGACCAATTTCAATACTTTTTCATTCCCAGCGCTATCGTTACCACTGGCATTACCACTCGTGCGACGCTCATCAATCGCGGCAATCCGGTGATGCAAAGCATCCACCAGCGCTTTACGGCGCTTGGGGTTTTCCAGCAAGTCGTCCTGCAGATAGGGATTACGCGTCACGACCCACAGATCACCCAACACCTCAAACAGCATGCGTGCTGAGCGACCAGTTTTGCGTTCGCCACGCAATTCATTCAAAATACCCCAGTACTCTTCGCCCATGAATCGAATAACGATTTCACGGTCAGAAAAAGAGGTGTAGTTGTAAGGAATTTCGCGCAAACGCGCTGCAGGCTTAGGCTCTGCATTGAGAAGATTACTATGTAGAGGAGCGTTCATGTATTTTTGATAAATAGCTTGGCTATTAAAACGCCATTATAACATGCTGCTGACACGCAAATAAGCGCGACCTATATGTGGTTATTCAGCAACAACTATCCCAAACGAAAATACTAAAAATTATTCTTAAATTCAGCAACTATTCAAGCTTAATCATATAGACTATCTATAAGTACTGGATACACTACCATCATGAACGCCACACTCAAAAAATCACTACTACCAATCATTATTATTGCCCTGCTCGCCTTTCTGGGCCTGCAATTAAGCAACAAACCAAAAGCGCCGAATGTCACATTCACGACCATTGACGGCACAAAAATCTCAATGGAGTCACTGAAAGGCAAGGTTGTATTGGTTAACTTCTGGGCAACAGATTGCCCAGGCTGCATTAAAGAAATGCCGCAACTGGTTAATACCTACAACCAATACGGTAAAAAAGGTTTTGAAATCATTGCGGTTGCCATGCCTTATGACCCGCCGGCACAAGTGCTCAACTACACCAAACAAAAAGCGTTGCCCTTCCCTGTCATGCATGACGGATTGGGCGAAGTGACAAATAAGTTTGGTGGAGTGAACTTAACACCAACAACCTACATCTATGACAAGCAAGGGAATTTGGTACGCCGCACCATGGGTGAGCTAGACTTTAACGCGCTACAACAATTACTCAAGAAAGAATTAGGTGCCTAATGCTTTGGATTAAGTCATTACATATCATCTTTGTCACCAGTTGGTTTGCAGGGCTGTTTTACCTGCCACGATTATTTGTGAATCACGCCATGGTGTTAGATTCAAAAACACCAGATAACGCAACGTCTGAACAGCTAAAACTCATGGAACATAAGCTGTATCGCTTCATGCTCCCTTTGGCTGTATTGGCTTTAGGCTTCGGACTATGGCTATGGATAGGCTTTGGCGCTACTGGCGGCTGGATACATGCCAAACTCACACTGGTAGCAGTGCTGGTGGCATACCATTTTTATTGCGGAAAACTTGTGAAAGAATTCAAGCTAGACAAAAATCAACGCAGCCATATTTGGTATCGCTGGTTTAATGAGATCCCAGTGATTGTGCTATCCATCATCGTCATATTAGTTGTCGTCAAACCTTTCTAATGACTGATATTTCCGTATAGAAAACATGGATATATTTGATTCTGAATGGCTGGTCAGCATGCTGACCAAGTCGAGCGCAACACCTCAAGGCCGCATGCTTAGCCTTTTTGACGTATTAAATGATTGGCTCAAAGCGCCTAAAATCAGCGCACTGGACGCCCAAACCCAACCCAACATTAAAGCTGACCAAGCACTAGTCTCATTCATCACAACACAAGCTAAAGCATGTGGCGCAGCGAATCCGGCTATGCTCGCTGAGCATATCGTACTCATTGCACGCAGTGCCGCACAACAAGTTGCGAACCACCCAGAAAGTAATGATTTAATTCATGCAAAAGAAGTAGCAAACGCACTTATTTTGGCACAAACACAAAGAAACTGGCTAAGCGCAATCAATACCCCTCCAGCCAAAGCCTTTATTTACGGCATTGCGGCAAGTACATTCTTAATCGTTATTTCCGTCAGCATTTGGCTACCTGAGCTAATAAAAGAAACTCGCCCAGCAATAGCGCAAACAGAGGCAGCCACAGTCACTGCAAACGCTATGAATAAAAACATAACAGCAAGCGACGCGGCAAAGATGTACACAAAGTATGAACAAATGCGCAATGGCACTTGCCAGTTCCCAGAGGCCCTGCAAATCCCAGACAAAGACAAAGCCATTTATTTAGAAAATGTAGTTGGCGGCAAGCTACCGAACAACCTTGACGACCTGGCCGTTGCCACCACTTATCTGGAAAAAGTGCGCTGCAACTTTACGCCCATGCTGATGGCAAATTCAAAATAATTTCACGCTGCAAATGCAATAATAATGATTGCAAAATTGCTATACAGATTAGTATAATAAAAGTATGTCTACGCTACGCGAAAAAATATTAACGACAGCTACCAATTTATTCCAGACACAGGGAATAAACTCTACTGGCGTGGATACTATTGTTGCAGTTGCGGGCACCACTAAAATGACGCTCTACAAACACTTCCACAGCAAGGAAGAGTTGATTCTGGAAGTACTCAAGCAAGGCCACCAAGACTTTCAAAGCTGGCTTAGCGACAAGCTCACTTCTACAAAGAAACCAAGCGATAAGCTACAAAAGCTCTTCGTTTTCATTGAAGAATGGGTGACCTCTCCAGACTTTATCGGCATGGGCTTCATTAAAGCCTCAGCCGAATTTCCAAATGAAGCCAGCCCAGTACATCAATTATCTTCTGAGCAATCACGTCAATTCAGACAATACATCAGCAACTTGGCAAGCGATGCCGGTATCAAACAAGCAGATATTCTAGCGCTACAACTATCGCTCTTATTTGAAGGCGCAGTACAAGCAGAACAAATGCAACGCGGCTCTGGCGCAATGAAGTATGCAAAAAAAGCCGCCAAAATTCTGATTGATGGCGCGCTAACGCCTTAATTTAAGGTCGAATTAAACTTGCCTGCATACAGGCATAACTACGATAATAGGCATTTCAATAGCCTATTTTCATTTCCATGAATACTCTTATCTGCGGTTCACTAGCTTTCGACACCATCATGGTGTTTCAAGACCAATTCAAAAATCATATTTTGCCGGACAAAATTCATGCCCTCAGCGTGGCTTTTTATGTGCCGGAAATGCGCCGTGAATTTGGTGGTACTGCGGGCAACATTGCTTACAATCTGCAACTGCTAGATGGCAACCCGTTGATCATGGCCACTGTAGGCGAAGATTTTGCCACTTACACACAATGGCTAGAACGTAACAAACTTAATACTACGCACATCAAAACTATCCCTAGTAGCTTCACTGCGCAGGCGTTTATTACCACCGATACTGATGACAATCAGATCACTGCGTTTCACCCTGGTGCGATGATTGAATCACACCAGAACAGTGTAAAAGATGCCAAAGATGTCACATTAGCGATTATTGCGCCCGATGGTCGCGACGGTATGTTTCAACATGCGCGTGAATGTTTTGAAGCGGGTATTCCATTTTTATTCGACCCAGGTCAGGGTTTGCCGATGTTTAATGGTGAAGAGCTTTTACAATTCATCGAAATGGCTGACTACCTTGCAGTAAATGACTATGAATCACAAGTCATTCAAGATAAAACCGGTTTAACATTAGAACAATTAGCACTCAAGGTTAAAGCACTCATCGTGACACTTGGCGGTGCTGGCTCACAAATTTATGCAGACGGACAACGCTTCGACATTCCATGCGTCCGTGCTGAAAAAATTGTTGATCCAACAGGCTGCGGCGATGCCTATAGAGCGGGCTTGATGTACGGTATGGCAAGAGGCTGGGATTGGCCAACTTGCGGCAGACTGGCTTCAACCATGGGCGCCATTAAAATTGAAAGCCGTGGTGGACAAAATCACACACCGACCCGCGCCCAGATTGAAGCCATTTACACACAAGCACTAGTGAATGAAACACGGTTAGAAGAAACACCAGTCTAAAAACGCAAGAGGGGTGAAACTTTAATGACGCACACGCAACTAAATTAAGCTGTTACAGTCCATCAAAACGTAAAAAACTAAGGATTACAAAATGCAAACAACACGATTATTAGCAATCGCCTTACTAGGCTTATTGATCACAGCCTGCGCCAGTTCAAATTCTGGCAGCGTGTATAGCCGTGACGAAGCCCGCAGGGTACAAACGGTTAAAACAGGTGTGGTAGAAAGTGTTCGTCAGGTAAAACTTGAAGGCACTAAGTCTCCTATCGGCACGGTAGCTGGCGGTGCAGTTGGTGGCGTTGCTGGCAGCAGCATTGGGCGTGGAGATGGCAGCATCGTCGGCGCGGTGATTGGTGCCGTTGTTGGCGGCATTGCAGGCGCAGCTGCGGAAGAAGGCTTTACACGTAAGGATGCACTAGAAATCACCGTTAAGCTTGATGGTGGTGGCTTAATTGCTGTTGTACAAGAAGCAGACGACATCTTTAAAGCCGGCGAAAAAGTACGCCTGATTGAAAGTGGCGGCACTACCAGAGTTTCACACTAAGGTTTCCTAAACACCCCCTAATACTCAAGCTCAAATGCTAGTAATCATCCTTAGCATTTGAGCTTGACGCCTAACTACCCTGTCAATAAACAGTCATTTTTCTGTCACACCTTCTTAACGTTACCTGATTAAAGTCTCCTCCATCAAAAGGAGAGAGTTTATGGTTCGCAAAGATGCCACTTGGATTGAAAACACAAAAGAACACAACAGCAAGCACATTGAGTTACAAAGTGCCGCGCAAAGAAAACTGTATATTAGCCTTGCTCGCACGCAAGCAGAAATAGAAGAAGCGCAACGTTTGCGTTACAAAGTATTTGCCGAAGAAATGGGCGCCCAGCTTTCTGGCACAGGTGGCTTGGATATTGATGGTTTTGACCAATTTTGTGATCACCTGATTGTACGTGACAGCGGCACACATCAAGTCATTGGCACCTACCGCATTCTCAGCCCATCAAAAGCCAATGAGGCTGGTGGTTATTACTCCGCAGGTGAGTTTGACTTAAGCAGACTGTCACATTTATTTGATCGTACCGTAGAAGTCGGTCGTGCTTGTGTACACCAAAACTATCGTAACGGCGGCACAATTACCATGCTCTGGGCCGGTCTTGCCAAATACATGCAAATTCACAATTATGAATACATGATAGGTTGCGGCAGTGTCAGCATGTCTGATGGCGGCCACTCTGCAGCCAGCCTGTATCAAATGTTGCAGGATGAATATTTATCACCGCTTGAGTACCGAGTATTTGCGCGCAACCCACTCCCTATTCAATCATTACGTACCGACATGCAAGTGGCTTGCCCTCCGTTAATTAAAGGCTATTTACGCTTAGGTGCTTACATTTGTGGCGAACCGGCATGGGATCCCTATTTCAACACGGCGGATATGCTGGTAATGTTACCTTTATCTAGAATCAACCCAAGATATGCCGCTCATTTTCTGAAATAGGCATAAACCAATCACTTTGCGACCACCTATTAGTCATTCCATTGATACCGTTACAATAACCACCAACAGCATCACGCGGCTATTTAGAATCAGCCGCGTGATGACTCATACGCTAGTAGGAACGATGATTGCAGCCATCGTTTTCCCTGTCGCAAGCAAACCTGTCAAACTAAAATTAATACAGTGGTGGTCTGGGCGATTAGTTGCCGCGCTTAACCTACGCGTCATTAGCCTAGGCAATATACCCACAAAACACGAAACATTGAGCAATACCATGTTTGTCGCCAATCATATTTCGTGGACAGATATTTATGCGCTCAACAGCATTGTTCCGTTACGCTTCATTTCAAAGTCAGAGGTTAAAAGCTGGCCTGTCATCGGCTATTTAGCAAGCAAAGCCAACGTACTCTTTATAGACCGCAGCAGGCGACATGATGCCGCACGCGTCGTTAACACTGCGGCACTGGGGCTAAAGGCTGGGGATAATTTATGCTTCTTTCCTGAAGGCACAACAACGGATGGCACCGTACTAAAACCATTCAAAAGCAGCCTGATTGAAGCCGCCATTCAAGCCAGCGCCACGATACAGCCTATTGCCATTCGTTACCCAAGACCTGATAGCAGCATTAATACGGAGGTTGCCTATGCCGGAGAAACAACCATGCTGGTCTCCATACAGCAAATACTGCGTCAGAAATGCCCTGTGGTTGAACTGCATTTCTTTGCGCCCATTCCAATCAACGAACTCGCGGCTGCCAATAAAGATCGACGTGCATTAACACAGAGTATCCAAGACTTAATTCAACAAAAACTCAATCTAAAAATATCCTGATACTTCACTCAATGCTTTAACTTTAACGGCTTGTCTAGCGGATGTGACTCCACTTGCGTAACCGTTTTGGTATGTATATTCATGGCGGTAAGCTGACCGCCCCATAAACATCCAGTATCCAACGCATACACATTGCTTCTTTGCTGCAAACCCAATGCCGACCAATGCCCAAAAATCACCTGAACATCACGCGTCACCCGCGTCGGCACATCAAACCAAGGCACAAAACCACTTGGCACATCATCCAGCTCACCTTTAAAGTTAAACTCCATTGCGCCCTGCAAAGTACACACCCTTAATCGCGTCATCGCATTGGTAATGACGCGCAAACGATCCATGCCCACTAAGGTATCGCTCCAAATATTGGGTAGATTGCCATACATATGCTTCAAGAAATCCAAATAAGCTGCACCTTGCAACGCAGCCTCAACCTCAGCCGCATAAGCCAACGCTTGTTCAGCAGTCCATTGCGGCAATAAGCCAGCATGCACCATCAGGTAATTATCCTCTTGATAAATTAGGCGCTGATGACGCAGCCAATCTAGCAAAACCTCGCGATCATCCGCAGCAAATAAAGCATCAAAAGTATCACTTTTATGTGCTTTAGTAATCCCATTTGCCACTACCAAAGCATGTAAATCATGATTACCCAATACAACTTGCAAGCTTGCCTGATGCGCATAACACCAACGCAACACCTCAAGTGAGCCGCTACCACGATTGATCAAGTCGCCTACCAGCCACAGCTTATCAACCTTGGAGTCGAACTGAATGCGGGT
>JAZJYS010000020.1:0-30007 GCA_040390265.1 Pseudomonadota bacterium | reverse complement strand
GCCTAAGTGCGGGTTTTTTATTGCTTTTTTCTGAAGCAGTCTAATTTCATCTTACTGAATCCAGCATTTAATGGGGCAACTTTGAGTGCAACTTGAGACAAGCCCCCAGTTAGCCAAAAACTGCCTCCAAGAGAGGTAATATGGCATTAACTGACACAGCAAAGCCACAGGCTAAGCCTTATAAGTTATCTGGCAGTGGAGGTCTATATCTTGAGGTTGCCTCCAGTGGGGGGCAAATGATGGAACTATAAAGATGGTTATTTACTCTAGAGTTTGTTTGTATATTTAAGGTGACAAAGCACGTAAAGTAGTAAAAATTTCGGTTTGAATCAACCACAATCCATTAGTTTGCTTTTGCCACTTTGCCGCATATACCCCGGCTACCAGCGAAACTCTTTTTGGTTCTGCAGTATATTTACCGACCCAAGTACCTAGCTCTTCAGCATATTGCAACACGCGTCTTGCATGCACCTTTTTAGTTTTCCTACGGTACAGCATGACAGGGTCTTGCGAAAATGCTTCTTGCCAACGCAATCGCTGCTCATCTATGCCATGCGACTGCACACCACGCCCTGTGATTACATGATAATCAGAAGTGAAAAATGAACAGATTGCATCTACATCCCGATTCAAAATCGCCTCATTATAAAGCTCACGTGTAGATTTAATCTTGCTTATAACGCTTGAAACCTCTCCACAACTTTTCAATGTAGAATGACTTTGCACTTGTTACCTCTGCCTATGTGCCCATACTGCGGCTTCAAGGCGACTGGTTAGCTTCAGCTTACTTAACAGATGTTTAATATGTACCTTGACTGTTGTATCGCTGATACCCAACTCACGCGCTATCGTTTTATTATTCAGTCCATTTGCCAGGCACTCAAGAATCTCGCGCTCGCGCTCGGTGAGCGACACATCTTCTTCAGTCTTACTCAAGGTTGGATGTATCAGCGCATTTTTGAGTATTTCAGTCAAACTTTCATGCAAAACTGTCGTTCCCGCCATTGCTTTCTTTAAATTATCACAAAGATCTTCTGGCTCCATGTCTTTTAGCAGATAGCCATCTGCGCCTGCACGCAGTGCTTCTAACAGGTCATCTTCTGCATCGGATACGGTTAAGACGATGCATTTTGATTCCAACTTTGCCTCTTTAATATGCGATAGCGTCTGCAACCCGTTCATACCCTTCATATTGAGGTCTATCAGCACCAGATCAGGCTTGAGCTCCTGAACCAGTGCTAAGCCTTCGGCGCCGGAAGCAGCTTCGCCAACCACAGTAAAAGAGGGGTCGGCTGAAACCATTTGCCGAACACCTCTACGAAATAAGGCATGGTCATCAATAATCACTACAGTTACAGGAATCTGCATAAAACTCTCCGAGATTAATCATAGATAAATTACTTGAATGTGCTAATGACTCAGACGAATCACTTCGGCCTGAATAATAAGCGAACGCGGGTACCGCCGCGGTGCCTAGGAATAATCTCTATCGTTCCCCCCAAGCAATATGCGCGCTCAGTCATAATCGCTAAGCCATAATGGTGCGGCTTGGCTTCGTCAAAAGTACAGCCTTTACCATCATCATCAATGGTAACAATCACATCACCAGTAGACTGCAACACCAGTGCAATGGTTACTTTTTCTGCGCCGGAATGACGTACTATATTAGACAAAGCCTCACGTACCACGTGCAACAAATGGAACTCTTCATTCACACTTAAGCGGCACTCTTGCAGCCTATTATCCAGCGTAATATTTAAGCTGGAGCGTTGCGAGAACTCTTCAATCGCCTCAACCAGCACATGGTCAAGTCCGCGCACATCCATCTGCACCCTAAAAGTAGTCAGTAGCTCTCTTAACTCGCGATAGGCATTATCCAAACCCTCGCGCGTATCATTCACGATAACTTCAGCGCCCGACTCTATCAACTGCGCACCAAAGTTAGTCTGTAAGCGCGCAAGCTGAAACTTCATATATGACAAAGATTGTGCTAGTGAGTCATGCAACTCCCTAGCAATCACTGCCCGCTCTTCGAGTAAGGCAACCCGCCTACTTTCTTGCTCTCTGGCCTGAAAGCCCATAGATAGCGCAAACATTTGCGCAGTCACCTCAAACAGTTGCAGCTCTGTATCTTCAAAATATCGATTCGCCTCAGTTTCTAATAGTAAGATTCCCAACCATCCACTAGGGCTGGCTAATGGCACCGTGACACATTGCACACACTCACCTTTTATTAACTTTGTAACACGGCTTACCCCGGTAGGATTCACGGTCTCATCAAACATGGTCTCGTCAAAAGATAAAGGCCAATAGCTAGAAAACAAAGCTCGTTGTGCCGAGATAAGTGAGCCGCTCTCACTAAACACCAGTGCCACATTACTCACACCCAAGGTACGCTCTAGCGAGTAAAGAGATTTTTTAATGGTTAATTCACTCAAACCAGAGTTACCGATTAACTGAGCAAGTTTAAATAAAAAGTCTTGCGAAAGAATCATTTTCCGCATTTTCTCTGTACTCGTTTTATTCACCCATTTGGTTTCCACCTGAATACCTTCCAACCTAGCGGACAGTTCAGCGGTTGATTTCTCAAGCATCTCAAACTCATCTTCGTATTGGTTTTTATTCATATCCGAGATTAAATCACTAGGCATCATCGCAAATACTTTACTTAAACGACTAATCAATATGTTCCATGAAGTCAACATGATGCCTGCACCTATACAAAAAATAAGGCATAGACACAAGAGCTGTAGCAAGGCTACCAATGACTGTTTAACATCGACGTCCTTTTCTGTTGCCACAATCAGCTCATCATAAGCACTAACAACTCGCTGACCTCGCTCCAAAAGCAGCTCTCTAGACCCACTTTCTACCCGTAAGCGGGCAAAATCATGGTGAGCGGACTCCAGTTTTTTATAGGCCGCGGCCAATGAGGTATCGTGTTGATTTTTAGCCCATAAGTAGGTTGAGTCATCAAACTTGCTCTGGTTATCATTCAAGAGATTGAACTCAGCACTACTCTTAGTATGCTCTAGCTTATAGAGCTCAAGCCTCCACAATGCTTGATCTTGATAGGCACGATGAATAACAGACAAATGATTCGGAATGTAATCAAAAAGAAATAATGAGCCTGCCTGCATCAAGATAACAGAAAGTATCATAGACACAACTAAAGCATGCAAACTTGCATACAGTTTGTGCTTCTGGATAAAAGCACGAATTAGTTTCAAAATTCTTAAAATATTTTGCATATTTTATCTAGTTCTTTTTATACTCATATATTGACGTAATTAGGGCTTATCTGATGAGTTTATTTATTTTTTCAACGCTAATCATCAGTACTTGCTTCTTGATAATACTTGGCTCATGGTACAGCATTCAAGGCCCTTTTTTACAACACTTGGTCATGTTAATCTCGGTAGCAATTGCTATATTTTCTGCGGCCATAGTCATTGCAATTCAACCTTTAATTTCCTCCAGAAAATCTCTTTCAAAACGCCACCCTATACACGACGCAGTCTGGGGCGCAGAACTATCCAGTGCACTATCTTCACCAGCAGTGGTGCTTGATGGCTTTATCGTCAAATTTGTCAACACTCCCTTTCTGCAAACCATGGGCATGGTGGGCATGGCAGACCAAATTCTAGGCATGCCGTTTACCAATCTGATCCACCCCGCAGACCACACTAGCTTTGCCGAACTTAGCGTAGAGGCCTCTACCGGTAAGACCAAAAATGAAGCCACTAAAATTCGTCTAGTCTGCGCAGATGGCACCACACTGCCCTCAAACAGCAGCCTGACCTACATGCGCGAAGACGGACAAAGTAAGATGATGTTATTTCAGTTCACTCCCGTCACTGCGGTGAACCCATTAAGCGAGAATTACGAATCGCAATTTAACTATCACTCCATCATCGACCGGTTAGAAGAAGTGGTTTTTCAACTTAATGCTGAAGGTAACCTCATCTTTTTAAACCCCGCATGGGAAAATTTGCTTGAATATAAAGTACAAGATAGCCTAGGCCAACCCCTCATTGCGTATGCCCACCCTGAAGACAAGCCTATGTTAGAAGCTCGCTTAGACTCACTCATGCAGGGAAAAAGAACCAGCTGCACACTAGAAACACGACTGCTCTCCATACGCGGCAATCCAAACTGGATGGTGTTGCGCGCAAAAACTACAGCCACCACCACTTGGGAAAGAACTGGCGTCATAGGCACCATCACCGACATACAACACAACAAAGAAGCTGAAGCCAGTATCATCGCCAATCGTAGAGCAGCTAACGCTCTTCTCGCTCATATTCCCGGCATGGTTTACCGCGGCAGGCATGATCGCACATGGAGCTTTGAGTTTGTAAACGAGGGCTGCATAGATGTCACTGGTTACGATGCTACCGATCTCATGAACAACAGTATTTCATTCAATAGCATTATTCATCCTGATGACAGAGAGGCCGTTTGGAACTCAGTCAATCAGCAAATTAGTAATGGCGAAGAATTTAAGCTCATTTACCGCATCATTACCCGCAAAGGCGATACCAGACTAGTGCAAGAGCATGGCCGTGGCATTTTTTCCAGTACAGGTGAACTGTTAGCGCTAGAAGGTTTTATCACAGAGATCCCAGACCAACGCTACAACGTCACTACAAATAAGCAATAGCCGCGCAAAAAAATAGGACGCTAAACGCGCCCTACTCTTTAATTACCCTAGTACTAGCATCATAGCTCTGCTTATCAAACTTAAAGCATATTAGAACGTGCGTTTGATGTAGCCAATCACACGGTCATCACCAGTTGCCCAGCCTTTTGAATCTACATACCAGCTGCTGTTAGCATTTGTTGTCGTGTAGTTAAGGCCTGCATTCCAACCTGTACTGCCAGCGATTGAAAAGTCTTTATTCACGCCAATGAGCCAATCTGTGTAGTTAGCAACAGAATAATTGTGTACGGTTTGACGGCCTACATGCGCAGCTAAATTAAGGTCAGCCACTGGCAGTTTATAAGCCACGTTAAATTCTGTATAACCAGAACCACGTGAATCACCATTACCAGCAAAACTATTGTTAATACCAAAGAAGTTAGACACTGCGTATGAGTGCTTCAAAGTAAAGTACTTGTAGGTCAAAGCGGCATTGAGTTCTGTCGTATTTGGTGAGCCACCTGCTCCAGCTACACCATTGACAGTGCCAGCATGATTTGCATCAGGATAAAAGAACTGCAAGAAACCAACATTCACGCTTAAATTCTCGGTCAGTGGACGCACATAACCGCCGTAGATGTCTAGTTCGACAGTATTCTCATATAAGGCATTTTTATTCACATTACTTGCCCAAACACCGGCATAAAGACCATTGCTATTTGAGTAGTCAAAACCACCCTGCACAGCACCACGCTCTCTAGTATATGAAATGCCGCGGAACGTATAGTCAGTAAAAAAACCTACATTTGCAGTAAAAGTATGCGGTGACGCCGGCTGTGCTGCAGCAGGCTCATCTGCTGCATGCGCGTTAAAAGTAGCAGCCAACAAGCTAGCCAGTAATACTGGCTTGATAAAAGTTCTCATACAACCCCCTAAAAGTTAATTGAAAGTAAATAATATTTCTTAAAACAAAACAACTCTAACGCAATGGATTACTAAGTAACATTTGGTTGCATTAAATTTATTTATTCGGGTTGCGTGCCTACATCCAAGCTAGCGCCATCATCAAACTTAGCCAGCCAATCCACCACAAGCGGGTGAAACTTAGTCATGCCTTTATATTCGATTAAATCTGGGTGCATTGTTTTTTGCACTCTATGTAAACGCTTGGCCCAACGCGGATAAGTGGCAATATCTTTAAGACTGATTAAATAACAACGTATGCTGAACATGATTGCGTTGCTGCGAGGCAAGCGGAACAAGGTCTGCAATTCGACGCGTAGATGCACCAAGTCACCCACATTCTCAGCATTGACCGTGTTACGATCTCCGCCCCAGTAAGGATAATTCTCAGGTGAGGTATCTAACCTAGGATTGATGGTCATCGTCCAATTTAACCTGCGCACAGGACTGCTATATTGCAAATTCAACAGATACTTCAAGGCGCGATCCATCACCCCCAACTCTGTAGCTAACGGCACAGGACCATGCCACTCTCTCCAGGACATACCTGCGTTAAACGCCAATGACCAGTCAGCCTGACTAGTCACAACGCCTGCATCCGCGTACAAAGTCTCATCGCGCTGGTCTAACAAGACAAAATCACCTTGCACTTGGCTACCCATGTAATAAAAAGGCTCCATCTCTAACGTGCTGCTATCGCCAAATGTAAACGTGTCTTTAATCCCTAAGGGCTTATTTTCCCAAGTCCAAACTGCACCATTTTTCTTTAATGAGAAATGCTGAGGATAATCTTGCGACAATGCATCCATGGTCATCTCTAAAAAGTCCCATTGCGCATCCATCATATGCGGTAATGCCTGATAACGACCAGGATCCTGCTGCAAGGTTATTTTCTTGTCCAAGCATTCAGACACATAATGTTCATCCACATCGAATGCAAACTCACAGACTGAACCCTCTTTACCCTTCACATGTGGCTCGATATTCACCGAATACATATACTTATCTTCAGGAAAAGGGAAAGGAAAGCGCTTGATTGCCTCATTAGAGTTACTGTAAGTGTAATCTTCGCGGAAAGTTTCTTGCTTAAACGTGCATACCATAATGTTTACCTTGTATCACCGCCTCTAATGAGATGAGCATTAGAGCGGCGACCTTTCTATTAAATTGAATTAGCGATTGCGCAAGCCTGCTTATAAATCTATCAATAAACGCTTGCCTTTTGCACGAGACACGCAAGGCATAATCTTTTTGCACGAGACTTTTTCTGTGTCGGTTAAAAAGTGGTCATTGTGTAAAATCGCACCGTCGCTTTCTAGCACGTCCAGCTCGCATCTACCGCAGACACCTCCGCGACACAGATAGTCAGCCTCTACGCCAGCAGCCTCTATTGCCTCCAGCATGCTCATATCCGCTGGCACTTCTATCTCAATATTGGATTTTGCCAACTGAATATTGAATGGCTCACCCACCGGCGGTGACAGGAACTGTTCGTTATGGATATGCCTCTCCGGCCAACCAAGATTTCTAGCAGTTTCAAGCACTGCCGTCACCATAGAGCCTGGGCCACATACGTAAACATGTGTACCCAATGGCTGACTCGCAAGTAAAGTTTCCAGATCCAAACGCTTGCCTTGGTCATCAATATAACAATGCAAGCGTCTACCGCAAATTTTCTCTAACTGCGCCACAAAAGCACCATGCTCGGCGGAGCGAAACGCATAGTGCAGCTCGTAATCTGCGCCCAACCTTTCAAGGTCAGCGATCTGTGACATAAATGGCGTAATACCAATGCCGCCGGCAATCAGGATATGTTTATGGGCTTTTTTTGCCAGCGCAAACAGGTTAACCGGATAGGTAATCTTCATCGGCATACCTACGCTCACATGCTCATGCATGAAAACCGAACCACCTCTGGAATGCTCTTGTTTACGCACTGAAATATGGTAGGCATCCGTTGCTAAGGGCGATCCCATTAGTGAATAAGGGTTGCGATGCACCCTACCACCTATATCCATAGAAATCACAACATGGCTGCCACCGGAAAACGGCGGCAATGTAGAACCATCCGCTTTCACAAACGTGAAATGCTTAACTAATGGCGTAACCTGCTCTACAGCCGCTACTTTTACATCTATCATACTCATGGATATATCTCCTCAATCTCTGGTAGTTCGCCCGGAGACTCCGCATCAACCATTAAGCCCATATACGCGCCCAAGTTGCGCGAGAAATGGTCGCGCACAAACAGCATGCGGCCACAGCCAGAACATTTACCTACATTAGTTTTGATGTTGTGCGTAATCGCCTTGCAATGTACGCAGTAAATGGTTCTGGCCAGAGTGCCGGTTAGCTCCTTCATGATGTCACCGTCTTCTACGCCACACTCCTTGACGGCTTCGGCCACCGCCCAGATAAAAGCCTCGGAACCCGCCACATAAATTCGCAAGCCCATATGCTTTTGCGGCATGATCTTTTTCAGCACACTCACCACTTCTTGCGTGGATTCCAGCACCAGCAAATCTTCATTGGTGACTTTATTCAGTGTGTTTGCATAATCCACATCACTCTCAGCTTGCTGCTCATAGAGTACGGTCACTGGTTGCTTGGGGTGCATCTGCTGGAACAGCTTGAGTACTGCCATGCCGCCCTGCCCCTGCGCAACAACCAAGTGTGAGGTGGCGGTGTTATGCCAAACCAGTGATTGGTAGATAGGTTTACTTTTAATCCAATATCCGCGTTCCATGACTACACCCTCCCCTCTGGCCTAGACCGTAGGCGCATAGGATCATAAAATGGCGTTTGCGCGACTCGGGCATCGCACATGCCATGACTGCTCACCACAACAACCAGTGTGCCTATCGCGCTATATTCCGGCTTGATATGGGCGAGCGCCAGCGATTGCATCAGGTAGCGGCTATAGCTACTGCTAGTGACTACGCCAACCTCTAGCCCGTCGCACATGATTTTTGCTCCTGCTTCTACTGCTGAGGCACTGCCGCACACTAAACCTATTTGCAACACGCGCGGCTTGGTACGAGATTGCAATACTGCAGCTTTACCGGTGTAATCAGCCGATTTATTTACATCCACTGCCCAGCCCAGACCGGCCTCCCAAGGCGTGGTGTCACCCTCAGGCATTTCAAATGGGAAAAACTGCAGCGCGCCTTCCACCCGTGTCAGTTCCAGACAGTTCCACGATGCAGCAATCGCGGCAAAAGGCTTGCCGGCTTCGAGTATCTTGTCCCACATGGTCAGCATATTGGCGGCTGAGCTGTAAATTTCATAACCGCGCTCGGCGGCATAGCCACCACGGCCAATTAACACATCTATGCCAAATAGTGTGGTTCTAATACAGTTGAAATAAGGCAGCTCTGCCAAGTTGCAGCCTACGTGCGGGCTAAGGATAGCCAGGGATTTTGGGCCTTGTAGTGAGACTACATGGGTGTCTGTGTCTGGCACTATCTTGACATCTTTACCCACCGCCAATTGCTGAAGGCTGTGCAAAGTTTGACCACTACCGTGTGACACAATAAATGCGTCGGCAGCCTCGCGAATAATCATAATATCGTCACACAAGGCACCGGCAGCATTTAACTCTGCCGCAATCATTGCCACATTGTTCTTAAGTTTGGTCACATCTTTAGCCACCAGCGTATTTAAAACCGCTTCGGCATCTTTGCCTGTGACATTGACCAAGTTAAGCGCCGACACATCGAATAGCCCGGCGCAACTACGCACCGACACCACTTCATCATGGGCATCTGTACTATAACTCCAGGGCACAGGCATATCGTTCCACGTGTCCCCATCCAAACTTGAGCCTAGCGCTATATGCCGGCTGTTGAGTACTGAGTTTCGCATTGTTTTCCTAATCTAGCTGAATGTAATTTATAAATAATTACTGTGTGATAGCAGATTAACGGATTAGAAAAATGCAGAAAATTCTCTTGAAGGTGTACTACCAAAGAGGTAGCTGGCAAATGTAGCCAATATCTAATATAAAAAATGAAAAATACGATAAATATAGTGCGGCACATTTGTGATGCACCGCACTACTTAACCAACAGCGATCGGATAAATCTCTGTTTTTTTGATTAAACCACGTCCTGATTAAACACAGTTTTATGCAGCTAACTGATTCCTTAACTCTTCTTCCATATCAAAAATATCGGCCACGATGCCATATTTGGCAATAGTGAAGATAGAAGCTCCAGGGTCTGTATTCACCGCGATGATGGTTGGTACATGTTTCATGCCCGCCATGTGTTGAATCGAGCCGGAAATACCTAATGCAACGTAAAGCTTGCATGAGCCTACCACTTTGCCAGACTGGCCAACTTGCCTTGATTTAGGCAACCAGCCTGCATCTGCGATTGGTCGCGAGCAGCAAAGCGTAGCTCCAGCCGTATCCGCCAGTTCACGGAATTGTTCTACATTCGTTTCTTCACCTATGCCGCGACCGATAGACATGATGAACTCGACCGTTGTGATGTCCACGTCATTGCTACCACCCGGCTCGATAAAGGCCTTATTCTGGCTGCGCGATTGTACCGGTGCTGCGTCAAAATGACTGACGGCTGGGCTGGCAAGGCCTTCAAGCACTTTAAATACGCTGGAACGTATGGTAAGCACTACAGTGGCTTTACCGGGAAAATCTACTTCCACGTTTACCTTCTGGTTATAACCACCACGGGTTGCCACCAAGTCATCGCCATCGTAGGCAACAATAAATACATCTGTCGCAAAGCCATAGCCAGCCTTGCTCGCCAGAGTCGCAGCATAACCCAAGGCATCTACCGAATGCGGCAATAGCACCACAGACGGGTTATTTGCAGCAATTAAAGCTGATACAGCAGACTCAAACACATCAGGATCAAACTCATCGACGGCAGCATTAACTACAATAATTTCATCAACACCAGCAACGGATAATGCCGGCACAAAAGACTCAGCGTGACTGCCTATAACGGCAACCTTCACCTTATCATCAGCTGATTTTTTCAAACCATTAGCGGCGGCAATCAATTCTAAGCTCACAGGACGCAACTCATTACGGCGATGCTCAGCTATTACTAAAATCGTGCTCATACTTATGCCCCTTTATACTCGTTAATGATATGGATAATGTGCGCAGCCTGCTCCGCCAGTGTGCCTTCAATCATTTGCGCACGACCTTTCTCCGGAATATACATGCGGCGTACACGCGACATAGAGCTGCCCGCACCAACATCGCTGCCAGACAGACCTACATCAGCCAGTGATAGCATTTCAATCGGCTTGGCCGCAGCTTGTTTAATGCCGCGTAGCGAGGCATAACGTGGCTTGTTGATACCGAGCTGTATGGTTAATACCGCAGGGCAGTTAATTTCCACCTCTTGCAGCATGCCACCTTCAAGCTCACGGCGAACCACGGCTTTATTAGCACCAACCTCATATTGAAAATCTGCAACTACCGCTGCGTGCGGCCAGTTCATAAAAGCTGCGGTAGAAATACCAGTTGAAGCGTAGGCCTGATCTGAAGACTGAACGCCAGCGAATACAAGGTCAGGTGCCTCTTTTTTTGCCACGGCTGCCAACACTTTGGCAATAGCGATTGCATCCGAACCTTCTATGCTGTCATCCCAAACGCGAATGGCACGGTCGGCACCTTTAGCCAAGCATTTACGCAAGCTCTCATCCACACGGTCTGGCCCGATAGAGACCACCACGACTTCCACTTCAGAAGTGCTAGCCTCCTTGATTTTCATCGCCTCTTCCAGAGAAAAATCATCCCACTCGTTCAGGTCATACAACAGGAAGTCTTCATCCACATCTTTTTCATCAGCGCGAATCTCAAAATCCTCATCCAGTGCTGCCACTTGCTTTACTGCAATCAATATCTTCATCTCTACTCTCCTAAAAACATCACGACTTGCTTATCAGCTAACACACTACAAACACACTCTATTTGCCATCCATTTAAAGACCGTAAACCTGACCTGAGAATCTGGGTCATCGTGCAAGCGCCATTTATCTAGCGCTTGCAGCTTGTCATTCCCCACCAGCAGCAGTCGATGCAGGTAATACGGATCTTCAAGCAAAGGTAATAAGGTTTTACGACTTGCCTTCTTATTCAAAATCACGCCTCTACGCACATCAGCCTCAGTCGATGCCGTTAAACCCTGCAATATGTGCTGCGGTGTACGCGGGTTATTCGCCACCCCACTCAGCACATCAATATCGGTATCAGTCGCCAGTATTGCCAGCACACTTTTTGGCGTTTTATGCTGATACGCCACCGCTGACCTTACCCAGGCACTGCTATCATTTGCAAGTAGTTGCAGCAACTTAAGCGTGCACCCTGTATTTCTTGCCACCGCCCGCCTCACGTCTGCATCAGGGTCGAGTACAAGTGCCTCAAGCACAGATGGCGGCGTAGCACCATTTCGGGCTAACCACTGGCGCACCCATCGATCTTCATCATGTTGCAAGACACGAATGCTGGCTTTGCCTAAATCCTTACGTGCAGCAATGCCGCGTCTGACCAAGTGATTTTCGTCATGCAACAACATCCTAACCAACCGCTTTGGTGATAACGGGTTAGATGCCACAGCACACCTGACCGCTACATCTACACTCCTAGCCAGCTTAAACAGCGCATCAGGCGAAACTTTTTTGCTTGCTGCCAGCTTCCGCATTACCAAAACATCATCGTCATGCACAGCATCATCAATCAAACTTTGCGGGCAGCTGGCATGAGCAATGACGGCAGCCCGTACGTACACATCCAACACATGCACACTAGCTTGCACGTAAATCTCTTGCAGCAAGGTGGCTGAAGTTGATGGATTCTCTGCCATATTCTTAGCTAAATCAGCCATCAGCGGCTTGCCAGCCATTCTCTTTAGCAGTCCAGCCAGCACATCAGCACCTGCTGCCTGATTTCTGCTCACAGCTTTCAGGCAAGCATCGTCTTCGCTCTCTTGCGCGATTCTTTGCAAAACGCTGGCCGGCGTATGTGCATGCTGTGCAATCAACTGCATAAAATCAGCATATAGCGGCTTCAACTTACGCTGCCCCGCATACAACTGCGTTAATACCTGTGCGCTTGTATTTGGATTTTTATCCAACCGCATCGCAACACTTGTATCTACCACATCGACATTGGTGCTTACTACACGCTGCGACAGCGCCTCCAACACTGAGGCTGGCGTGTGTTCCCATTTCGCCAGCAGCAGGGCATTGCGCCTTTTAGCAAACACCAGCGCTTCTAGTTGCTGTCTGCAATCAGCGCTCGCCCAGCTATGTACCGCTGCCTCAATATATAAGTCGTTGGAGGCTAGCGCCAAACCAAGTAAATCATCAATGTGGTCTGGCATCCCCATATCAGGCTATTGTTTGCAGCTCTTCCCACACTTCATATTCGATACACTCATCAATCAGCTCGATTAACTCGCGCACCACAAACTTCCCTTCAAAGCCTGATGTTTTCAATGCATCCTCGAACATGGTCAAATCTTTAGGGCAAGACACTACAAATACCTGCAAGCCTTCAATCTCGCCAGCTTCGCGCATACGGTTGGCGGATGGTTTTTCTGTGCCTACCGGATCAGGAATCCAGATACGACCGCCGCCAGCACCACAGCAGAATGAGTTATCACGGTTGCGTGCCATTTCCACCAATTCGCAGCCCAGCAACTTAAGCACCTCACGCGGCGCATCAAAGCCTTTGTTGTAACGGCCTAAATGGCATGGGTCGTGGAAGGTAACGCGATAATCCAGTTTTTTCTTGAGCTTAATCTGGCCATTTTCTATAAGCTGCTTCACTTTGGTGGTGTAGTGCTCAATCTCAAACTTGCCACCAAAGTCTGGGTACTCGTTACGGATGGTATTGAATGAGTGCGGGTCAGTCGTCACAATCGATCTAAAGTCACACGATTGCAGTGTGCCAATATTGGACGAGGCCAACAGCTCATAGAGACCTTCTTCACCCACGCGGCGCACATCGTTACCAGCGTTAAGTTCCGCTTCAAACAGCAGACCAAAACTCACACCGGCATGGTGCAACATGCGTGCAAATGACTGAGTGACCTTCTGGTTGCGTGGGTCAAATGAGGCATAGTCACCGACAAACCACAACACATCTACCGCTTCTTTACGCGCATCTTTGATTTCGAATGGCAGCTCTTTAGCCCATGCAGCACGTTTGCGCTTAGACTCACCAAATGAGTTACCGGTTTTGTGTATGGTTTGCAGCGTTTTCTCTAACAATGGCTCCATTTCGCCGGCTTCAACCAGATTACGGCGCATTTGCACGATGATAGGCACATGCTCAACCGCCACCGGGCAAATCTCCACGCAAGCCAGACAGGTGCGGCATGACCACAAGGTTTCCATAAATACCTGACCTATGTCTTTACCGTGTATGTTCAGCTCAGCTTCTTTAGGCAGCTCTTTGGCGCTTAAAGCATGGTTGGCGAATTCTCGTAAAGAAAGAATCACGTCCCTGGGCGACAAGGGCGCACCTACCGCGTTGGCCGGGCATGCCTCCTGACAGCGGCCGCACTTGGTGCAGGCATCAAGATGTAATAGATTCTTCCAAGTTAGATCAGTAATTGTTTTGTAACCCGCTGTTTTTTGTTCATCAGGTACGCGTGGCAGCCTTCTGCCGGCGAGCGGATCTTTGAACATCAGTGAACTTGCCGCGGTAAAAATATGTTTAATCTTGGTATAGGGAATACAGGCGATAAAGGTCAGTGATAACAAACCATGAAACCACCACAACCCCACGCGTAAAGAGCCTGCAGCTTCAGCGCTTAAACCCAGAAGCTGCATCAGTTGCGCCAGCATTGCACCCACAGGTGACCAAAGCCGGTAGTCCCAAACTTCAGGCCTACCACTTAGCCATACCAAACGTGTTGCTTCAAGTACAAATCCTGTGATAACGATAAGAATGAATGACCACAAAAATGCCCAGTCTTCACGTCTGTATTCGCTACGATCAAAATCCGGATCGCCGGCTTGGCGGTCTACGCGTTTATAGTCCAGCTTAGGCAGGTTTAGCCATTGGCGGCGATACATCATGTAAAGCAAGCCTGCTACCACGCCTAACCCGGCTAAATCTAATACCAATGAAAATATAAGATAGAAATTACCGTACCAGAACTGCATCCCAAACAGAGGCTTAAGAATGTCGTACTCTAGCGTGATGATGGACGTACCTGTAAACAAAAGTACGAAACCAAAGAAAATGAGGCCATGCGCGCGCCCTGCACTTTTATCGCGCCGTACCAATGTACGATGACTGCCCATAGTTTTGAGCATTTCGATAAAACGATGGAACAAATCATTCCATGAACCATCAGGCCTGCCGCGACGGTACTTGCGCACCTGCACATAGACGCCATACATAAAGACCGCAATTGCCAGATAGCCAATTGCATAAAATAAATGTATCGCCTGTGGCTGAAAGTTCTCAAACAGCACTCTGGTGATTTCTTTAGGATTATTCATTTAGCATCGCCTATTGGAAATAGTTTATGAGCTGATTTACAGCAATAAACTTGTTATATTTGCCAGTTAAAAACTGTTGTACACACTGAATACAGGTCTGCCGAATCACTATCCGGCAGACCTGCGCATCACAAGCAGTTACACTTTGTACTCGATTTTGAAATTACCGCCCGGCATATGCGGTGTACCCCACGCGATGGTTTCGCGTTTGTACGGCAGCGCAATTTGCGGGTTGGCTTCTTCAATCTCACGTGCCATGCGGTGACCAGTGAAAGTTGCATCGGCAATCAAACGTGGTGCTTCTGCGTCACCAATCAGGTAGATACCCTTGATGTCGTTTTCTGCCCACTCAGACTCACGTGCTTTGAGCTCATTCCACAAGGTGCACTCTGAATGACGGCCTGTTACCAAAATTAAAGAATCAAACTCTAACCAACGGTGTGTGGTATTCGCATCACGTGGTGAAACGCCAGGGCCACGGTAAGTACGTTTAGAGCCATCACCCCAGATGTTGTAAATCTCTAAGCGGCCTTTTTCTATTTTTGAGCAGAAATGGTCACCCAACTCTTCAACATGCAACTCATGCAAACGACGCATCATGTTTGGATACTCAAGCGTAAAGTGCATGTAATTCGCAAGATGTACGCCGGAAACGATAGTGACCTCATGACCATCTGCCGCCAGTTTTTCTGCCAAACTAGGCGCCATGAAATAAGTATCGGCGTTAAGAATCACCACGCGTTTACCGATTTTCTTTTTACCTTCCAGCACTTGTTCTGGAGTTAACTGATCAGGCAATGAAGCATCTGCACCAGGAATCGCTTCATGTGTTAAGCAATTGGTACCATCAGTGTTCCAAGAAGAACCGGTTGCGATAATTACTTTATCTGCACCGTACTGCAGCACATCGTCAGCGGTCATGGCTTTTTGGCCTAATGCGACTTGGCTTTCTTTGTTTTTCTTCACCAGTTTATTGATTTGCGTTTCACGGTAATCACGGTGATAGCTCCACTCACCCAAGCCAGGCAATGCGGTGATTTGATTCAAATGACCGCCAATTTTTTCAGCAGTATCGGTCAAGTGTACGGTGTAGCCACTTTCCATCAGCACACGCGCCGCTTCAGAGCCAGACGGACCTGCACCTACGATCAACACTGAATCTTTAGTTTTGGTCTTACGGAATTTTTCAGGATGCCATCCGCGGCGATACTCTTCACCTGCTGTGGCGTTTTGTGTACAAATCATTGGAGGGCCACCGATTTCCCAACGTGAGATACACACGTTACAACCGATACATACGCGGATGTCGTCATAGCGACCTTGTTCAATTTTTTGTGGCAGGAACGGGTCAGCAATCGATGGACGGGCGCAACCGATAATATCGGCATAGCCTTTGGTCACGATTTCTGTCATTTTTTCAGGGTCTGTATAGCGACCTACGCCTAACACCGGTTTCTTAGACACTTGTTTTACAAACTTAGTCCAAGGCACTTGGTGACCTTGCTGATAGAAGCGTGATGGGCCTGCGTCTTCGCCCCACTCGGCAATATCGCCTACGTCCACGTCCCACAAGTCCAGCAATGGGTCTGCCAGTTCGATGAACTTCATGCCGTCGACTTCAACTTCAATCTGGCCTGGGCCGTATACGGTATCTACTGCAAAACGGGTTGCAATCGCGCACTCATCACCTACTGCACGTTTTACTTTCTCTAAGGTTTCTAACCAGAAACGCGCACGGTTCTCTAAAGAGCCGCCGTATTTATCGGTACGTTTGTTGTAGTAAGGGTTTAAGAATTGCAGCGGCAAGTAAGAGTGCGCGCCGTACACGTAAACGATATCGAAGCCGGCATCGCGTGAGCGTTTAGCGGCATCTACATAGTACTGTTGCACCTGAGCGATATCGCTGAAGTCCATTTCTTTACAATAGCTCAAGGTTTCAAACTCTGAGGCATATTGGCTAGGGCCACGTGGTGTTGCGCGCGACTCCATATTTGGCGCATGGGCGCCGCCGTACCACAGCTCAACGCCAGCCAGGGCGCCATACTTATGCACTTCATCAGTCATGGCGCGCAGGTTACGTACATCGCCTTCATCCCAGATACGGGCTGATAAACGGTGTGTATCGTCTGACTCTGGATGAATAGAACAATATTCAGTGTTCATCGCAGCCCAGCCGCCTTCCGCCTTCATAGAGCGGTGTGCAGCCTGAAAGCCTGGCTTATCCGATCCAGCACCAATACAGTGTGGAACTTGATAAAAACGATTACGTAAGGTCTTAGGGCCAATCTGAATTGGTTCAAACAAAATATCGTGTTTTGGATCGCGTGCCATTTTCTCTCTCCGGTCATGTGAATGAAACTTACTGGTGTTATATTTTGATGACGATGGATGTTTCAAACAATTATCCACATGGCTTACTACTAAGGTGTTACTTGCCAGTCCAGCCCAAACGCGCACAAAAAAAGGTGAGAATTCTCATCCCCACCTTTTGTCATTCAACACCCTATGCAACCAACAAAGACTGCATAAGATGACACACTGCAATTACAGGCTATGCATATACCAAACCAATGTTACGCCAACAGCTATAGCCAAGTAAGGCAAGATACCGGCACGGTTAGATACGCCATCCTCATGACCGTCAATATGCATGTCTTCAAGCATTTGTTTAGGGAACACGCCTTTATCCTGAATGTAGTGCCTGTAAATAAATACTGGGATAATCAATGCAGCGAAGATCAAACCAGTTTTTAAAGTACCAGCACCCCAGACATCAGCGCCTAAACCCATCACTGCCAGATTGACGTAACCAAGTATGCCGCCCAAAGTAATCAAAATTAAAGGCGCTTTATATGGACGCTCCCAATTAGGACGATCTAGCCTGTGAATCCAGCCTGAGTTCAGGTTAAGGAAGTTAAAGATGATGTAACCGATATTTGACGCTGCTAGTACAAACACATAGTCAGACATCATAAGCAGAACCAAATTGAAGCAAAGGTCTGTCCACATTGCACTGGTAGGTGCGCCATGTTCATTCACTGTAGACAAATACTTAGGTAACCAGCCATCCACCGATGCCTGATACAAAGTACGTGAAGAGCCTGCCATGGAAGTCATAATCGCCAGTAATAAAGCCAGCACCATCATGATAATCATCAAGTTACCGATAAACTTTCCGCCACCTACTATATCGGAGAATGCCGCAGCAACACCCATACCACTATAGATAGAAGCTTCCAGCATGCCGTTATAAACAGCAGGTGTTACCACTACGCCTGCAGCATCCACTACCGCCGGCGTCACCATTTGCCCTAAACCTAAATGACTTTGGAACGCGATAGGTACCAAGGTAAATACGGCCACGCAAAGTAAACCAGAGTAAAAAATAGCCTTAAAGGTGTCTGATTTAGGGTTCTTAAATTCGCGTGTGTAACATACCGCAGTTTCAAAACCGTATGTAGACCATGCCGCAATGAATAAACCACCAGCCATCAGCTTCCAGCCTTCTATGCCCCAGACACCGTCAATCACGTTGCCAGCGGCATCATGTGCCAACGGCGCTAACGGTAAAAAGTTAGCTTGCGCGGTATCGCCGGTAATTAAAGGCACTAAGCCAATCAGCATCAAAGGGATTAAGGCAATCACGCCAAGTATCATCGTGGTTTTTGCTGAGCGCAAAATACCGCCATGCTGAATGGAGAATACCGTCAGCAATACCGCAGCACCTAGGATAAACGTCGCGTTAATTCTGAGCGACAATCCATCTTTAATCATGCCTAAATCCAGCAAAGTCAGTTGCCAGGTGTTAATCACGGCATCAGGCGAAAACAACGCACTCAACATATAGCCAGCCGCCAAGCCGGAGCCAATGGCTAGCACTGGTGACCAGGCAAACCAGTTACACCAGACTGAGACCGGCGCTATAAACTTACTGTACTTTACCCATGCAACCGCACCGTAAATAGATGCACCGCCTGACTTATGTGGAAACAGCCCCGCAATTTCAGCATAAGTAAACGCTTGTATAAAACCAAAAGTAATGGATATCGCCCAAATCATCCAAGCGGGCTTACCCACGGTGGCAGCAATTGCGCCGATTGAAAATAAAACAAGCGCCGGAACGCCACTTGCCACCCAGAATGCACCTTGCCAGCCAATCTTTCTATGTAACGTCGCATTTTGTGCTGCGACGTTTTCGGAAAGATCAGCTGAAATTGCATCAACTGACGAATTTAAGCTCAATTTAAGTCCCCTTTAAAAAAATTCTCAACATCAGGCCAAAACAGTTTCGGCCTTAATGAACTAGGTAATGAAAAAAAATCTAGTCTTACCATCTACTCAATCAAATACATACGGAATATCAATAAAACCCCTAAATTCCTGACTCATTTGATAACAATCGTCATTGCGCCACAATCACCACTACGGATTACTCTTAAAGTGGTAGCCCTTCACACCATGCTCGTTAAGCGTATTCTGCACGTCATTCTGCGCATGCAAATACTCCCTTAGTGTTACACCTTCAAGGTGATGTTTAATACTGTGCGTACTGTTTACTATGTTCTACACATATTAAGTAGCAGTCAGTACTCTTTAATGCCAACCCTTCACAGGAGCCAGCCCATGCTAAACCATATAAGTTCTCAGTCTGCAGCCGCAAAGGAATCACTCTACGACGCCGTCGGCGGTGAACATGGCGTACAAAACCTAGTTAAAGTTTTCTACGATCTGGTTGAACAGCACCCAGAAGGTCACAAACTACATTTGCTACACCTGCGCGGTAACGGTATTGCCCACTCTCGTGTAGAGCAGTTTAACTTTCTATCCGGATTTCTTGGCGGACCTAAACTCTATGTAGAAAAGCACGGCCACTCCAACGTGAGAACCATGCACGAGCATGTAGAAATAGACCAGGAATCAAAAGACATCTGGCTCAAATGCATGTCCATGGCAATAGATAGCATCGGCATGGAAAGCAGCACCAAAGAAAGCCTGATGACGAACTTCACCATGGTCGCAGAGCGCTTGGTTAATCAATAAAGTTAAGCACACACTCAAAAAAATATAGCCCAATGACGACTGATAGCGCACTTTCGCAAGCACTACATCAGCATTACGCTCGCAATCAAAAATGGGGATTCACTTGGGCGTTATGGACGGCTGTACTTTGGGGTGCGTGGTATGTTCCTGGCACAGCATTATGGTCTGAGCATCCTTATGTTGATATTGCCGCAGATCAACAGTCGCTACGACTAACAGCTACGGCTGTGATGACATGGATACATGCCATCACAGTATTCATTTTCTTACTAATATGGAACGGCGTGCTTGGCAAGGTCAAAGATTATGGCCGTACCATGGCTAGATTTAGCAAGATATCCAAGTGGTATGCACTAGCCTCACTATGCGGCGGTCCGCTGGCTATTTTTGGATCTTATATGGCAATGGGCTTTGTCGGCCCGGTATTTGCGGCTATCTCATCCCTGTTCTATCCGGTAATCGGCGCCATCATTGCCAAGCTTTGGTATCAAGAAAAAATATCCAAACGCGCCGCAATCGGCATGTGTATCATCATTTTTGGCGGCATGATTATTTACGGCCCCAGCTTATTTGGCGAGATGGATGCCAGCAACCCGAATGCATGGTTAGGCTATCTAGGCGGCATTATGTCAGCCATAGGCTGGGGTTCTGAAGGTGCCGTAGCGGGTAGAGCAATGGATGTTTCTGACCCTGATGTAGGCATACACTGCCGATTTTCATTTGAAATATTGTTTTGGGGTATGCTGATATTGCCCGCACTTGGTTTATGGACAGACTTACCAGTTAAAGCGCTGATTATAGATACGCTCACGCATGGCAAAGCGATGCTATGGATAGTGCTGGCGGCTGCCTGCCACGCTTATTGCTACACAGCCTTTTACAAAAGCTTCAGTTTGATAGGGGTAGGTCGTGGCGAAGCTATCGGCAATCTTTATGCGGTGTTCGCACTCATTTTCATTGCCGCATTTACTTTGCAGATACCGCAATGGTATTTCATATTGGGATTGCTACTCACCGTGCTAGGTAGCTTTGTGATGTTCAGTGAATCGGCTGAATCCGTTGCACAGTTACGCGACCATCATTCAGGAGTGCATGAATGAAACTGCATCACAAAGGTTACTTATTAACCGAATTAAGCCAAGCTCATCAATTATGGGACGATACGCTCATCACGCAAACCTTGCTGGCATACAATGAATCTGGCGCTTACCGAGAAAACACCTTACGTATCGCGCTAGATGAACTTGCTGCCGCTGGCTTGATTAACCGAGTGGAGCAAAAGCTAGAAACAAACGCTGACAACAAAACAATATTACGCTTTAAATACCAGTTATCTGATTTTGGCCGGACGCGCATGTTAGATACCGGATTATTACAGAACGCTTGAAGTTAATAATAGTAGTAGTCTAAGGAGGTAAATATATGAGTAGTTTTTGGGGTTATGCCAATGCAGACATGCTCGCAATAGCGGTTATAGGCGGAGCAAGTCTGGCATGCCTGATATGCGCGCGAGCCTTTGTCAGCAATTACGGGAAATAACAACAACGACATAGAACGTCGCTTACACTATGCTGCGACAGCTAATGCAGACATAGATAAGATGCCACTGGGCTTTATCTGTAAACCATTTAATATCCTCCACAAT
Organism: Pseudomonadota bacterium; assembly: GCA_040390265.1. Lineage (GTDB taxonomy): Bacteria > Pseudomonadota > Gammaproteobacteria > Burkholderiales > Methylophilaceae > Methylotenera. Next base: position 8,222 of record JAZJYS010000020.1, on the reverse strand, counting down.
TTCTGTGGATAAGGTTGTGCACTGCTTGGGGGTTGAGTGGCTAAGTGACTGTTCTTAATACCAGCGCCTAAAATCGTAGAAATGATAAACACTGCCTAGACCACTACCACCTAAGCTTTGCAAAAAACGTAGGCTGAATCAAACAATGTTAATCTAAGCCAGATTTAACGAACTTGATTTAACCCAGCGAGTTTTCACCCGCTAAATTTAAATCCCTGAATACACCCGCACGATGATGCGTGACTAGGACGCAGAAACGAATTCAGTGACTTCCAGACCGAACCCTGCCATGCTAGCAATCTTGCGTGGCTCTGCCATCAGGCGCATTTTCACCACTCCCAGATCTCGCAATATCTGCGCACCAATCCCATAATCTTTGAGCGTATGCTGGTTGTTAACTGACTGATCTGCTGATTTGATTGCATGAATAATCTCCTCACTTTTTTCATCACGTCTAAATAATACGATAACGCCAGCGCCTGCTTGGCTAATCTTCCGCATTGCGTGTGGCAGGCTCCAGCTATGGGTTTTAGCACTGGCATCCAGTAAATCCAGCAGTGTTAAAGGCTCGTGCACGCGCACCAATACGCTCTTTTCAGCAGTAATATCACCCTTAACCAATGCAAGGTGCGTCTCGTTCGCGGTAGATTCATGATAAGCAATCAGCTTAAAATTCCCGTATGCGGTCTCAATCTCACGCTCGGCAACGCGGTTAACCAAACGCTCGGTCTGGCTGCGATAATTAATCAGATCCGCTATCGTGCCTACTTTCAGCTCGTGCTTGACTGCAAACTCCAGCAAATCTGGCAGCCTCGCCATTTCACCGTTGTCTTTGAGTATTTCGCAAATCACAGACGCAGGCTCAAGATCAGCCAGTTTTGCAATATCACAACCAGCCTCAGTATGGCCGGCTCTCACTAATACGCCTCCATTTTCGGCGATGAGCGGAAATACATGGCCTGGGCTTACAATATCCATAGGCCGCGCATTCACATTAACCGCGGTTTGTATGGTGTGTGCACGGTCTGCGGCAGAAATACCTGTTGTCACACCTTCTGCAGCCTCGATAGAAACCGTAAAATTGGTGCCCATTTTGGTGCCGTTACGTGTCACCATCGGCTCTAGTTTAAGCTGCTTACCGCGCTCTTCTGTCATGGTCAGGCAGATTAGGCCGCGGCCATGTTTGGCCATGAAGTTAATGTCTTCTTGGGTGACAAATTGTGCGGCCATGACTAAATCGCCCTCGTTCTCACGATCTTCGTCATCCAGTAATACCACCATGCGCCCCTGACGGATCTCTTCTATGATTTCAGCGATTGGACTAATGGTAACCGGCTTGCCATAAATGAAATCCATCGCCGGAATTGCGTTAGCCTTGGCGACAAGCTTAAAGTTAACAATGTTATTCATAATGAACCCTCAGGAACCATTTTCACTGGAAATGCATGCATAGGCAGAATGGTTGTGTATAGACTCAAAGTTCTCACATTCCACGGTATAGCTTTTCACACGCGGTTCTTTTTTAAAGCTGGTGGCAATATCGCGCACCATATCCTCAACAAATTTAGGATTATCGTAGGCTTGCTCTGTAACATACTTCTCATCTGGCCGTTTTAGCAGACCATAGAGCTCTGACGACGCTTGTTTCTCTACCATGGTAATCATCTCCTCTATCCACATGAATTGTTTTAATGCTATGGTCACCGTCACATGCGAGCGCTGGTTATGCGCACCATAAGCTGATATTTTCTTTGAACACGGGCAGAGGCTGGTCACAGGAATCAGCACCTTGACCTTGACCTCGTGCTGGCCGTTTTTGATTTCGCCGATAAACGTCACTTCGTAATCGAGCAGGCTTTTTACGCCTGAAACCGGTGCCGACTTATTTACAAAGTACGGAAAGCTCATCTCGATATGGCCAGACTCTGCCTCTAATTTAGTTGCCATTTCCTGCAGCATGAGCTTAAAGCTCTCAACCGTGATTTCGCGCTCGTTGCTATTTAATATCTCTACAAAGCGAGACATATGCGTGCCTTTGAAGTGCTGCGGCAAATGCACGTACATATTGAAGCTGGCAACGGTGTGCTGCACATCGCCAGATTTATCTTTCACCTTGACCGGATGGCGGATGGCTTTAATGCCTACCTTGTCTATCGCCAATTGGCGTATATCGGCCAGGTTCTGTACGTCTTCTATAGCAAAGTCTATGGGCTTATTCATATTGATCCGCTTTCTTAAATAATTTCGTTCTTATCAATTGTTACCGCCAGGTTTATACACACTGCCACCCAACGTTAAAAACTTATAACCAGATTAAAAATAAAGCATCCATCAAAAAAGAAAGGGGCAACTACAAATACTGCTTAATTTCATAACGCCCCTTAAAGTTCAGCTCAACTTAACGTAAGGTTAGGAGATGACTGGAGGGTCAAACTTACGTGATTACATTGTGCGTTTTAGGCACTTTCTACACAATTCTCTTTAAGGATTACTCCGTTTGGATAAGCTGCTATCACTTACCCGACTACCGCCCTGCTCAAAACTTTGCATGCAGCAACCAGCGCTGGTAGACATTGCCAGTCACCGCATTTAATCTGGCCACCTGTGCATCTAGCGCATGCAATATGCACGCTTTAGGCTGCACAGAGGGCAAGGCTGGCGTTTCTATCAGCTCCAGATCGCTTTCTTCACACCATTGTTGCACCAGCGCTGCTGTCATCTCGATATGGCACTGAAAACCAATGTGCTTATCGTTAAAAACAAAGGCCTGGTTAGCGCAAAAGCGGCTCTGCATAATGTGGGTGGCACCGGGCGGAATAGCAAATGTTTCGTAATGCCAATGGAACGCATCAAACTTTTCCACATTGCCAAACCATGCCCGCGCCGCCTCGTGCTGCGTCACCGTTACCTCACCCCAGCCCATTTCCTTACAGGCGTTAGCGGTTACCTTGGCACCCAGCGCCTTGGCTAACAACTGCCCGCCCAGGCAATGCCCGATAACAGGCACATCATTCACGATGGCCTGCCGTATCAAGTTCAAAATCGGATCTGTCCAGCTTAAGTTATCATTGACGCTCATGGGGCCGCCCATCATCGCTATTGCCGCAATGCCGTCGTGAAAATCCGGCACAGCTTCACCGCAATCGAGTTTGACCAATTGCCAGCGTATGCCGCGCGCATTCAAGTAATGCTCTAAATAGCCCGGGCCTTCGGTGGGTGAAAATCTAAATATATAAACAGTCTGCATGCTTCTAGGTATCTTTAAGGTTGAGGTTGGCTCACGCAATGACAGCGTTACGCTTAAAAAACTCGCTACGGTACTTTGCCCAGTAGTAAGCATCCATCACCGAGAAGGCATAGATAAAAATACCGCCGGACAACTTACCCACCATGGATATATGAGGCGCAGCCAGGTTGAATGTAATCAGCCCCAGAATCACCATAAAACAGGTCATAAAAAAGCCGCGTAATGGTGTGTTATTAAGCACCTGCCCCATGCCCGGCAGCAAAATGGCGATTAGCAGTACCAGCTTGGGTGAAATCGGGGCCGTTTGCTGCAACATTTGCTGATTACTTGTTTTCATCATTAAGCTCACTCTCCATAGTCGTTCTTAACGCAATCGCCTGCTTTAGCAGGCCCTCTGCCACCGTTTTATCTATAGGCTGGGCATCAAACACGGTGTTGCGCATAATCAAATATTCGCCTCGCTCAGCCTGCTTGACCATATAAGTAAGCCGCACCATATTCGGCAGCAGTAATACTTCTTTCATCTTGTCGTCAGCAAACATGGCCGGTACATGCCGCCCCAGCAGCGCTACATCAACCGCCTGCTGGTGGTACTTCATAATCGCGTGTTGCGGCCAGCTTGCCGGTATTGCCAAGTTGCCATCCCACTGCCAGGAAGGGCTGTAGAACTCATTGTTGGCTGGCCTTACTATCATATCCAGCGTGCCCGTTGTCGCCCTATTCGCCTCTACTTTCACCAGCAGCCATAGCGGCGGCAGCTTGCGCCAGCCTATGGAGTCTTCAACCACACTGAACGCTACCTTATAGCCGCCGTAACTGCCTTGCAGCACAGGCAAATTGGCTTTATCTGTAGTTCTTGTTGAATGCTGTAGTAGTGACTCTAATTCATCAAACATATGCTGACGCACCTGTAACTGGTAGGCGCCATCGCGGCGGAACTTATAAAACAAGGTCGCCATCATCAATAATATTAAAATCAATACTGCAATATTCATTTCATCACCATCATTCCTAGAGCTCTTAGATGGCAGCGGCCTGTCAGCCACTGCCATGTTGTATTTACAAGATTGTTATCACAACACTAATACCCTTTAGGACGTGGCCATGGCATGGTGAACTGATCAGCACGTTTCACGTATTTGTACCTACGCAATACGAACCAGATCGAAGCCAGAATATAAAACGCCATGATGGATAACAATGACGCGCCGTAACCTAAGAATGTAGCGAAATAAGTAGCGCAGCACAGTGTTAGCAAAGTAATCGCCGGAATCGGGTGGAAAGGATGGATATAGCCACGATGTATAGTGCCTAAAGGCCACATTTTCCTGAACTTGACCATGTTAAATGTCATGAAGGTATAACCCAGCAAACCAGACAAGATAGAGAACGTAATCACTTGATCCAGCAAACCTGTAAACGCAAACGAGATGGCAATCGGCACCAGAAACAGTACTGAGCGATAGGGTGTGCGGTACTTAGGATGAATCGCGCCAAAGAACACAGGCATGTAGCGGTCACGGCCCAAGGAAAACCAGGCGCGAGAAGCATCGTTGATACAGCCGTTAGCTGAAGCAATGGCAGCAAAAGCGGTAGCCACGAACAACATCAATTGCAACTGACTGCTACCTAACAAGGTTGCCGCATCATACATCGGAGTTACGGCCTGCCCCAGATATTGCCAAGGCATTAAGCCAGTTGCCACAAACCAAGTAATGGTTGCTGCCACTAGCAAAGTCATAATGCCACCCATGGTGCCAAGTGGAATCGAACGGCCGGCAGAACGCACTTCTTCCGCTGCCTGGCAGGTGCCTTCAATACCTAAGTAATACCACATACCAAACTGCAATGCTGCAACCACGCCTATCCAGCCATACGGTAAATCAGTCAATAAAGCCTGATGTTGCAGTACTACGCCTTGGTGCAATGGGTCTACAGACAAAAACAGTATGATTAAAGAACTAAACGCCAGAAAGGTAATCACCAGGTTCAGTGTCAATGTCGCAAATACGCCGCGGTAATTGAGCCAGGCTAGAAAAGCCACCGTCAATACCACAAACGGCTTGGTATCAAGGTTGGCAAAACCCATTACCTCGGCACCGGACTTCATCAGGTCACCGACCACCAGGGCATCGGCAGCACACAGCATGGTGTAAGCCATGACCAGATACAGCCCCACATTAAACGCCATTAACGGCCCGACAATATGCTTGGCCTGCGTGTACTGCCCGCCTGCCGCAGCCACGGTAGAAGTCACTTCAGAATCTATCATCGCCACACAGGTATAAAGCAAGCCTATGACCCAACAGGCGATCAATGAAGCATACGCACCGCCTTTACCGACGGTAAAGTTCCAGCCCATAAACTCGCCTACTAGCACGATGCCCACACCCAAAGCCCAAATATGGAACGGATTGAGCACTTTCAACATCGCAATAGGCTGTTTGCTATTGCTGATGGTTATCTTTTCGCTAGCCATCATGTATTCCCCTCTTCTAGGTGCGTGCCGTGAACCACATCATCTTCGCTGCCTTCACGAGAACTCATTAAATACTCCTCGTCGTATTGCGACGAGATCATAAATGCATCTACCACCATCCATACCAGCATCACTGCTGACAGGCTCCAGGCGGCATATACTAAAATATCCCAAAGCGCCATCTTGAATCTCCCTTAAATTAAGTTGGTGACTACACTATTTATGATCGAATTTTTCTCTTATAACTTCGCGATACTGCTTGTCAGAGACGGTTAACATAAATACGAAATAACCACCGACTACCAAAATAGTGATAATCAGCATGATTGGATCTATGCTGTAGTCAAAACGGGTGTTGATTAAAGTAGCGGCTTTATCCGGGTCGTAACCTAGTTTTACCCATTGCGCGGCTTGCGTAGCGTTTTGCCCTAAAGATTCCCAAGTGTGCGTCACCACATGCGTTGCGGCAGCAGCGGCACTCTCAGCTTTGGCTTCTGCCTTAAACAGCAATGGCACCATCAAGCTTGTATACACCAGCACTAAGACTAAAATCGTGTCAAAAATTTGACCAAACATGCCTTGCTTGGGTGGGATGTATGTTTTGCTCATATGTATCTCCTAATGACGCGCTTTGGCTGCACGATTGGCATCCAAATGTTTAATATCAAGACCGTAAATAAAATCTTTGTCTTCTTTGAAATGCCTAGTCATGGCTGACACAGAGGCCGCATTGAACAGCATTAGCAAAAAGCTGGATACATAAAGCACTAGGCGTATGTTTTCGTCTTTGACAATGCCCAGTATCGCTACCAGCACAAAAATAACCGCCGCCCATAACAGCGCAACATCAAACCAAGCCATCAAACAGTCGCGCAAGTACATATCGTTCATTCTTTTTTTTATATCGCTTCTCATTGCACTCTCCTAAACTTCTTTAAAGTTAAAAAAACGCTTATATAGAAATTAAATGAGTCACCAGAACGGTAGCTGTAGCATGAACCTAGGCTGATTAGGCACAGAAAAGCGCCTGAAGAAAACGCAAATAGCGTGCACGCACACTAATTGACTCTTAGAAAAAAAGTGACGGTATGCGTATTTACTATGAATATTCTTTGTACTCTATTACGGTAGTTGGAGAAAAGACCCGTCCTAAAGTACAAATAAACATTCATTACGCATACCCTCATAAAGCCCAATAAGCGAGATTGGGTAAAACTTTTAAAGCTAAGTTAGAACTTTGTAACGCCTGGAATCCAGTTAGTACCGGCCAGTGGCACTTGTGCCATTGCTGAAGCTTCGATGGTTAATGCCACCAAATCCTCTGGTTCAAGGTTATGCAAATGCGATTTACCACAAGCACGTGCAACGACTTGTGCTTCCATGGTCATCACTGCGATGTAATTAGCCAAGCGATGACCAGCTTTAATTGGATCTACACGTTTCATCAACTCAGGATCCTGAGTGGTAATACCGGCAGGATCCTTACCTTCGTGCCAATCATCATAAGCACCAGCCGTTGTGCCTAACTTGTTGTACTCGGCTTCCAGATGCGGATCATTGTCACCCAATGCAATTAAAGCTGCTGTACCAATAGCTACCGCATCAGCACCTAGGGCAATTGCCTTGGCAACGTCGGCACCATTACGAATCCCGCCAGAAACAATCAACTGCACACTATCTTTACCATTACGATATACGCCAAGATCTTGCAGTGCCTTTACTGCAGGACGAATCGCAGACAGGATAGGCAAGCCTACGTGCTCGATAAACACTTCTTGCGTAGCCGCGGTACCGCCTTGCATACCATCTAGCACCACTACATCTGCACCGGCTTTAACAGCAAGCGCCACATCAAAATAAGGGCGTGTCGCACCGATTTTCACGTAGATTGGTTTTTCCCAGTCAGTAATTTCGCGTAGTTCAGCGATTTTAATTTCCAAATCATCTGGGCCTGTCCAGTCAGGGTGGCGACATGATGAACGTTGGTCGATACCTTCTGGTAAGCAACGCATTTTTGCAACGCGTGCTGTAATTTTTTGACCGAGCAACATACCGCCGCCGCCTGGTTTAGCGCCTTGACCAATCACTAATTCAATTGCGTCTGCTTTACGTAAATCGTCTGGATTCATACCGTAACGTGAAGGCAGGTATTGATAAACTAGTGTAGTAGAGTGACCACGTTCTTCTTGTGTCATACCACCATCACCAGTCGTTGTACTGGTGCCAGCAGCTGTTGCACCACGACCTAATGATTCTTTAGCTGGGCCAGACAATGAACCAAAACTCATACCAGCAATCGTCACTGGCGTTTTTAAATGAATTGGTTTTTTAGCATGGCGTGTGCCTAAAACTACATCAGTACCGCATTTCTCACGGTAGCCTTCTAATGGATAACGGCTGACTGATGCACCTAGGAATAGTAAGTCATCAAAGTGCGGCAGTTTGCGTTTTGAACCTGCACCACGAATATCGTAGATACCTGTTGCGGCAGCACGT
>JAZJYS010000019.1:0-7775 GCA_040390265.1 Pseudomonadota bacterium | reverse complement strand
TACCACCACTTCTTACTGCTTCTCGCTAACACTGTTCGTCAGCGAGGTGCGCATTATATAGAGCTTTTCGCTCCCGTCAACTATAAATTTTAAAATTTCAGATTTATCATTTATTGACGTTGCCGCAACACTTTTACAACTACTTCTTACTACTTCTCGCTAACACTGTTCGTCAGCGAGGTGCGCATTCTACAGGCTGACAGAGTTTGGTCAAGCCCGAATTTCGCCTGTTACACAATTGTTACATTTGCGAACTTTCGCTTACCAACTTGCGCAACAACACTAATCCCCTTAACAAGCAAATGTGCCTTGTCAGCAACCTTTTCACCATCCAACTTAACGCCACCTTGCTCTATAGCTCTAAACGCCTCTGATGTACTGGCTACCAAGCCGGCCAATTTCAACAGCTGGGCAACACCAATATTTTCAGCATCTATAGTCACAGTGATTTCTGGCACATCATCAGGAATGCCGCCCTTTGAGCGTGTCTGAAAGTCAATCAACGCTTTTTCTGCATCAGCCTGACTATGAAAACGGGCGACGATTTCCTGTGCAAAGGTTACTTTAATATCACGAGGATTCGCACCTGCGGCCACATCAGATTTCCAACACGCAATGGTTTCTAAAGACTCAAATGACAGCAACTCTATATAGCGCCACATCAACTCATCTGAAATAGACATGATTTTGGCAAAAATCACTTCAGACGCTTCTGCAATACCTATATAGTTGCCAAGTGATTTAGACATTTTATTGACACCATCCAACCCCTCTAACAATGGCATGGTAAGTACGCATTGCTGGCTTTGTCCAGCCTGCTTTTGTAGCTCACGCCCCATTAGCAGATTGAATTTTTGATCCGTGCCACCTAACTCTAAATCAGCTTTCAGCGCGACAGAGTCATAGCCTTGCAACAATGGGTACAAAAACTCATGAATAGCTATCGGCTGATTTGACTTATATCTTTTAGAAAAATCATCACGCTCTAGCATGCGCGCGACCGTGTGACTTGCCGCCAGTTTCAACATGCCTGAAGCGCCCAATTCATTAAGCCACGTAGAATTAAATACCACTTCAGTTTGCTCTGGCTTAAGTATCTTAAAAACTTGAGCGGTGTAAGACTTGGCATTCTCCTGCACTTGCTCAGCAGTCAACGGTGGGCGCGTAGTGCTTTTACCTGTTGGATCGCCAATCATGCCAGTGAAATCACCGATCAAGAACAATACCTGATGCCCTAAATCCTGAAACTGACGTAGCTTATTAATCAGCACCGTATGACCTAAATGCAAATCAGGCGCTGTCGGGTCAAAACCCGCCTTAATCCTGAGTGGCTTACCAGTTTTTAGCTTTTCAACCAAATCGGCCTCAATTAAAAGCTCGTCTGCGCCACGCTTAATCACGGCGAGTTGCTGATTGATGTCAATATTCACGTCTTTTTGTCCTTAAATTTCACTTAACCCATTTAATAGAATCTGGGAATTAGCCTTGTTTTAATTGAGTTTTCTGTTAACATCCACAATCGCATGAATCTTTTAAAAAGGGTAGCCCGTGGATATCAACGAGCTTAGTCAAAACAACTTACCATCCCATTCTTCTGCTAACAAGAACTCAAAACAAGCTTCTATTTTAGCGCAAAATACCAGTAAAGCTGAACGCAAGCTTAAACTACGCTGGATTTTAGCGATTTCCTGCTTGCCATTATTTGGCATTTACGCGGCTTTTGGTATTGCACCCCAAACATTAACGGGCAATATTGCAACAGCCATGATTACAGAAGAAGTCGCCATTCCGGCCATTGAAAACACAGTAAATCAAACTGCCGAACAAAATTTTTGGTATGAAGACCACATTCGTCGTGATGACACTTTATATAGCCTGTTATCTCGATTAAACATTCGCAATCGTGACGCTATCGAATATGTCCGTAGCAATAGTGTTGCCAATGAGATTGCAAGCTCATTAAAACCTAACCATTCCATTGAGGCGCAAACCGATGCTGATGGGAACTTGATTTCGCTTGAATATCAACTCGATACCAACCAATTCATTACAGTCAAAAAAACTGAGTCCGGCTATGAAGCAAGCAAAGTAACACACCAGCTTGAAGTGCGACCAATATTAAAATCAGCTGAAATCAAAAGCTCACTATTTGGCGCAACAGATGACGCCAACATTCCAGACCATATTGCGATACAAGTCGCTGAAATGTTTGAGAGCGATATTGATTTTCACACAGACTTGCGCCGCGGCGACCACTTTAATGTGATTTATGAGGGCAGTTACGACCAAGGTGAGCTGGTTAAAACTGGCGATGTGTTAGCCGCTGAATTTATTAACAACGGCAAAACCTACCGCGCTGTTGGCTATCGTGATGCTGAAAATGAAATGCATTACTACACACCTGAAGGCAAAAGTCTGCATAAATCATTTTTACGTTCGCCATTAGAATTTACCCGTATCAGCTCCGGCTTTAGCTTAGGGCGCTTTCATCCGGTTCTACAAACTATGAGGGCACACAAAGGCGTAGATATGGCCGCTCCAACCGGCACGCGCATCAAAGCTTCTGCCGATGCAGTAGTTGATTTTGTCGGTCAAAAAGGTGGCTATGGCAATGTAATCGTACTAAAACACGCCAATGGCATAAGTACCGTTTACGGCCATTTATCTCGCTTTACCGCAGGATTGCACCGTGGCGAAAAAGTGGCACAAGGCGACATTATTGGCTTTGTCGGCATGACGGGCCTTGCTACAGGCCCGCACCTGCATTATGAGTTCCTACTGAATGGCCAGCACCGTGACCCGATGACGGTCGCCCTACCAAAAGCCAGTCCAATTGCAGTCCATGATAAAGCTAAATTCGACGCCATCAGCAATCAATTAAATGCTCAACTTATGCTACTCGGTACCAGCAATATTGCGGCACTAGAATAAACAGAGCGAACTCAACGCCATGGCTAATGAATTGTTTATAGGCCTAATGTCAGGCACCAGCCTTGACGGCGTTGATGTTGCAATAGTGGACTTTAACCCAGCCCCAAAACTATTACACACGTACTTCAAACCATATCCGCAAGCATTACGCGCTAAAATTTTGGCGCTACAACACCCAACTGAGAATGAATTAGAAGCGACTCAACTCATCAGCAATCAATTAGCGCTACTCTACACTGAAGCGGTTAATCAACTACTAGCGACCGCATCAATTTCCGCCTCCAGCATTACTGCCATTGGCTGTCATGGCCAGACCATCAGACACCGACCTGGTTTTGAAGATGGCATTGGCTTTACCTTACAAATTGGCAATCCCACATTACTTGCCGAGCTTACCAATATTGATGTCGTTGCAGACTTTAGAAGCCGCGACATATCCGCTGGCGGACAAGGTGCGCCGCTTGTACCCGCATTTCATCAAGCAGTGTTTGCTGACTCTGAAACCAATCGAGCGCTGATTAATATCGGCGGCATCGCCAATATCACCTACCTTGGTTCAAATGGCGAGGTGTTTGGCTTTGACTCTGGTCCGGGCAACATGCTGCTAGATGCTTGGATCAAGCAACATAAGAATCTGGATTATGACGCCAACGGCACATGGGCAAGCACCGGGAAAGTCATCGAACCGCTGCTATCCATAATGCTCGCTGAGCCTTATTTCTCGCTGCCTCCTCCCAAAAGCACTGGTCGCGACTTATTTAACGACAGCTGGCTTGCTGCATTACTATCTGACAAAGCCTATTTTGCCGAAGATGTTGCACGTACGCTCACAACACTTACAGCACACACGATTTATGATGCGTTGCTAACTAATTGCAAAAGTGTAGACGAAATTTACCTATGCGGCGGTGGCGCACATAACCACTTGCTACAGCACAGCCTCCAAACCTTATTTGGTGACAAAAAAGTAACTACGACTGACACACTAGGCATTGGCGTCGATTGGGTCGAAGCCATTGCATTTGCATGGCTTGCCAAACAATGCCTACATAAACAAACCGCCAACCTGCCAGCCGTAACGGGTGCAAAAGGCGCACGGATACTGGGTGCAATTTACCAACACTAACTGAATAGAGCGTGGTCGAGCATTTAATCGCATCAATAAAGTATAATTGCTACCAACGATGATTAAACTCAACAAGACCAGCCATAATGAATAAACCGACTAAAGCCATACTTACTTTTGATAACGGTGCAGCACCCATTGAGTTGCCAGTACTTTCTGGGAGCCTAGGTAATGACGTAATCGACATACGCAACCTAGGAAAACATGGTGTATTTACTTACGACCCTGGCTTTATGTCCACAGCAGCATGTGACTCCAACATCACCTTTATTGATGGCGAACAAGGCCTGCTTTATTATCGCGGCTACCCAATTGAACAACTAGCGGAACACTGTAACTTCATGGAAGTTTCTTATCTGCTATTGCATGGTGAACTTCCAAATCAAGAGCAAAAACTGCAGTTCACAGACACCATCAATGGCAGCACCATGCTGCATGATCAGCTTAACAATATCTTTCGCGGATTTAGACGTGATGCACACCCAATGGCAGTAATGGTCGGGGTTGTAGGCTCTCTATCTGCATTCTATTTTGACTCAATGGATATTCGCGACCCAAAACATCGTGAAATTTCAGCGCACCGCTTACTAGCAAAAGTCCCAACGATTGCGGCTTGGAGTTACAAGTACAACTTGGGTCAACCCTTTATGTATCCGCAAAATCATCTCAATTATGCTGAGAATTTCATGCATATGATGTTTGCCACACCTTGCGAAAAATACACACCTAACCCTGTATTAGCCAAAGCGTTTGAGCGCATCTTAATTTTACACGCCGACCATGAGCAAAATGCATCAACTTCAACCGTCAGACTAGTTGGCTCAAGTGGCGCAAACCCATTTGCATGCATTTCCGCAGGCATCGCATCGCTCTGGGGACCAGCCCACGGCGGAGCAAACGAAGCCACCTTGAAAATGTTGGAAGAAATCGGTGACATTTCACGCATCGGTGAATTTATTAAACGTGCGAAGGATAAGACTGACAACTTCCGCCTAATGGGCTTTGGTCATAGGGTGTATCGCAATATGGATCCTCGCGCCAAAATTATGCGTACCACTTGCCACGAAGTGCTTGATGAGCTTGGCTTACACGACGACCCGATGTTTAAATTGGCAATGGAACTTGAAAAAATTGCGCTCGAAGATGAATACTTTGTATCACGCAAACTCTACCCGAATGTCGACTTCTACAGCGGCATAGTCATGCGGGCAATGGGCATACCAAACTCAATGTTTACTGCCATCTTTGCGTTAGCCAGAACGGCAGGCTGGGTTGCGCAGTGGAGCGAAATGATTTCAGATGAAAACCACAAAATTGGACGTCCTCGCCAACTCTATACAGGAAACGAGCGTAGGGACTTTATTCCGATAAGTGAACGCTAAAAAATTTAAATGAATCACCTCACATGATTTACAGAATTAAAAAAGCCAAGCATATGCTTGGCTTTTTTAATTCTAAAACAACTCTATACAGAGAAAGAAGAACCACAACCACAAGTAGTCGTTGCCTGCGGGTTACGGATAACAAATTGAGAGCCTTGTAAACTATCTTGATAGTCAATTTCAGCGCCCATCAAATATTGCAAACTCATCGGATCAATTAACAAAGTCACAGTGTCTTTTTGCACTTGTGTATCATCATCATTCACTTCTTCCTCAAAAGTGAATCCATACTGAAAGCCTGAACAACCACCACCACTCACAAATACACGAAGCTTAAGATCTGGCGAGCCTTCCTCTTCAATTAGTTCTTTCACTTTTTTAGCCGCATTATCCGTAAAAATCAATGGTGCTGGCATTTCAACTTCTTGTAAATCTGCAACTGCTGTCATCATGTACTCCTAAAATTTTCAATAAAATTCATTGCCACTAATCGTGAGCTTTCACTGCTACTAATGTGTATCGTTTTCGGTATTTTGTACTGTATCTTGCGACTGGTCACCCAAATAAACCAACTTACCTTCTATGACGGCGCCTGTATGCATTTCAAGTGACTTGTAATAAACATCGCCAGTAATACGCGCTTTAGCCTGTAATTCTATAAATTGATTAGATTTAACTGGGCCTACAACCTTACCGTTAATGACAATCTTTGAGGCATTTATTGCACCTTCAACACGACCGTGTTCACTGAGTATGAGAGTACTTGGACTCGCATTTGGTTCACTCACATTACCTCGAATAGCGCCATCAACGCGTAAACCTCCAGAAAAATGTACATCACCCTCGATACGTGTATCCGCACCAATGAGCGTATCAATGCTATTCTGCAGTTTATTGCTTTTCTTAAAAAACATATTGATTCCCGCAATTATTCATTGGCCTAATATTCTCGTCATATCAATTATACAGTCTGCTTACTCGGATTATCTATTTGATCGCTTTTTACCATTCACCATACTTTTGTAAAAAAGTAAGTCTTCCTTGATATGTATATTTTCGTCTTGTACCACATTCAACTCTTTTTCTAGGTTGTGCTGTGCCACCTGCTCAATTTGTAGCTGCCGCTCTAATTGGATGACCTTAGTTTGCAAACTTTGGCCTTCAAATATCGCCTGCCTTAATTTGGCACCAACATCTTCTCCACCAACTGCAAATTGCCAGTAAGCAGTAAAGTAACCTGCCAACAGCAACATTGCTGTAACCATCCACTGAAAATACCATGGGCGCTGTGAACGCACAGCGACTTGTTTGGCTGTTAAACCAAAATGCCGCCTAATGCGCCTTCTGACCGGTTTCATTGAGCTTGCAACACCATTTTATGGTAAAAGTGGTACGATTTCTAATCCAGCACTCTCGGTGAATCCAAACATGATATTCATGTTTTGTACCGCTTGTCCTGCCGCACCTTTCACCAAATTATCAATCACTGAAAGAATCACGACAACGTCACTACCCTGTGGCTGATGCACAGCAATTCTACAGATATTAGAACCACGTACCGAACGAGTTTCCGGATGCGCTCCTTTTGGCAACACATCAACAAAACGCTCATCTGCATAACGTGCTTCATAAAGCGCCTGCAAATCCACTGGCTTGGTTAATTTGGCATACAAAGTAGCATGAATGCCACGAATCAACGGTGTCAAATGTGGCACAAAAGTAAAACCTACCTGCGCATTAGCCATAGACGTTAAACCTTGACTGATCTCTGGCAAATGCCGATGCCCGCTCACGCCATAAGCTTTGAAATTATCCGCTGACTCAGAAAATAAGCTATGCACCTCAGCCTTACGACCCGCGCCACTCACGCCCGACTTAGCATCAGCAATCAAATAGCTAGCATCGACGACACCAGTCTCCAATAACGGCATAAAACCTAGTTGTACGGCCGTAGGATAACAACCAGGATTCGCCACCAATTTGGCAGCTTTGATAGCCGAACGATTCAGTTCAGGTAGACCATAAACGGCTTCTGCAACCAACTCGGGGCAAGCATGCGTCATACCATACCACTTTTCCCAAGTTGGAATATCTTTGATACGAAAATCTGCAGCCAAATCAATCACTCGCACGCCCTGAGCCAACAGTTCACGGGTCTGCTGCATAGCAATACCATTAGGCGTAGCAAAGAACACCACATCACAATCACCTAAATTGGCCTTCGCTGGATCGGTGAAGACTAAATCCACATAACCACGCAAACTAGGAAACATGTCTGCCACCGGCAAACCCGCCTCGCCACGTGAAGTAATAGCCGTAAGAGCAACATTAGGATG
>JAZJYS010000018.1:0-3322 GCA_040390265.1 Pseudomonadota bacterium | reverse complement strand
CACCAATGCACTGGTTTACTGCCTTGGTAGAGATAGCCATTTTTATAGATGTCGCCCAGCGCACGCATGATGTCGGCTTCTGTTTTGAAGTCCATAGTCAGATAAGGATTATTCCAATCGCCCAGTACGCCCAAACGAATGAAGTCTTTTTTCTGACGCTCAACTTGCTCTTTGGCATATTCGCGGCACAGTTCGCGGAACTTGGCAGGGTCGATATTTTTGCCGTGCGTTTTTTCTACCATCAGCTCAATCGGCAGACCGTGGCAATCCCAGCCCGGCACATACGGCGCATCAAAGCCGCTCATGGTTTTAGATTTAACGATAATGTCTTTTAAGATTTTATTCACCGCATGACCGATATGAATATCGCCATTGGCATACGGCGGACCATCATGCAGAATGAATTTTTTAGCGCCTGCGCGTGCTTTACGAATTCTTTGGTAAAGCTGTTTATCTTGCCATTGTTGCAACCACGCTGGCTCACGCTTAGCCAAATCACCCCGCATTGGGAATGTGGTTTCAGGTAAATTTAATTTGTATTTTATTTCTTCAGTCATTTCGCAATCCAAACCCTAATTTAGCCAGCACTTAAACCAGCACTTAATCCCAGTATTATTCTTGGGCAATAAAAAAATCTCGCGCAACTTCAACATCGGCGGCAATCTGCGCCTTTAATGCATCTAAACCTTCAAACTTCATTTCGTCACGTATCTTACGTAAAAACGCCACATGCACATGCTTGCCATATAAATCGCCACTAAAATCCAGCACATGCACTTCTAAGATTAACTTTGGCAAACCAGCAATTGTGGGGCGCACACCCAAATTGGCGACAGCATTCAAACCGTTCAATTTTACCGCATAAACACCGGTCAATGCGGGACGCTCATGGCGCATGTGCACATTCGCAGTGGGAAAGCCTAACTGCCGCCCCAGCTTTGCACCATGCACAACCTTGCCACTCACACTATAAGGGCGGCCCAATAGCGCCGCAGCGTGCTTCAAATCACCCGTCGCCAATGCCAAACGCACGCGTGTACTCGAAACCCGCTCCGCCTTTAAATCAGCCGTAGCCAAATCCACCTGCGGCAGACTGACCAAATTAAACTTAGCATCAACAAAATCTTGAGTAGAGCCGGCGCGCTTAGCGCCGAACCTAAAATCCTCACCCACTAAAATGGCTTGCGCATTAAGCGCGTCACGCAAAATATTTTGCATAAACGCCTCTGCCGTCACTTTGGCAAAACGCTTATTGAAGTGGCATAAATAAACACGCTCAACGCCAGTCTCAGCAAAATGTTCGAGCTTTTCACGCAATGAACACAAGCGCGCTGGCGCACTTTCCGGCGTAAAAAACTCACGCGGATGCGGCTCAAACGTCATAACTGCAGAGCTTAGATTCAACGTTTTCGCGGTCTGTGTCAATTTTGACAATAAAGCCTGATGCCCCAAATGCATGCCATCAAAATTACCAATGGCTAATGCGCTCGGTGGCTGCAATACATGCGGAATATAACGAAATACTTGCATTACCGATTCACTCGACGAATATAGTCACGCGGACGGAAGCCCAGTAACATCAACGTAGCAAAATAACTAACGCCACCTAAAACCACCAAACCGCTTAGATATAGCAGGCGCTTCATTAAACCAAAGTGCAACCATGCACTGGTGTCGCCCATCGCAAAGTAGAGCGCTACACCCATCACACTTAATGCCAGCAAGAGTTTAAGTAAAAATAGTAGCCAGCCGGGCTGCGGCTGATAAATATTCGCCTTGCGCAAATGGTAAAACAGCAAGCCTGCATTGAGGCAAGCGCCCAAACCAATAGCCAAAGCCAAGCCCGCATGCTTCAACGGCAATACAAATATGAATAAGCCATTCATCAACTGCGTCACGATCAGTGTAAATATTGCGACTTTCACTGGAGTTTTAATATTCTGGCGCGCATAAAAGCCCGGCGCCAGTATTTTGACCAGGATCAGACCTAATAAACCGATACTGTAAGCGATAAGCGCTTGCTCGGTCATTGCCGCATCTAACGGCGTAAATTTACCGTAATGGAATAATGCAATTACCAGCGGTGCGGCTAATACCGCCAAAGCAACGGCTGCTGGCGCGGCTAGAATAAAGGTTAAGCGCAAGCCCCAATCCAGCAATTGCGAATATTCACGCTCATCGCTACCCGCATACGCTTTAGACAGGCTAGGCAACAATATCGTCCCTAGCGCCACGCCTAGCACGCCAGTAGGAAACTCCATAAGCCTGTCGGCATAGTATAGCCAGCTCACACTACCCGTATCCAAAAACGAAGCAAAAATCGTATTGGTAATCATGGAAATCTGCGCTACGGATACGCCCAATACTGCAGGCCCCATGAGCTTCAGAATACGCCACACACCGTCATCACCCGAGTGCAGGTCAAACCTAGGCAATAGTCCGACTTGCTTTAGAAATGGCACTTGGAACATCAGCTGTAAGAATCCGCCAAAGAATACCGCCCAAGCCAACACCTTGATAGGCTCTGCAAAATGATCAGCAAAAAACAGTACCGCCGCAATCATTGAAACGTTTAGCCATACGGGCGTAAAAGCCGGAATGCCGAACTTGTTATAAGTATTCAGCACACCGCCAGCCATAGAAACCAGCGAGATAAAGAATATATAAGGGAAAGTGATACGCAGCAATTCAACTGTGAGCTGCATTTTTGCAACGTCAGTCCTGAAGCCAGGTGCTATCAAGGTCACAATCCAAGGTGCAGCCAGCATACCGAGCAAGGTAACCACAACGAGAATCAAACCTAACCAAGTGGCAACACGATTAATCAGGTGATGCGTATCATCGAAACTGCGCTGACTTTTATACTCAGCTAAAATAGGCACGAAGGCTTGGCTAAATGCACCTTCTGCTGAAATACGGCGTAATAAATTAGGAATTTTGAACGCAACAATAAAAGCGTCGCTCAACATGCCGGCGCCAAACACGCGGGCAATCAGGGTGTCGCGCACAAAACCTAATATACGCGAAACAAAAGTCATGCTGCCGACTTTAGCCAGCGCCTTGAGTAGATTCATGCTTGAATACTTAAGAAAGTGTTATGATTTTTGATGAAAAAATAGTTTATTAACAACATATTGCGTGATTTTATCATGACGACCGTCATATCGCTGCAATTAGCCATGATATTTACACGATATTAACTTGCATTGTTTTTATAAAATAGCTATTATTATGGGCTTCGTATTTTGAATAGCTTTTAGGAAAATCAAATGGCAAATACCGCACAAGCAAGAAAACGTGCTCGTCAAGCAGTTAAGCAACG
>JAZJYS010000017.1:1838-6062 GCA_040390265.1 Pseudomonadota bacterium | reverse complement strand
CTGCTGTCCCACATGTCAATAAACACGGGCTTGCCAGACAGGGCTTGCATGGTGACTGGGGTGATGAACTGGCAAGCGGCTTGCGTCATGACCACTTGTACATCAAAGCCGGCTTTAATTAACAGGCGTACTAATACCGCGGCTTTGTACGCGGCAATGCCGCCAGTGATGCCTAGCAGCAAGGATTTAGGCGCTAATGATTTGTTTTTTTGCATTTTTGCTAAGATGTATGTAATGCTTTCATTTTAATACGAAAATGACTCCGAAGGATTAATCATCTATTTGGAAAAGTCTTGGTTGGAAAATCTATGTGGCGTAAATTACGAATAGCCGTTTTGCTGCTGATTCTGGCAACTGTGGTACAGCAAACCTGGTTGGATAAAGCCGACTTGGCTTGGAAGCATAATCTTTATGTCGCGGTGTACCCGGTCAATGCCGATGGTAGTCCTAAAGTGAGCGAGTACTTGCGTACTTTGACGCGAGAAGACTTTGAGCCGGTTGCCGAATACTTTGCTACTGAAGCTGAACCGTATCATTTGGGGTTACGCCGACCTATCGAAGTGCAATTAGGCGCACAAATAGAGGCAGTTCCACCCGCACCGACTAAAGGCGGCAGTATGCTGACTAACATCATCTGGAGCTTGAAGTTTAGGTTTTTTGCCTGGCAGCACAGCCCAAAGGTAAGCGTTAAGCCTGATATTCGTTTGTATCTACTGTATTACAACCCTGAAACTAGTCCGATATTGAGTCATTCAACTGCGCTGAATAAAGGCCGCATAGGGCGTGTGAATCTGTTTGGTGATCGTAGCTATGCTAAACAAAATTTGGTGATTCTGGCACATGAGTTGTTGCACACGCTCAATGCCACCGATAAATATGATTTAAGCACCACTTTGCCTGTCTACCCAGAGGGCTTTGCCGAGCCGGATAAGGCGCCTCTTTATCCACAAAGCTTTGCGGAACTGATGGGGGGACGCGTACCCATGAGCGAGGTCAGAGCGGAGATACCGAAAAGCCTTAAACAGACAGTCGTAGGTGAAAAGACCGCGCAAGAAATCGGTTGGCTAAAATTGAGTGGAGGCCACTAAATGGCGATTACCGATTGGCCTGCAAGTGAGCGTCCGCGTGAAAAATTATTGGAGCTTGGCGTAGAGGCCTTGTCTGATGCGGAATTGCTCGCCATTTTTTTACGCGTAGGAGTTACTGGCAAAAGTGCAGTCGATTTGGCGCGTGATCTGCTGACGCAGTTTGGTAGTTTAAATGGTATTTTCGCAGCGCAGTTAAGCGAGTTGACGCAGGTGAATGGCATCGGCAGTAGTAAATACGCGCAGCTACAGGCTATTTTTGAAATGAGCCGCCGCGCACTTAACGAGCAAATGCAGCTTAAGGATATTCTCAGTTCACCACAGCAGGTGCGAGATTATCTGTGCCTGAGACTCGGTGGTTTAACGCGCGAAGTGTTTGTGGTACTGTTTTTAGATGCGCAAAACAGAATTGTATGCACTGAAGAAATGTTCAGCGGTACGCTGACGCAAACCAGCGTTTACCCTAGAGAGGTTGTAAAACGCGCGTTGCACCACAATGCTGCTAGCGTGATATTTGCGCACAATCATCCTTCAGGGCTTGCGCAGCAGAGTCAGGCAGACGAGCTGTTGACCCAGCAGTTGAAACAAGCCTTGGCGCTGGTGGATGTCCGAGTGCTGGATCATTTTATCGTGGCTGGGAATACGACGCTGTCATTCGTTGAGCGCGGTTTATTGTAGATTGAAATTTATTTAGGAAAGTCACATGCTTGTTGATAACGCTCTCTGGCTTAATCTGGCAGTCGCACTTGGTATTGGGCTTCTTATCGGCGCTGATCGTGAGCGTAAGAAAGGTGCAGAGAATGAAAAAGCGGCCGCGGGTATTCGTACTTTTACGATTGCGGCACTGTTAGGCGCGGTTAGCACTATCGTTAATTTCTGGTTGTTGGTGGTATCTATTTTATGTGTGACGATTTTTTCTGCCACCTCTTATTTTGTGCGACGCGATCAAGACCCGGGTTTAACCACTGAAATTACACTGATTTTTACCGTGTTGCTAGGCGGGTTGGCGATAAGCGCACCATCTCTGGCAGCAAGCCTTGCCGTAAGTGCAGCAATACTACTGGCCTCTAAAGAGCCTATCCACGGCTTTGTGCGGGCGGCGATTACTAAAGACGAAATGATTGATTTTCTGATTCTGGCCGCCGCTACGCTCATCATATTGCCGCTAGTGCCAAATGAGTTTATTGGGCCATTCGATGCCATTAACCCGCGTAATCTTTGGTTGATTGTCATTCTGGTGATGCTGATTGGCGCGCTCGGTCATCTTGCGTTACGTTGGCTAGGCGGTCGAATCGGTTTACCTATTGTCGGCTTGGTGTCAGGTTTTGTGTCTAGCATTGCCACCATAGGCGCGATGGGTGAACGCGCCCGAAAAACGCCGGAGCTGATGGGGTCAGCGGTGGCCGGCGCTACATTATCAAGTTTATCAACGATATTGCTGTTAGTTATGTTGCTGGTGGCAACGAGCCCTGCTACCTTGCACGCGCTGATGTTCCCACTTATTTTTGGCGGAGTTACGGTTGCCGCTTATGGCTTGGTGGTGACCTTAAATTCATTTCATGAAAATGGCAGTGAAATGAATAATCTTAACCGCTCATTTAGCGTTAAAACAGCGCTGACGCTGGCGGCTATGATCGCCTTGGTGCTTATGGTCTCAGCCGCATTGAAGGGCTGGTTTGGTCAGGCAGGCTTGGTGGTGGCTTCTGGTTTGGCTGGGCTGGCAGATGTACATGCGTCGACTATTTCTGTGGCATCATTGGCGGCGGCCGGTAAGCTGAGTCCTGAGAGCGCGGTGATTCCGATTCTGGTTGCGTTTACAGTGAATGTGGCCTCTAAGGCGGTTGCATCCGTCATTAGCGGCGGTAAAGCCTTTGCAAGGCCTGTGATTCTTGGCCTGATTCTGCAGGTTTCAGCAACATGGCTAGGCTGGTGGCTGTTTTAGGCGCATCCTTGTCCGTCTGATTTATACTTACGTCGTTACTTAACATTGTCATTTAACATCGTCCTTGGTTGGTTACATTAACATGCATAAAAATTTAAAAATCATCATATGGTTGGCAGTGGCGCTACTTGGCGCAACGGCAGTGAGTGCAATTGCCATGAATCGTGGCGAAAGCATCAGTGCCTTATGGTTTATTGCCGCGGCATTGTGTATCTATGCGATTGCGTACCGATTTTATGCGGCCTGGATTGCGGCCACCGTCTTGGCTGTGGATGAAACCCGCGCTACACCTGCTGAGCGTTTGGACAATGGCCGTGATTTTATTCCCACCAATAAATGGGTGGTGTTCGGACATCATTTCGCAGCGATTGCCGGCCCCGGCCCTTTGGTTGGCCCGACTTTGGCGGCACAATTCGGTTATTTGCCCGGTACATTGTGGATATTGATAGGCGCGGTGCTTGGTGGTGCAGTGCAAGACATGGTGACGCTGTTTTTATCAACGCGTCGCAATGCCCGCAGTTTGGGACAAATGGCCCGTGATGAGATTGGTCCAATCGGTGGCGCGGCAGCGCTCATCGGCACGTTTTTAATCATGATTATTCTGATTGCAGTGCTGGGCTTGGTGGTGGTGAATGCTATGAAGCACAGCCCGTGGGCGACTTCTACCGTAGCGGCGACGATTCCTATCGCCATGATCGTTGGCTTTTATATGCGCAACTTTCGCCCGGGTCGTGTGCTGGAAGCCTCAACATTAGGCGTGGTGTTGCTGTTACTTGCGGTGGTTGGCGGTGGCTGGATAGATCATCATGACGGCCTACGCAGCCTGTTCGACCACGAAGGTTTAACGCTGGCTTGGATGATTATTGCCTATGGCTTTGCGGCGGCGGTGATGCCGGTATGGCTGTTGCTGGCGCCACGCGATTATCTGTCTACGTTTATGAAAATTGGCACTATTACCTTATTGGCGGTGGCGATGATCATTTTACAACCGCACGTACACATGCCGGCACTCACCCAGTTTACCGATGGTACTGGGCCTATTTTTGGCGGCAAGCTATTTCCGTTTGTGTTTATTACCATTGCTTGCGGAGCGATTTCTGGTTTTCACGCCCTGATTGCCTCTGGCACTACGCCTAAGCTGCTGGCGAATGAGCGTGATATTCGCATGATCGGTTACGGCGCTATGTTGCTCGAAAG
>JAZJYS010000017.1:0-1738 GCA_040390265.1 Pseudomonadota bacterium | reverse complement strand
GGCAATATCTGGCCTAAAATCGGTCAAACTTCATGGATGCCTTCTGTGATATTCACCAGTGCGCTAGTGGTAGCAGGTTGGGGCTACTTTTTGTATATCGGTGTGATTGATCCGAACGGTGGTGTAAATATTTTATGGCCGTTATTTGGCATTGCGAACCAAATGCTCGCGGCTATTGCCTTATGTGTAGCTACCGGTATTTTGGTGAAGTCCGGCAAGCTTAAATATGCATGGATTACTGGCGTGCCACTGGTTTGGTTGATTATCATCACCAGCACGGCGGCATGGCAAAAGATTTTTAGCGATGATGTCCGTGTGGGCTTTTTTGCAGCGGCGAATGATATGGCTGTCAAATTGGCTGCGGGCGTGTTGCCACCAGAAAAAGCAGCGGTCGCGCCACAGCTGATATTTAACCAGCAACTGGATGCGTATTTAACACTATTCTTTGTGGGCGTACTCTGGGTGGTGATTCTGGATATGTTGTATGTGACGTATCGTTATTTTGCAGGTAAGCCGCTGTTGCCACTGACCGAAGTGCCGCATGTGGCGACGCAGTTGGATGATAACTGGGTAAGAGATTAAATGTTAAATGCCATTAAAACGTTATGGAAAAACATCCGCCGTCTTTCTGGTGATGATGCGTATGAGCAGTATTTGCGGCATTTTCATGATTATCACAGCGAGCAGCATGAAGAAAATACACCAGTTGAGAGTCGTGAGCCATTAAGTCGCGAAGAGTTCTTTAAGCAATGGCAAGATAAAAAGTGGAAAGGCGTTAAGCGCTGCTGCTAATGTAAAAGGCATATTGTTGGCGCATGCCGCACCCACAATATGCCTCAGTTTGAATGATGGTTGGTTTAAATGTAGCGGTTATTGTTGTTATTGCACAACCAGAACATCACAATGCCTAATACCACCATCGGCAAGCTTAACCATTGCCCCATACTCAAGCCCATCGACAATAAACCCAAGTAGTTATCTGGTTCGCGAGTGAATTCCGCCAAGAATCTAAAGCTGCCATAACCCATTAAGAACACGGCAGAAATCGTACCTGTGGCACGGGGTTTGGCTGAGTAAATCCACAAGATTGAAAACAGCACAATGCCTTCAAGACCAAACTCATACAGTTGTGATGGGTGGCGCAATAAGCCATCTACTTTGGGGAATATCATGCCGTATTGGCTATTGGTGACCCTGCCCCACAGCTCACCATTGATGAAGTTACCCATGCGCCCTGCGCCCAAGCCGACTGGTACCAGTGGCGCGACAAAGTCCATAATGCCGAGCCACTTTAAGTGATATTTGCGCGCAAATATCCACATCGCGACTAATACGCCTAAGAAGCCGCCATGAAAGCTCATGCCGCCTTGCCATACCGCTAAAATCTCAGCTGGATGTTTCGCAAAATAACTAAATTGGTAAAACAGCACGTAACCGATGCGGCCACCTAAAATCACGCCTAATGCACCAAAAAACAGGGCGTCATCCAGCATTGGTATTGTCCAGCCATGCCATTTTCGATTGTTAATCTGCCATTTACCCAAGCCTAGAAAGGCTAAAAAGCCAACTAAATACATCAGGCCATACCAGTGAATACCAAAGGAGCCAATGTGAATTGCAATGGGGTCAAATTGTGGATGTGTAAACATGAAGATGATGACGAGTTAAAGTAGGGCTGAATTTTACCTAAGTTTTAATCTCTTAAGGTTTAATTAAAATAATAATACGCAATTAATCG